>CAYOEQ010000114.1:0-6868 GCA_964402775.1 uncultured Enterobacteriaceae bacterium
GATGTAACCCCAGGAACGTTCAATCAGTTCCAGCAGCCTGTATGCGCTGCTCAACGGCACCACCTTGTCCAGCTTGCCGTTCACAACCAGCGTCTTGTGGGTGATACGGGCCATGTATTCATCTTCATAATAAAGGCCGCCCTGTTCCCGTATCCAGCCCATCACCGCGTTATAAGCCTGTTTGGTATCTTCCCGTATCGACAGGCCATGACGGTAATTCACGAGTTCGTCATCAAATGCAAAATCCGGGTTGGTGAGGCCGCGTATGATCCTGACCATACCATCCGTGGTGTAGTCGTAATTCATTATTGCCTTCAACTCGTCGGTAATCGGCGCACGCACGCCGGCGCTGCCCATCAATACCAGTTTGTTCACAAGGTCGGGGCGTTCTACCGCGACACCCATCGAGGTGCAGCCGCCCATGGAATTGCCGATCAGGTTCACCGATGCCAACCCCAGGGCCTCTATCACAGCAATAATGTGTTCGTTGCGAGCCTGCTGGGTATACGAATAGTCCCCGGGGGCCGGCTTGCCGGTGAAACCGAAGCCGGGCATGTCGACGGCATACACGTGAAAGTGTTCGGCAAAAGCGGCCAGGCAACCGCGCCAGTTGCCGAAACTGTCGGCGCCGGCGCCGCCGCCGTGCAGCAGGATCAACGCCTCACCGGCGCCTGCCTCGTAGTAATGCGTTTTGATTCCATTGACGTCGGCGTACCTGCTTGCCGCGCCGGGTATGTCTCTCGCCTGCATTGTTAACCTGTCCTCCTCCCGGGTGGGGGTTGTATCCCCCGGGCATGTTCTATTACCAGTTTGCGCCAAGCCACGACAAACTGGTCCAGGGAAAACAGGGTTTCCTCCTCCCAGCCCCTGTCATCCTCATAGAAATGCTCCGTTGCCTCCCGGGCAAATATGTCATCATCGTTAAAACCGGATTTCAACGCCAGTTCTTCCCAGCAATTATCATACTGCACTTTGAAATCCTGTCGTTCCTCATCGGTTTTACAGGTCGCAGCGATCACCTGCCAATAGACGTGGTGACCGTCGTCTGCCGGAACATACCATTCATACTGGGCCAACCCGCGCGTCGGCCAGTTTTCCACGTATAACACCCCGGGCAGGTACAGCGACACGTTCAGACCGGCAGGCACGGTATCACCGTAGGTTTTCACGCCCAGGCGCTTGTTCTCCATGACGTGCTCCAGCGTGTCGTAGTCCAACGCGATGCTTTTCGGCCACTCACTGTCGTTGACGATGACGGAGTCCGGCCCTGTCAGCCGGGCGGACAGGGGCAGTGAAAAACTCTGGGATAATACCAGGGGCGACAAGCGGTGAATGAGGAAATGGCCGGGGTCGCCGCCGCTTTCCGTCGCCAGGCGCCAGTTGCCGACGCAGTGCCGGCGGATGCCCAGCAATACCGTGTCCTCATCCAGCAGGTACGCGGTCCTGTACTCGTAATCATCGGCAACCCGGGCGGGCACATCGTGCGCAAGCGGCTGTCTCGGGTAGTCCTCATCGCCGATGAAAACAAAGATCATCCCGTTCACTTCCTCGACCGGGTAGGTACGCAGGGACACCTTGCCGATTAACGGATCTTCCTGTGAGGCGATGATATCGCACAGGTCGCCGCTTTCCAGGTCGTAGGTAAAACCGTGGTACCAGCACGAGATGGTGTCCTTGGTAAAACAGGTGGGGCGGGCCGAAATCCGCACCCCCCGGTGCAGACATTCGTCCCGTAGCGCATAAACCCTGCCGTTGGCCCTTCGCAGGGCAATGGGTTCTCCCGCTATCTGAATTCCCTTTACTTCATCCTCCTTGACTTCATGACTGAACAGGGCCGGATACCAGTGGTTCTTTATGCCCCACCTGGCATCGATGTAGGGTTGCAGAAATTTTAATGGTTTGCGGGATTCAGATTTGTCAGCTGCCATGTAACGCTCTTCATTTCCGGGCTTGACCGCTGCTTCAGCGGCAGCGGTTTCAGCCCGGAAGGAAAAACTGCTAAGACTTATTCAAACCTTACGGCAGCGGTTATACCGTAAGTAGGTTCAGACAGATTGGGCAGGCACAGGTTGCTATCGACCAGGCCCTGGAGACTCGTCATCCCCCGGCAGTATTCTTCGCCGTTCAGGTTCTTGCCCCAGGCAGCCACTTCATAACGCTCGCCGGGGCCGAACCGGAACGAGGCCCGTGCATTGAGATGCCAGATGCCATCCGGTTGACTCAGGTTCGGTATGTTGGCAAGGCCGTAATACACCTCGTCCTTGTAGTTCCAGCTTGCCTGTATTGCAAATGTGCCGGCTGAGGTGACTATCTCTTTGCGGGCCAGCCCGTTGAATGTAAGGTCCGGCGTATTCGTCAGCTCGTTGCCTTTTTGGGTGCCGGGTATGTTCCCTGCATCATCGATTTCGCCATCAGCCAGGCCAACGCCTGCAACCAGCAACCAACCCCCGGCCGGGGCCCATTGCAATTCCAGTTCACCGCCTTTCAGGCTGGCCTCAGGTATGTTGATCAGGCAGGCGAACAGGCACGCTTCCGTCGGTTCGACGAACACCTCGAATGATTGCAGGTCCGTCCAGTCGTAATAGAAAATTGCGCCGTTCAACTGCAATGAATCATCCAGCCATGATGTCTTGAAGCCTATTTCATAGGCCCACAGGATTTCCGGTGCCACACTCTGGGCGGCGCCGCCGGTCAATGCCGCCAGGGCAGCCAGGCTGAAACCGCCGGCCTTGAAACCGCGGGATATGCTGCCGTACAGCAACGTGTCGTCATTGGCCTGCCAGTCAACGGCAAACCTGGCGCCCCAGTCCGTCGAATCGTAATCGAGCACCTCGGCAGGCGGTATGAACAGGCCCGGCAATTCGGGTATCGTGTCCAGACCGAGGAAGAACGAATCGCCGACCCGCGGGCAGAATGGCGGGCCGCCGACGTTGCCCACGCAACGCACTGACGGGTTGTTCAGTCCTTTCTTGGTTTCCTTGGTCCACCTCAGACCGGCGGTAGCAGTAACGTTGGGCTGCATATCGTATTCCACCTGGCCGTAAACGGAATAGACCTCGTTGTCCTGGGTAACATGGGTATTCGGAGTAATATTGAAACTCCCGTGGCTTGCGGGCGCAAACTCCGCCGGTGTCCTGCGCACCACGGTCGCGTATTCCGCCTCCTCGAGAAACCAGTAAAACCCGGCTATCCAGCGCACTACCCCCTCAGGTGCAGACTGCAGCCGCAGTTCCTGGGACCACTGGTCGTACGTGGCATCCTGGTAGAACTGGAAGCCGCTATTCGGGCTGCCGTCCGAATCTTCGGCGTATTCCACGTCGAACTCTTCAAAGGCAGTGACCGATACTACCGTGAATGCATCCAGGTCCCACTGTGCCCGGAAAGAGGTCCCCCAGAGGTCGACATTTTCCTTGTGCTCCAGGTTGCCGTACACATCTTCCCAGTCATCGTATTGATGGTTAAACCCCGTCGAGTCGACACAGTTGGGGTTGTTCTGGGGAATCAGGTCATCGTACGGAACCGCGCAGTCGGCAAACCGGTTCGCCGGGTCATGCAGGCCGACATTCTTGAAAGGGTCCGGGTTGCTGCGGGATATGCCGCCGTGGACGTTCAGCAGCAGGTCCCAGCTTTCGTCGGGCTGTATGCGGAACTGGCCGCGGATGGCCTGGCGCTGGTAACTGCCGGTATCCTTGCCCAGGGTCAGATTGTCAAAACCGCCGTCACTGATATTGCTGGAAACAGCGATGCGCGCCGCCGCGTTTTCACCCAGGGCCATACCGCCGCCTGCCTCTATGTCAAATTGATCAAACCGGCCATAACCCGCCTCGATATAACCGTTCAGCCCTTCGTCCACGTTCGGTTTGCGGCTGATATAGTTCACCGCGCCGCCCGTGGTATTGCGCCCGAACAGCGTATTCTGGGGACCCCGCAACACTTCCACCCGTTCCATGTCAAAGGTGTTGAAGGTGACCGCGAAAGGGGAATTCAGCGCCACGTCATCGAGGTAAACGCCTACCGCGCCGACCACGTTCAGGTGGAAATCCGCGGTCCCTACGCCGCGGATGTAGTAGTTCATTTTTGAACCGCCCTGCGGCAGGACCGACGCGTTGGGCACGTGCTGCATGATATCTTCTGCGCTCTGCACGCCCAGTTCATCCAGGTTTTCACCGGTAAAGGCCTGCACCGAGATGGGCACGTCCTGCAGGGATTCAGCCCGCTTCTGCGCCGTCACGACAATTTCCTCGATCTGGGCGGCTACAAACAACGGATTTAAAGCTATTACAGCCAGAACAGGCAACGTTCTCAGTATGAATTTGTTTATCATTATATTATTCCCCGCTTTGTTATGGCGGCCGTCATACGTCGGCCAATGATGCAAAATGTAAATGCTTACATGTAAAGTGTTTATTTTACAACTGTGACAATTCAATTACAACACCCTCCTGTGTTCCTTCGCACCGGCTGGGGACAGATTTCAAATCTGTCCCCCAACATTCAAAACAACCCGGACTTGATATCCCTGTGCGGATATTTTTGTATCAACCCCATGTGCGACCCGACCATGCGTTGAAACGGCACGATGGCCCACAGGTGGCTGTACATGGCGCCGAATTTTTCCGCAGGATCGCGGGCGATATTGTACAGTTCGTAGTTGGGCAGGCCGCCCCTGGAACCGGGGATGATATGCAGCTTTTGGTCTTCCATGCGCACGGCCTTGAGGTCCTTGCCGCTGTAATAAAACATGTAATTCCTGCGCCCGCTGCCCTCGCCGTTGAGGAGCAGGGGCAGTTGATCGATGCTGTCGATAACCCGGTCTGCGGGAATTTGCTCCTCGGCGCCGGCAATGCGGGCCGCGGTGACGAACAGGTCGGTCACCGAGATCATGTCCAGCGGCTGCTGTCCGGGTTCTATCATGCCGGGCCATACGGCAAACCCCGGTGTGCGCACGCCGCCTTCATAGACCTCTCCCTTGGCGCCGCGCAGCCAGGAATAGCCGGCGCTGGGCCAGAAGCTGTACATGGGCCCGTTGTCACTCACCCACATAATCAGCGTATTCTCTTCTATGCCGGCTTCTTTTACCGTATCGAGCAACTGGCGGATATAGTCATCGTGCTGGGCCAGTTGCGCCGCCTGGTTGTTGCGGGCATCCTGCCCTTCACCGAACCGGTATTCCCGCGGGGATGAGGCCATCTGCTGGGCATACGTCCCCCAGTACAGGAAGAACGGTTTATCCGTTTGGGCCTTCTCCCTGATAAATTCCTTGATCTTGATGATGGACTGCTCCTCCATTTCCACCATGGATTCGGCGGACATGGGTGCGACCTCCCGGCGGCCCTGGCCCTTGATGCCTTCCAGCGCGCCCAAAATCTCGATGCCATACTTCTTGTGGTAGTCCTCAAATGAGCCAGGGAAGTCGTAAAAATGGCCGACGCCGTCCACGGTCTGCGCCTGGTAGAACGCATCCTGGTTGACCCAGGAATAGATCGCGCCGTTGTAGAGGCCGTAATAGGCATAATCGAAACCCTGGTTCTCCGGCGCATGGCGCTCCAGGTCGCCCACGTGCCACTTGCCGAACATGGCGGTGTGGTAACCGGCTGCAGAGAGCATTTCAGCGACGGTTACCTCTTCAGGGGCCAGTCCTTGCGTCTGCCCCGGCCAGAGCACGATGTCAACCCCGGTGCGCACCGGATGGCGTCCGGTCAACAATGCCAGCCGCGTAGGGGTGCAGGACGGCTCGGAATAATGAGCGAGGAACTGCATGCCCTGCTGCGCCAAGCCGTCCAGGTTGGGGGTGGGCGTGCCGCGCAGCTTGCCGCCCAGGTAGGAACCCAGTTCGCCCCAACCCACGTCATCACCGAGCACATAGATGATGTTGGGCTTTTTCCCGAAGCGTTTTTCGAGTTCCGCCAGTTTTTTATCGATGGCCCGGTCTTCCTTCTTCCATGCTTCGGCATTTTCCTGCATGGCCTTGCGGAAAGGCGCATCGGGTTGGTAGGCGTTACCCGGACCCGTGACCATAAATGTCAGAAATAATACGGATAACCTTGCGATGTTCTGTTTAATGATTTGATACATGACTTTCCCCTGGAAAATTCCGGCACCGTCGATGATAATACTTCCCGGCGTCAATTAAAATCACGTAACGGATCAAACAGGGGAGAATCCACACATGTCCATCGCTCATTTTCTTATCTTCAGCGCCGACACGGCGGCAACAACCAACAATGGCGGGAAATTTCCCGAACAGGAAATATCCGCCCTGGCAGCGCTTCCCGGGGTGGAACGGGTTGATCGTTATGAACCCACGGAGTTTGCGGACGACCCTTATGACGACGACCGCCAGGGCCAGGTCCTCACCATACAGACCGTTTACCGCGACATTGCAAGCCTCGAACAGGGCCTGGCATCTGAGACATTCCAGGGCCTGGTGGGAACCGTCGCCAACGGTTCAGCGTATACCCTGGGCCACGAGGCCATGGAAATGCTGTTCTACCCGGTTGGGGATGAGACCGAACCGGGGGAATGGACCGCGCCGATCTCCTACGTGGTGCGTTACCATTATCCGGCTAACGACGTAAAGCACTTTATCGATTACTACACCAGTCACCATCCGCAAATCGAAAAAGGGTTTCCGGGAATCGCCAACATCATGTGCTACCTGCCGATCAAATGGCAGGACCCCACCGACCTGCCCTGCCTGGGTTACATGCTCGGCAACGAGGTCGTGTTCGAATCGGTGGAGGACATGAGCATTGCCCTGAAGTCACCCGTCATGATCGACATGGGCGCGGACTTCGATTTGTTCCCGACTTTCAGCGGGCATAACACGCATTATCCGATGTTGCGGACGCGGGTTGATTGACTTCCC
>CAYOEQ010000115.1:0-2140 GCA_964402775.1 uncultured Enterobacteriaceae bacterium
GAATCAATAACCATATCTGCGGCCATCTGCGTAATCTGCGGATTGATCAACTATAATTTGTAGTGTGGCAAGTATCAGTGGGTGTCGTGCAAGCATGAAAATCCTGTCGGTCATCACATTATCAGCCGGGCTGGCCCTCTTTGCGGGGTGCAAGAGCACCACGGTTATCGACGAGTATCGGGAAGTTTCCATAACAGCGATCACCGGAGGCGAGTCAATAGTGGTGCTGGGACGCCGGCACAGTGCAAGTTACGAGACCGAGGACGATTTCATAAGCTGTGTGGGCACGTCGCTGGGTCAGGGGCAATCCGAGATCAATGTGATCCCGGAAAAGGATTTTGTCGACAGCATGTATCCGTACTTTGAAACCAGTACCGCGCCCATGGACGTGAAAAACCTGGGCCGACTGGCGGAAAACCCTGCTATTGCGGCAAAATTCAATGATTTCAACCTGCGTTATTTTGTCTGGATAGACGGCGCCACTGAAAGGACCGATTCCTCGGGTTCGATGTCCTGCGCCGTGGGACCGGGCGGCGGCGGTTGTTTCGGTTTTGCCTACTGGAAGGATGAGGCCAATTACGAGGCCAGCATCTGGGACTTCAAGCAACTGGCCCTGTCCGGCAAAATCAATGCCGAGACCAAGGGCACCTCATTCATGCCGGCGATAATCATCCCCATACCCATGCTGGCGCGGGTCCAGGAAAACGCCTGCAAGTCTCTGGCCAACCAGATCAAGACCTTCTTCTCACAGCAGCCTGGCTAGGTTATCGCCATCTCCAGCATGGCGTGCAGCAGCACGTTGCAGCCGGCCTCCACGTCTTCCCTGTGGGCATTTTCAGCCTCGTTGTGGCTCAACCCCCCTTCACAGGGGATGAATATCATGCTGGTCGGCGCTACCCTGGAGACGTTTACGGAATCGTGCCCCGCGCCACTGACCATCTCCTTGCAGGAGTACCCCAGTGATGCGGTCGCATTGCGCACTGCGTTAATGCAATCCTCGTGAAAACTGATCGCGGGTGAATCGAGTTCCTGTCTTACTTCCCCGGCCAGCCGATATTTGCCGCATTCATTTGCCACGATCTCCTGCATGATCCGCTCCATATGCACCAGCTGTTCCCGGTCGGGGTGGCGCATATCGACGGTCATGTTCAATCTTTCGGGTACGGTATTGCGCGCGCCGGGTTCGGCCCTGATATCGCCGAAGGTCATTCTTGCCCAGGGTTTGAAATCATCGGCGAGCTGGTAGAGCTTGTCGAGAATCCCGTGCAAGGCCATGAACGGGTCCCGACGCACCTCCATCGGCGTCGTTCCCGCGTGGCACGGCACGCCCCCGATGATCAGGTCATACCAGCCGATCGCCTGTACGCCGTTCACGATGCCGATCCGGATGCCCTCCTGCTCCAGGATGGGTCCTTGCTCGATGTGTACCTCGAATGCAGCCTTGAGCGGTCTTGGCGAGCATGCGGCAGAACCGAAGTAACCGATCCGTTGCAGTTCCTCCTTTACGGTCCTGCCTTGCTTGTCCGTCCGGCTGTGCCCGTATTCCAGGCCGAACGCGCCTCCCCAGACGCCCGAACCCAGCATGGCCGGTGGAAAGCGCGCGCCTTCCTCGTTGGTCCAGGAGATCACTTCAACAGGGTGTTCCGTGTCCAGCTTGTTGTCGTTCAGTATGCGGATGACTTCCAGTCCGGCAAGCACGCCGTAAACGCCGTCGAATTTCCCGCCGGTCGGCTGTGTATCGAGGTGGGAACCGGCGATAACAGGGGGCAGTGAGTTGTTCCTGCCCGGACGCCGGGCAAAGATATTACCCATGTTGTCGACGGTAACAGTGCATCCGGCGGCTTCGCACCAGGAAACGAACAGGTCTCTTCCCTGTTTATCCTCATCGGTCAGGGCCTGGCGGTTACAACCTCCGCGCGCAGTTTTCCCTATCTCGGCCATTTCCATGAGAGATGACCAGAGCCGGTCAGGGGTTATTCTGAGTTTGGATGTGTTTGCTGAACTCATGTTTGGATGCCTGCAAATCTCCTTTCACAATAGTTGGCTGTATAATGGCCCACGCCATGCAGTTTATCACAGACCCGTTCTTTTACTTCATTGCCATACCCGCTGTCCTGTTTGTCGGTATAGCCAAAGGAGG
>CAYOEQ010000115.1:2240-6854 GCA_964402775.1 uncultured Enterobacteriaceae bacterium
TTCAGCCTTAACCATTGGTTGCGCCTGTCTGCGCGCAGTTCCCGACCCGGGAAGGCAAGCGGTTATTTCTGGGGCGGCGTTGCCGGCTTTACCAGCACCCAGGTGCACGCCGGCGGCCCGCCGCTGAGCGTGTATATGCTCCCGCAGCGGCTGGAAAAGAAAACGATGATCGGCACCATGGTCATGTTTTTCTTCTTCATCAATTACGTGAAACTGATACCCTACAGTTACCTGGACCTGTTCACCATGCGCAATTTAACGACATCGTTGATATTGATGCCGATTGCTCCGCTGGGGGTCAAGCTGGGCTATTGGCTGTTGGACAAGTTGTCCGAGGAGTTGGTGTATAAAATTTTATATCTGTCTCTTTTTATTCTCGGCTTGAAATTGCTTCTTGAAGGTACGAATTTATATGCAGGCTCCTTATGAAAATCATCTGGCTGGTTAATTTCGCCATCCTTGTTGCCTTCATCAAGGTATTTGAAATACCTTCGATGATCCCAATCTTTGTTGAAGAACTGCAAATCAGTTATGCGCAGGCGGGTTTATTCATGACGGCATATACCGTTATCCGGTGCCTGGCGAGTTTGCCTGCAGGTTCCGTGACGGACAGGTGGGGAGCTGTGCGTGTGATCTCCATATGCCTTCTTTGCGTGGGCGTTCTGGGTATCCTGGGAACGTTCGGCAACAACTACCATGTCCTGCTGGTATTGAGAATACTGGTTTCCATCGGTATCGCCATCATCTTTATTGCCGCGGTCGATGCCGTTCCCAAATACATGCCGCCTGAGAATGTAGGCAAAGGAATCGGCTACATAAACGGTTCGCTTAGCGTCGGAATCGCCCTGGCGTTGTTTATGACGCCGATACTGGCTGATTCACTGGGCTGGCGCTGGACCGCGCGCATGTACTCGTTGTCTTTTCTGCTTCTCTTTATTGTTTCCATCCCGCTGTTGAAAAACCTGCCCCAGGCAGCCAGGGCGGACAAACCCGCAGGCAATGAAGGCGCCGTCACCATTACCGATTTGCTGCGCAACCCCTCTGTCATGCTCCTGGCATTCGGCGCCTGCGTCCTGTTTGTCGAACTCTATGGTGTGCTTACCTGGGTTCCCGTATTTCTGGACGAGGTTTACAGGTATTCACCGGCGGAAATCGGCGCCAGCGCCACCATGTTCGGCATAGCGGCAATCCCTGCTTCAATAATTACCGGCTTCTTATGCACAAACCTGCGGCGGATAGTCTGGTTATGTATTTCAGGGGGTGTTCTTGCCGGCGCAGGCATTCTCGTTTTACTGGTTGTATCATCCATGCCGTTGTGGGTGACTGTTGCTCTCATCACCATGATCACCTGGGGGCACACGCAGGTCATCGTGACCATTATGAGTATCGCGGCGATGATCGTACCTTCACACAGTTCCGGCAAGGCATTGGGCGTGATATTTACATTCGGCTACGGCGGTTCAATCCTGGGAAGCTATTCAGGTGGCTACCTGCTGGAAAAAACGGGGCACTACGATATGTCATTTATTCTTTTTTCTGCCTCTGCGATTATCAGTATCGCTGCCATGCTGGCCGTCGGCAGAATATTACAAAAAAACCCGCCGGCGCATTTTAAACTGAAGGTGAGTTCATAAGAGGAAATATATATGGCTATCCCCAGGCCGCGTAACTATTATACGCAACCGGAGTTTATCGACGTAAACGGATTAACCACGGCCTACCGGCGCGAAGGGAGGGGTGAGCCTGTGCTGTTCCTGCATGGTGCCGGTTCGACCCGGATGTGGCTACCCATGTACGAACGGTTCTCAAAATCGGTTGATTTCATCGCGCCGGAACATCCGGGCTTCGGCGAAACCCCGCGTCCGGACTGGCTGGAAAATTTCAATGACCTGGTGATTCATTACGATCAGTTCCTGGCCGAACTGGGGATTGAAAGCGTCCACCTGGTAGGCTGGTCACTCGGAGGATGGACCGCGGCGGAATTCGCATCCTATTATCCCCGGCGTCTGAAATCGCTGACCCTGATCGTCCCCATCGGGCTGCGCCTGCCCGACAATCCGGGCGTCGACTTCTTCAAGCTGCTGCCGGAGGAACTGGTCGAATTGCTGTTCAACGACAAGGCGGCGCTGGAAACGGTGGCGCCGGACCCGGATGATTTTGACGAGATCTGCCAGGCCCATTATGAAGCTTCCACCTTCGCCAAGCTGATCTGGTCGCCGCGTTACAACCTGGCCCTGGAACATCGCCTGCAACGACTCGACTGTCCGGCCCTGGTGGTGAAGGCCGAGGATGACCGGCTGGTTCCCGGTGCAATGGCCGACCGGTTTGCCGAAGTGATACCCGGGGCCGGCACGGTCACCATTCCGGAAACGGGCCATGCGCTTTGCATCGAACGCCCCCATGACACCGCTGCTGCAATATTGCAGTTCATTGAGGAGAACGACCGATGAACAAGCTGAAATTCTATTTTTTCCATTTGATGCCCTATGGTTTCGTGCCCAAATCCAGCGAATTCGACTCATCCTGGGTCACGCTTTCCAACGAGCACTACGACCCAACCCGAGGACACCAGCTCTACAACGAGTATATCGATCTCCTGGTCGCGGCAGAAAAATACGGTTATGACGGCGCCATTGTCAATGAACACCACGCCAACGCCTACGGCACCATGCCGTCTCCCAACCTGATCGCGGCAATGGTGGTTACCCGGACACAGCGCATGCCGGTCGGCATCGTGGGCAATGCCATTCCATTGCACGGGAACCCGGTGCGGGTTGCCGAGGAAATTGCCATGCTGGACGTGATCTCCGGCGGGCGCATCATATCCGGCTTCGTGCGCGGCATCGGTTGCGAGTATTTCAATAATCCCGTACCGCCCACGGACTCCGTGGAGAGGTTCTGGGAGGCCAACGAATTGATCCTCAAGGCCTGGACCGAACCCGGCCCGTTTACCTGGCAGGGCAAACATTACTACATCCCCAACGTCAACGTGTGGCCGCGCCCCATACAGAAGCCCCACCCACCGGTATGGCTGCCGGGTATGGGTTCCCTGGAAACCCTGCGTGAATGCGCCAGGAACCGGTACACCTACATGATGATCTTTGCGCCGACCTGGATGTGCAAGTGGGCCTTCGACAAGTTAAAGGAGGAAGCGGAAATTTGCGGTTACGAATTGCCGAGAGACCAGTGCATGGCGGCCATACCCACTTATGTGGCTGAAACAGACAAACAGGCCCACCGGGAAGCCAAGGCCCACATGCAGTGGCTGTTCAATACCGGTCTCAAGATTAAGTCCAGCCATTATTTCCCGCCGGGTTACATGAGCGACCGATCCTTCCGCGGCTACTGGTCTGCCGTGCGCGACAAGGGCGCCAAGGCGCCCATGGATTTGACCTATGACGACCTGCTCAAGCAGGGCTATATCATTGTCGGCTCACCGCAGACAGTGGCGGAAGGTTACGCGGAGTACTGCGACGAACTCGGCGCCGGCGGCGTGCTCTGCGCCGGCTCGCCCTCCGGTCCCATGCCCAACTGGATGGCCTTGAAGAATATGCAGATGTTCGCCGAGGAAGTCATGCCGTTATTCCGCGAGGTGGACGGCAAGCCGGAGTACCTGAGGGAAAAGCAGAAGATCGGGACCACCAACGCGGAGCGATCCGCACAACTCGGCGAACCGGACAATCCGCCCACAGCGCCCGTCCAGGGTATGGACGAGATCCCCGATCTCAGGACCATACACCTGCCGGAGATGATCGATGCGTCGCTCTATGATGGTGTTACCAGAGGACTGATGGAGGGGGATTAGAACTGAAGGCGCACAGTTTCCATTACAGGTCTATAATGTGGCAATGGCTGACACCGAAGAACGATTAACCCGCTTTCTTGCCCGTTATCCGCAGCTTAAACTGGCCATATTATTTGGTTCACAGGCTACGGGCCAGGCTGATCCCCATAGTGATATCGACTTGGGATTGCTGTTTGCTTCCCCGCTGTCAGGCAGTGAGAAATTGGAACTCATTGAAGCGTTAGGATCAGAGTTCGGCCGTCCGGCGGATATCGTTGACCTGTATTACGCGCCGGAACCTGTTACGGGGCAGGTATTCAAGGGGAAAAGATTGCTGGGCGAAGATACGGTGTATGCCGAACTGTTGACCAAACACCTGGTTAATACTGCCGATTTTCTTCCGCTTCGGGAGAGAATACTGGCTGAGAGGCGAACCGCATGGACCGGGTAATTGTCGCGGAAAAGCTTGAATCCTTGCGCCGATGCATTCAACGTATTCAGGAGAAAACACCTCCTGATAGCGAAAGTTTAACGACAGAACCCGATCTGCAGGACATTCTGATACTCAATCTGACTCGGGCGGTTCAACTCTGTGTTGATGTCGGCAGTCACATTATCAGCGCTTCCGGCGAAACTGCCCCTGCGACAATGGGTGATGTTTTTAACACTCTCGACAAACTTGGCGTGATAACGTCGGCTGTTTGCGAATCAATGAAAAAAGCTGTCGGCTTCAGGAATATCGCAATACACAATTATGAAGCTATCAACTGGGAAATCGTATTTGCCATCTGTAAAAAATCTCCAGCCGATTTTTGTGAATTCGTCAAGGA
>CAYOEQ010000116.1:0-6803 GCA_964402775.1 uncultured Enterobacteriaceae bacterium
CTGGGTGATGAACAAAGCGGACAAATCCAGGAGATCGGGTTCGGCCTGTACATGAGCCTGCTGGAACGGGCGGTTGCATCCCTGAAAGCCGGACGCCAGCCGGAGCTGGATCGCCCCCTGGACCACGGCACCGAAGTGGATTTGAACGTCCCTGCATTGATCCCGGCGGACTACCTGCCCGACGTGCATGCCAGGCTGGTCATGTACAAGCGCATAGCCGGCGCAGGAGAGGCGCGCGCGTTATGGGACCTGCAGGAAGAGTGTATAGACCGGTTTGGCCTGTTGCCGGATGCGCTCAGGAACCTGTTCCGTATTGCGGAACTCAAGCAACGAACGCGTACCCTGGGAATCCGGAAAATTGACCTGGGAGAGAAGGGCGGCAGGGTCCATTTTGATGAAAACGCAGACTTCGACAGGGAACGACTGATAAACCTGCTCCAGGCCAATCCCCGCATATATAAACTCGAAGCGGGAAACAAACTCAGAATAAACCAGGAACTCACAGGCGCCGAAGCGCGCCTCAGCTTCCTCGACGGGTTCCTCGACAATCTGGGCTGATTTGTTACGATGACCGCATATCTGCAACAAAGAAATATTGACAGATGCCGATCAGATCAACTTCCCTGCGTTTCATGCCCGCAAGTCCCGGGTTTGCAATTGTCATCCTGTATTGCGCACTGACGGTATTCACCGTCCCCGCGCATGCCGAGGACTGGTACCGGGTGGAGCTGGTCCTGTTCGCGTACACCGAACCGGATGCCGGCGGCGAGTGGTGGTACGAGAACCCAGGTTTGCCGGCCCGCGATCAAACCATCGGATTGATCATGGAAACTGCCGATCCCGTATCCGCCGATTCTCCTGGTGCGCCGGAAGATGAGGACCTGAAGCCGTATGTCGTACTGCCCGGGCAGGATTACCGGCTGGCGGGCGTCAGGCGGGTGCTGGCATCATCCCGGGAATACCGGCCATTGCTCCACGTTGCCTGGCAGCAGCCCGGACTGGATGCGAGGAATGTGAGAGCGGTACATCTTGACAACACCCGGTTTGAGAGGAAAGCCGCAGAGCAGCTCGAGGTCGAGCCGGAGCCGGGAGAGGTACGGGAAGAGCCGGAATATACGCCGCCGGTGAAGGTTTTTGACGGCACCGTCCGCTTGCGCAAGTCCCGTTTCCTGCACCTGGACGTGGATTTTGCCTATTTTCCCGACACGCTGCAGCAACCGGACCTGGAGATGCCGGCACAGGCCGCCGGGCACAGGCGGTTCCCGGCGGACTACGTCAGGCTGACGGAAAGCAGGAGGATAAAACCGGACAACCTGAACTATTTCGATCATCCCTTGTTCGGGTTGGTCGTCCAGGTCAGTAAAATAATATCCGCAGATGACGCAGATTAACGCATCTGCGTCATCTGCGGATAAATCATCGCTGTTCGGACAGTAGCGTCTTGCCGGCCCAGTCGCGGGCAAACTGCGCCGCGCTCCTGCCGCTGCGCGTGCCTTTTTCCAGCGCCCACTGCAGCGCAGCCTCCCTGACCTGCCCGGGTTCACCGATGGTTACGCCGGTCCGCTCCAGCCAGTGGAATGCAATCTGCAGGTATTGTTCCTGGTTGAACGGATGGAACGACAACCAGATGCCGAAGCGTTCCGACAGGGAGAGCTTCTCTTCCACGGATTCACCATGGTGGATCTCGCCGTCAATGTTTCTGGCTTCCAGGTTCTCCGACCTGTATTCCGGCAGCAGGTGACGGCGGTTGGAGGTGGCGTAGATGAGGATGTTGTCCGGAATATCGCTGACGGATCCGTCCAGCAGCACCTTCAGAGTCTTGTAACTGGGATCATTCACGTCAAACGACAGGTCGTCGCAAAATATGACGAACTTGTCCGTGAACCGGCCCAGTTCGTCACTGATGTCGTGCAGGTCGGTCAGGCAGTCCCGCGCCACTTCAACCAGGCGCAGCCCCCGGTCCCGGTATTCGCTGTGAACGGCCTTCACCAGGGAAGACTTGCCGGTGCCCCGCGGCCCCCACAACAGGACATTGTTGGCGGGAAAATCGTTGAGGAACTGTTCGGTGTTCGATTGCAGCGCCTGTTTCTGCCTTTCTATACAAAGCAGGTCTTCCAGCCTGATTTCCCTGGAATGCCTGATAGGCTCCAGGCAGGAAGCAGCGCCCCTGCCGCGCCAGCGCATCAACGGCGCGGCCTGCGCCAGGCGCGGCGCCCGGGAGATGAAGTTGAGCCTGTCCAACAGGGCCGTGAGGCGTGACACCGGTTTGTCCGTATTCGTCATACCGCCATTATACGCCGGTATGCGCGGGTGCAGGCTTTTTTGTGTGTATACTTGTGAACTTTTATAATGTCGCTTTGACATGAACACAATAAGGTGAGGTATGTTTGAAAAAGACATGAAAATCGCAGGGTACGATGACGTACTCTACCGGGCCATGCAGGGGGAGAGGACCAGGCAGGAAGAACACATTGAACTCATAGCATCGGAAAACAACGCCAGCCCCAGGGTGCTGGAGGCGCAGGGTTCGGTGCTGACCAACAAGTATGCCGAAGGCTATCCCGGTAAACGCTATTATGGCGGCTGTGAATATGTCGACGTGGTCGAACAACTGGCCATCGACCGGGCGAAGGAGTTATTCGGGGCGGATTACGCCAATGTTCAGCCTCATTCCGGCTCCCAGGCCAACGGCGCGGTTTACCTGGCGCTGTGCCAACCGGGAGACACCATCATGGGAATGAGCCTTGCCCATGGCGGCCACCTGACCCATGGCGCCTCGGTCAACGTCTCCGGCAGGGTTTACAACGCGGTGCAGTACGGCCTGAATGCGGATACCGGCGAGATCGATTATGACGCCGCGGAACAGCTTGCCCTGGAACACAGGCCGAAGCTTGTGATGACAGGCTTCTCCGCGTACTCGCGCAGGCTGGACTGGCAGCGCTTCAGGGAGATCGCCGACCAGGTCGGCGCATACCTGGTGGCCGACATCGCCCACGTGGCCGGCCTGATCGCCACCGGACTGTATCCCAGCCCGGTCAACATCGCGGACGTGACGACGACGACGACCCACAAGACCCTGCGCGGCCCCCGCTCCGGCCTGATCCTGGCAAAAGCCAACCCGGATATTGAGAAGAAACTGAATTTTACCGTCTTTCCATGCTACCAGGGAGGGCCGTTGATGCACGTGATTGCGGCAAAGGCCGTTGCCTTCAAGGAAGCCATGGAACCGGAGTTCAAGGCGTACCAGCAACAGGTTATGGACAACGCGCGGGCAATGGCCGGGGTCTTTATTCAGCGTGGCGTTGACGTCGTTTCCGGCGGCACCGACAACCACCTGTTCCTGGTCAGCCTCATCAGCAAGAACATAACCGGCAAGGACCTGGATGCAGCCCTGGACCGGGCCAATATCACCGTGAACAAAAACGCGGTGCCCAACGATCCGCAGTCGCCTTTCGTTACCAGCGGTATTCGAATCGGCACTCCGTCGATCACCACGCGCGGTTTCGGAACGGCCGAGGCCTCACAAGTCGCTTCTTGGATTTGTGACATCATCGACAACATGGGGGATGAGACGCTGGTTGCGAAGATAAAAGAAGAAGTGAAGGCACTGTGCAAACAATTTCCGATGTATGCCTGAATATATGCCTGAATATATGCTATGCGTTGCCCGTTCTGTTCATTTGAGGATACCAGGGTCATAGACTCCAGGATGGCCGCCGAGGGCGACCTGGTCAGGCGCCGTCGCGAATGCATGGAATGCAGGGAGCGTTTTACCACCTATGAAGCGGCGGAATTCAATTATCCCAGGGTTATCAAATCCGATGGCCGGCGCGAACAGTTTACCGAGGACAAACTGCGTTCCGGCATTGAGCGCGCCCTGGAAAAACGGCCGGTCCCGATGGAACAGGTCGAGATAGCCATCGCCCGTATCAAACACAAGCTGAGGTCCCTGGGCGACCGGGAAGTAAAATCGAGAAAAGTGGGAGATTGGGTCATGGAAGAATTAAAAGCCGTCGACCAGGTGGCCTATCTCCGGTTTGCTTCCGTTTACCAGAGTTTTGCCGATGTCAGGGCATTTCTGGATGAGATTGAGAAGCTGGAAGAAGAGATGCCCCCGGAGTTGAAAAAATCCCAGTTGGATCTGCTCAACAAGCCTGATAACTGAAGTGAACTGGACCGCAGCCGACACCTCATGCATGGCCCGCGCCCTGGAACTGGCGGACAGGGGGCGTTTCACCACCCACCCCAACCCCAGGGTCGGTTGTGTCATAACCAGGGGCGAGCAGCTCCTGGGCAGCGGCTGGCACCACAGGGCCGGAGAGCCGCATGCCGAGATTAACGCGCTGAGTGATGCTTCCTGCGACCTGCGCGGCGCGACGGCTTACGTTACGCTCGAACCCTGTTCCCACCATGGGCGGACGCCGCCCTGTACCGAAGCCCTCATCGCGGCAGGTATCAGCCGGGTCGTGATCGCCGCGCAGGATCGGAATCCGCAGGTGTCGGGCGCCGGGATAAAAGCATTGGCGGACGCCGGCGTCAGGGTCGAGACCGGCCTGATGGAACAGCCGGCAACGGATCTCAACAAGGGTTTCTTTTACAGGATGACGCGTGGCAGGCCTTATGTGCGGGCCAAATCCGCCATCAGCCTCGATGGCAAGACGGCGCTGGCCGGGGGGGTAAGCCGGTGGATTACCGGCGCGGCTTCCCGGCGCGACGTGCAGGAATTGCGCGCGGTAAGCTCAGCCATCATGACCGGCATCAATACCGTGCTGGCCGATGACCCGCGCCTGAACGTGCGTGATGTGGACACCGGCGGCAGGCAGCCCCTGAGAGTAGTGCTCGACAGGGAGTTAAGATTCCCATCCGGGGCGCAAATGCTCGGTCTGGACGGGAGTACTGTCCTGTTCACCAGGAGTGAGGATAAACTGCTTCATGAGGGCCTGGAACGCGCCGGGGCCTGCGTGCGTTTCGTCGATGGTGATGAGCGGGATTTCCTGGATCGCGTGTTGAGAGAACTGGCGCTGACTTACGAAGTGAACGACCTGTTGCTGGAGGCGGGCGCGAAATTGACCGGGAGCATGCTGCGCCACGGCCTGATCGATGAACTGGTGGTCTACCAGGCGCCGGTTATACTGGGCGGCGCTGCCGCCGATATGATGGAACTGCCTGTCATCACCACTATGGATGAACGCCATGAACTGGAACTGGTGGATTTCCGCCGCTTTGATGAGGACTGGCGTTTTGTCTTCACACCGCGCCGTTGACAGTTCAATCCGCAGCACAAGCACAGATGAACGCAGATAAAAACAGCCGGTCCATGGGCGCCCGGGTGCGGGCCAGGCGTTCTGCCGTACAGGCCCTGTACCAGTGGTTTCTGACGGAACGGCCCATGCCTGAAATCATCACTGAATTTGAGCACGACAGGAAGGAATTGAAGAAGGCCGACGGGGATTATTTCCGGGACATCCTGACCGGCAGCGCCGGAAATTCAGACGAGATTAATGACGCATTGACCTCTTTCCTGGATCGCGCCCTGCATGAACTGGACCCGGTTACCCGGGCCGTGCTGCACCTGGGCATGTACGAACTCATGCACCAGCCGGGTTTGCCGCTGCGCGTGGTGTTGAATGAAGCGGTGGAACTGGCGCGCATGTTCGGGGCAGAGGATTCCTACAAATACATCAACGGTGTGCTGGACCGGGCTGCGCAACAGTTGCGTCCCGAAGCCGCTACAGAGCACACTGCCGATGCAGGATAGAATACTCCAAACCATTCCCGCAAAAGCGGGAATCCAGTGAAACAGTCGTCCCGAAGGGACACCTTTATTGGAACAGCCTTGACCGAATTCGAAGCTATCGAAAAATATTTTGCCGACATGGCTCCCGGCGGGAGCGGAGTCGTGCTCGGTGTGGGGGATGATGCGGCACTGCTGGCCGCGGACCCGGATACCAACCTGGTGGTTTCCACGGACACCCTGGTTTCCGGCGTCCATTTTTTCCCCGATGCCGACCCTGCCGACGTCGGTTACAAGGCGCTGGCCGTAAACCTCAGCGACCTGGCCGCCATGGCTGCCGTCCCGCGCTGGTTCACCCTGGCGCTGACCCTGTCGGAAACGGAGATGACCCATGAATGGCTGGACGGATTCGCCCGCGGACTGGCAGAACCGGCACAGAATTACGATGTTTCACTGGTCGGCGGCGACCTCTGTAAAGGTCCCCCGGCAGTGACAATCCAGGTCATCGGCGAATGCCCCAGGGGCAGTGAGATCCGGCGCCGCGGCGCCGCGACCGGTGATCATATCTACGTCAGCGGCGAGTTGGGCAGCGCGGCCTTTGCGCTGGCGACGCTCAAATCCGGACGAACTCCCGACCCGGATTGCCTTGCCCGCCTGTTGCGCCCTGTTCCCAGGGTCGAACTGGGAGTTTCACTGCGCGGGATCGCAAGCGCCATGATCGACATCTCGGACGGGTTGCTTGCAGACCTGGGGCACCTCCTCAAAGCCGGCAACGTCGGCGCCCGGATCAATATCGATGCAATCCCGTTCCAGGGGCAACTGGATGCGGAAAGTGATCCGGCGCAGAAATGGCGCTGCATACTGGGCGGCGGGGACGATTACGAACTGTGCTTCACCGTCCCGCCGGACAGACAGGAGCAACTGGGAAGTATCGGCTGCCCGGTATCCCGCATCGGTGAGATCACGGCAGAAAAAGGGCTGCGCTGCGTCCGCAACGACGGTACCGAATACGTACCGGACAGGACCGGGTATGTGCATTTCTAAACTGAAGGACCGGAAAGTATTCAAT
>CAYOEQ010000117.1:0-1892 GCA_964402775.1 uncultured Enterobacteriaceae bacterium
AGGTTCTGCTTGATGTTCCTGGGTATCTCGATCAGTTCCCGTTCATTTTCGGAGGGGATCAGCACCGTCTCGATGCCGCCGCGCAGCGCCGCCAGCAGCTTTTCCTTCAGGCCGCCGATAGGCAATACCTCGCCGCGCAGGGTAATCTCGCCGGTCATGGCGACATTCGCGCGTACCGGTACGTGGGTCAGGGCCGACACCAGGGCAGTGCACATGGCCACGCCGGCGCTGGGGCCGTCCTTGGGCGTTGCGCCTTCCGGCACGTGGATATGGAAATCCCGTTCCTTGTAAAAGTCCTCGTTGATGCCCAGGAATTCACAGCGGCTGCGCACCACGGTGCGCGCCGCCTCGATGGATTCCTTCATTACGTCGCCCAGGTGCCCGGTGCGGATGGCTTCGCCCTTGCCGGGCACCACCGTCGCTTCTATGGTCAGTAAATCACCGCCGATTTCAGTCCAGGCCAGCCCGGTTACCTGCCCGACGCGATCTTCTTCCTCCGCACGGCCGTAACGGAAGCGCTTGACGCCGATCAATTTTTCCAGTTTTGCCGCAGTGACGGACACCCGTTTCAAGTCTGTCTTCTGCAACAACCTGGTAACGACCTTGCGGCAGATATTGGCTATCTCCCGTTCCAGGTTGCGCACCCCCGCCTCGCGGGTGTAGTAACGGATGATCTCCCGGATGGATGCTTCGCCCAGGTTGATCTCCTCCCGCTTGAGACCGTTGCGTTCCAGTTGCTTGGGGATCAGGTAGTTCCTGGCGATATTGATCTTTTCATCCTCCGTGTAACCGGAGATGCGGATAACCTCCATACGGTCCAGCAGCGGCGCCGGGATATTCAGGCTGTTGGCCGTGGTCACGAACATGACTTCGGACAGGTCGTAATCAACCTCCAGGTAATGATCGACAAAGGTGTGGTTCTGTTCCGGGTCCAGGACTTCCAGCAGCGCCGATGCCGGGTCGCCGCGAAAATCCATGGCCATCTTGTCGACCTCGTCCAGCAGCATCAAGGGGTTCTTGGTGCCCACCTTGGCCATGCTTTGCAGTATCTTGCCCGGCAGGGAGCCGATATAGGTACGCCGGTGGCCTCTTATCTCGGCCTCGTCCCGCACCCCACCCAGGGACATGCGGATGAATTTCCGGTTCGTGGCGCGGGCGATGGAGCGGCCCAGGGAGGTTTTACCCACCCCCGGGGGGCCCACCAGGCACAGGATCGGCCCTTTGGGTTTTCTTACCCGCTGCTGCACCGCGAGGTATTCCAGTATGCGCTGCTTGACCTTGTCCAGACCGTAATGGTCCTCTTCGAGGATCTGCTCCGCCTTGTTGATATCCCGAGAGATCTTGCTGCGCTTCTTCCAGGGAACGTTGACCAGCCAGTCGATATAATTCCTTACCACGGTCGCCTCGGCGGACATGGGCGGCATCATCTTCAGCTTGCCCAGTTCCGCTTCGGCTTTCTTGCGGGTCTCCCTGGTCATCCCCGACTTGGCGATCTTGTTGCTCAACTCCTCCATTTCATTGGGGGCTTCGTCTATTTCGCCCAGTTCCTTTTGTATCGCCTTCATCTGTTCATTCAGGTAATACTCGCGCTGGCTTTTCTCCATTTGCGACTTGACCCGTCCGCGGATACGCTTCTCCACGTTCAGCAGGTCGATCTCCTTCTCCATCAGGTTTATCAGGTATTCCAGGCGCTCCCGCACGTCCACCTTTTCCAGCACCGCCTGCTTTTCTTCAATCTTTATCGACATGTGCGCGGCGATGGTATCCGCAAGGCGGGAAGGATCGTCGATACTGGACAGGGATGAGAGTATTTCCGGAGGAACCTTCTTGTTCAGCTTCACGTATTGTTCGAACTGGTTCAAGGCCGGACGCAGCAGTATCTCGACGGCCCG
>CAYOEQ010000117.1:1992-6769 GCA_964402775.1 uncultured Enterobacteriaceae bacterium
GTTCGTATTGCTTGGTGAGCGCATTCTTCGGCTCAACCAGTATCTTCACAAGCTGTTCCTCGTCGAGTTCGTCCAAGGTCGCCACCACGGGCAGGCGGCCGACGAATTCCGGGATCAGGCCGTACTTGATCAGGTCCTCGGGCTCGACAGTCTGGATCAGGGCGCTGGCGCTCTTCCTGTCCGACAGGCTCTTCACTTCGGCGGAAAACCCGATGCCGGCTTTTTCCGAACGCTCCCGGATGATCTTGTCGAGGCCGGCGAACGCGCCCCCGCAGATGAACAGGATATCGGCCGTATTCACCTGCAGGAATTCCTGTTGCGGGTGTTTGCGCCCTCCCTGCGGGGGGACTGACGCGACCGTGCCCTCGATCAGCTTCAGCAAAGCCTGCTGCACCCCTTCGCCGGAGACGTCGCGGGTGATGGACGGGTTGTCGGACTTGCGGGAAATCTTGTCTATTTCATCAATATACACGATGCCCGTCTGGGCTTTTTCCACGTCGTAATCGCATTTCTGCAGCAGCTTCTGGATGATGTTCTCAACGTCTTCACCCACGTAACCCGCCTCGGTCAGGGTAGTGGCGTCGGCAATGGTGAAGGGCACGTTGAGCAGGCGGGCCAGGGTTTCGGCCAGCAGGGTCTTGCCGCTGCCGGTGGGGCCTATCAGCAACACGTTGCTCTTTGCCAGCTCCACGTCGGATTTTTTCACGCCCTGGTCGAGTCGCTTGTAATGGTTGTAAACCGCAACCGACAGTATCTTTTTGGCGATATCCTGGCCGATGACGTACTCGTTCAGTATCTCGTTGATCTCATGGGGGGTAGGCAGTGCGCTGGTAGCCCCGGAAATCGATCTCTCCTGGATCTCCTCCCAGATGATATCGTTGCACAGTTCAACGCACTCATCACAGATGAATACGGAGGGACCTGCAATCAGCTTGCGCACCTCATGCTGGCTCTTGCCGCAGAAAGAGCAGTACAAAAGCCTGTCGCCTTCGCCTGATTTACCTTGTTTGTTGCTGCTCATAACCTAACCTGGATAGCATACGTGTAATCGTTTCAATCCGTTACCTGACTATGTCCCGGCCTCACCGGCCGCAGCCGGCGCGGACTGGCGCGAAGACAGCACCGCGTCGACAAGCCCGTATTCCTGCGCCTCTTCCGAACTCATGAATTTGTCCCGCTCCGTGTCCTGCTCTATTCTATCAACAGACTGCCCGGTATGTGAGACCAAAATTTGATTCAGCCTCTCGCGCGCCTTCAAAATCTCTTTCGCGTGAATATCTATATCCGTCGCCTGCCCCTGAAAACCTCCCAGGGGCTGATGGATCATAACCCGCGAATGCGGCAGGCAGAAGCGTTTGCCTGCGGCGCCGCCCGTCAGCAGCAAAGCGCCCATGCTGGCGGCCTGGCCGACGCACATGGTGCTGACATCCGGCTTGATGAACTGCA
This sequence comes from uncultured Enterobacteriaceae bacterium, assembly GCA_964402775.1. Taxonomy (GTDB): domain Bacteria; phylum Pseudomonadota; class Gammaproteobacteria; order Eutrophobiales; family Eutrophobiaceae; genus JAAXHV01. The sequence continues at coordinate 3,439 of CAYOEQ010000117.1, forward strand.
TGGTATCGTACACGGCCAGGCCGGCGGAAACCGACCCTCCCGGTGAATTGATGTAGAAATGGATATCCTTGTCGGGGTTCTCCGACTCCAGGAACAACAACTGGGCAACTATCAGGTTGGCCACGTGGTCCTCGACAGGGCCGACCAGGAACACCACCCGCTCTTTCAGCAGGCGCGAATAAATGTCATAGGCGCGCTCGCCGCGGGAAGTCTGCTCCACGACCATGGGCACCAGGTTGAGTGCGTGTATCTCCGATTTATCCATTCAGGTTAGTCTGCCCTTTATTCATCAGTTCGTCAAACGACAATGATTTATCCTTTACCTTGCCGAGCGACGAAATACAGCCGATTACCTCATCCTCCAGCGCAATGGATTCAATTTCAGCCAGACGTTTCTCATCATTATAATACCAATTGATGAAAGCTGCAGAATCTTCATAAGATTGTGCTCGTGATTCTATGATTTCCCTGACTTTTTCCGGTTCAGCCCGTAGTTCTTTCGAACGGATGAGTTCCGCAGTCAGCAATTGCAACGCGACCTGGCGCCTGGCCGTGTTTTTCAATTCTTCAGTGGCGACAAACCGGGCGGCAACTTCTTTGGCAACGCCGCGCATCTCCATATCCCTGACCAGCATTTCCCGCATGCGCTCGAACTCGGCGTTTACCAGGGTAATGGGCACATCGATTTCATTGGCATCATGCAGCGCCTGCATGATGGAGTCCCGGTAACGGCTGCGCAGCGCGGTTTCGACCTCCCGGTCCATGTGGCTGCGGATTTCCTGCCTGAACGCCTGCTCTCCACCCTCCGACACATTGAAGGCCTTAAAGAACTCTTCATCCAGGTCCGGCAGGACGGCTTCCGCGACCTGGTTGACCTGCACCTGGAACACCACCGGCTTGCCGGCCAGTTCCTGGTTGTCGAAGTCATCCGGGAATGCAAGATCCAGTTCCAGCGACTGGCCCGCGCTGGTTCCTTCCAGACCCTGTTCCAGGCCCGGGATGAACATGCCCTCACCGATTTCGATATCCACGCCTTCCGATTTGAGGTTCTCCGGCGCCTCGCCTTCAACCACGCCCTGGTAATCGACGTTCACCCGGTCGCCTTGCCCGGCCGTGCGCTCCACCTCCCGGAATTCGCGTCGCTGTCGGCGCAGCTTTTCAATCATCCTGTCGACGTCGGCGTCCTCGATGTCGCACACCGGTTTTTCAATTTGCAGGTCCTCGACCGGGTTGAGACTGACTTCAGGCATCACCTCGAAAGTGGCGGTATAAGACAGCCCGCCGCCGACTTCTTCCCGCAACGGGTCGATCAACGGCCTGCCGACGGGTTTCAGGTCCTCCTGGCTCACCGCCTCGAAAAAAGATGAACTGACCAGCTTTTCGACCACTTCCTTGCGGACCTGGGGACCGAAGCGCTGTTTGATCACGCGCATGGGCGCCTTGCCCGGACGGAATCCCTGGACCCGGCTCGTCCTGCTCATGGATTTGAGCCGTTCCTCCACTGCGCTGGTGATGCGCTCCTCCGGTACGTCAATCGTAACACTTCTCTCGAGAGGACCTTTCGTCTCAACTGAAACCTGCATCTGTCAAAATCTCTATATCGTTGGATGTTTGGTGCGAAAGGAGAGACTCGAACTCTCACGGGTTGCCCCACTGGGACCTAAACCCAGCGCGTCTGCCAATTCCGCCACTTTCGCTGATGATACCCGGCGGGCGTGTTTCAGAGGCATTCCTCGGCGAAGGACTTGCATGTCCTTACGCACTTCCTGGTAACGGGGCCGGAACCGGGATTTAACATCACGCAGTCCTCACCCCACGTGGAACACACGGTCATACAGCGCCTGTCCTCCCGGTATTCCGTGTTCGCGGTTGGTAGCCGCAGCCTGACGGTTTCACGTTCAGGCTGGATATCCGTGCTTTCAATATCCAGAACAATCGCAGGCGGAGGGGCGTCATCCGGCATCTTCTGGGGAGCGTAGGATGATTGTTGCGCTGTTGCCGCAGCGCCAAAAAGAATCGAAACGGTAATTACCAGGGTATGTAAAAAATGCATACGTGCTATCCGTCTGATTGTAGGGTAATTAGACAATATTATGGTTGGACTGGCAACAGGAAATTAAGTTCACCCGGTAATGATACCCAAAATCGCGGTTTTATTCTAATATATGAAAACCCACACGTTATGCGTTCGTTATGGATCACAGACTTTATTTCGTTTTCGGCGACCTCGTCTCAAACATGGTCGCAGGTATCCTGCTCGCGCTCTGCGCCGCCCTGCTGATTAGTACGGGCTGGAACATGTTCGTTGCCATGATCGTGATGATGGCGCTGGGGATGTTACTGTGCATTTTTCTTTCCCTGGCATTGGGCATCCTGTTCGGGGCCATGGAAATCATGGTGCCGGTGATGTTGACCGGCATGTTCAGCGGCATGTTCAGCGGCATGTGGCTGGCCATGGCGGAAGTGCCGGTGATCCGCCTGGTCTGGCTGGGGGCAATCACAGGACTGCTTGTAACCTGTATTATCTGGCTGGTGAATGCATACCTGCGCGGCATCAGTACATCGGAGATAAACTGATGGCCGACCTGGCGACACGGGATAAGTGGAACAAGGCCGCTGCCAGCCTTGACCTCATGTCCGGCAACGGCGAAATGAAGCGCTGGCTTCCCTTCAAGTCACGCCTGTTCGGACACATGGAACCCGGCAGGGTACTGTTTGCCTCCCTGGGCACGGGCCTCGACATATCGGCATTCCCGCCCGGTATGACAATTAGCGCTATCGATATCAGCCCGGAAATGCTGAACCGGGCGCAGCATCGTGTCGATGACTACCAGGGAGACATCAAGGCTGAACTCGTGGACATCCATGAAATGCCGTACCCGGACGGGCATTTCGACCAGGTTTTCACATCCTGTACGTTCTGCTCGGTGCCTGAACCCGTCGCGGCGCTGAAAGCATTGAACCGCGTGCTGAAGCCGGGAGGGCGGCTGTACATGTTCGAACATACCGGGAGCCGCTATTTTCCGTTTAAATACATGATGGATCTCATGACTGCCATTACCAGGAACATCGGTCCCGAAATGAACCGGACCACCGTGGCCAACGTCAGGGCAGCCGGGTTTGAAGTCACGGAAGTGAACAACCTGTTCCTGGATATTGTCAAAACCATCAAGGCGGTAAAACCGCACGACTGAATGCCGGAGAACTTATTTACCGTAAATAACATGCGCCGGTTTCTCGCAGTTTTGTGTGTCGGACTGGCAGCGGGACTGCTTTATGGAGAGACGCGCGAAAAGGCCATCCTGCTCAACGTGGACGACGCCATCGGCCC
>CAYOEQ010000118.1:0-6735 GCA_964402775.1 uncultured Enterobacteriaceae bacterium
ACCGGGAGAGCGTTTCCTTAGGCAGACCGGCGCGGGCTGCCCATTCGCTGTCGTTGAGTCCGCTCAACCGTGCCGTCTGGATGAGTTCGTCCAGAACTGTACTTAAATTATTAGTTGATTTCTTCATCAACAATATTATATTAAAAGTTGATATAAAAATCAATATCATAACTATCGCGCCCCTCGCCGTACCTATTCATCGGCGCTGAATGCGCAAACCAGGGCCGCAGTGTCGATGAACTCTTCAAACATTGTCACCCGGCCATTATCCAGCGTGTACATGTGAATCCAGTTCGACAGGTATTCCTTACCGGTATTCTTGACACGCATATGAGGCCTGACAATCAGGTTAACTCCCGGGAACTTTATGGCGTAAGACAGTGTCGGACTTGAAACAGGAGGATAATAATCCCATTTCACCCGCAGCCTTGCCGGCCGGTGGGCAAAGGAGCCGGCATGGCGCTAACTCTTGAGTGAGGCCATACCATAGCCAGGAACCGTCAGCGAGACCCGCGCAGCGACGAGGCGCTGGTAGACACCTGCAATCATGGTGATGCGCGCGCCGCTGCGGCTGCGTTCGAGGCCCTGTACCTGCGCCACAAGGACTACGTGCTGCGCGTGGCGCTGCGCTTTTCACCCGATATCGATACCGCGCTGGACGTGCTGCAGGACACCTTCGTGCAACTGTTGCGCCGCTTCCCGCCCGCCGGCGAGGGGATAACGCTTAGCGCCAGGCTGACGACGCTGCTGTACCCCATCGCGAAAAACACGGCAATTACAGCGGCGCGCAAGGCCGGCCGGTTCCCTGCTGCCGATGACGTAACCCCCGAGGACGTACCCATCCAACCTGTCCGGGACGACGGGGACCTCGGCAGGGTTCTCGCAAACCTGCCGCCCGGCCAGCGGGAAGCGCTCACTTTGCGTTTCGTGGACGAGATGTCGCTGGATGAGATTGCGCAAGCCCTGGGTATCCCCGGGGGCACCGTGAAGTCCCGGCTGCATGGAGGCATCGCAAACCTCAGGGCTTCCCCCTTGCTTGAAGATTTTTTTGACTGAATGAACCTTTTGCCCTTCTCGTGCGTTATATGGACAGGGAACTCATGACATGACCGGCGCATACGAACATAACGAGCGACTGCCTGAGGCCCTGGTCGATGAGCTGAAACGCATCGACCGGGCGCCGGAGGTGATCACTTCCCGGGTTGACCGCAGCCTGGCAAGTATGGCGCACGACCAATTCGCACCGCGCCGCATCCCTCGTTGGCAACCACAGAGCGCCTGGCGTGCGGCGGCAGCGGCCTGCGTGCTCGTGGTTGTCCTTTTCACGACCAATCACTTATGGGAGCAGGACGATACGTCGATCTACGCAGACGTTGACGGTTCCGGTCAAATCGATATAGCCGACGTGCTGGCCCTTGCACGCGTGGAGAATGGGGTGAAACAGGCCGATATTGACGCTTTTGCTTATCGCCTGGTGGCGCTGGACCGGGACGGTACGCTATGAAGCGGTTGCTCCGGGTCCTGGCCTTCCTCGTACTGTTTGCGGATCTGGCTTGTGCTGACAGCGCGGACGGACCGCGCTTCGTGCCCCTGGCAATCCACCTCGACAGCCCGGCAGCCGTGGCCGCCTGGCAGTTCGAACTCAGGGACCGCAACGGCGCCATGAAAGTGGTGGGCGTCGAGAACGGCGGCCATCCCGCCTACCCGCGGGCGCCGTATTACGACCGGGAGACCGTCGCCCGCGGCGACGCTCGGAGAATTGTGGTAGCCGATTACTCCCTGGCGGAGGAAGGCCGGTTGCCAATCGGTCGCGTGCGGCTTGCCACGCTGCACCTGATGCTGGAAGGCGAACCCGATTTCGAACTGGGCCTGATCACGGCAACGTCATGGGAGGGCGAGGTCATCGATGCATCCATTTCCTTCGCAGAACCAGACGATAAATCACAAGAGAGATTCCGATGAACAGACATATCAAACTCGCACTTTGCACGATGATCTGGCTGACCGGGGTGGCATTGCTCGTATCCTGCACCACCTCACCCCTGCCGGAGACGCCCTCGCAAGAGGAACAGGCTTCCCGGTCCTCCCGGGAACCGATCAGGCTGGCGCAGCAACGCGCCTTGCGAGCCAGAGTGCTGGAGGAGACGGCTCAGGGCGCAGCAGCCGATTATGCCGTATCACCGGCTGTGCGCCTGTCCGGCTATGGGCCGCCGGAGGAGCAGGTCCCGGCTTGGGATACCATATTGCCCGGATCGGAGATCTGGGTCATTGCCAGGTCTTCCGCCGTCCCCCCGGCCGGTGAAGACACTCCGGACCTCGGCTCCGGGACGATGGTCGCGAACATGCCGTCAGACGATGAGCCGTCCGGCGAGACGAAGGTCCCGCTGCCCCTGCAGCATACCGCCGTGGATGCCTCTATTGCCGGCCATATCAGCGCCGTTCAGGTCAAGCAGCAGTTTGCCAACCCGTTCGACACGAAGATTGAGGCCGTTTATGTATTTCCCCTGCCGGAAAAAGCCGCGGTCACCGGGTTTTTGATGGTCATCGGGGAGCGCACTATTCGCGGTATCCTGCGCGAAAAGGAAGAAGCCGAGGCCATCTACCGCGCGGCGCGGGACCAGGGCTACCAGGCAAGCCTGCTGGTTCAGCACCGGCCGAACATATTCGAGCAGAAAGTCGCCAATATCGAACCCGGCAAGGCTATCGACGTCGATATCACCTATTTCCACACACTCGCCTACAAGGACGGGTGGTACTCCTTCGTGTTTCCCACGGTGGTCGGTCCGCGCTTCAACCCGCCCGGTCACCCGGACCCTGTCCACGCGCTCCCGCGCGGCGGCCGCACTGAAACACCGGGCGGGACCGCGGTGGAATACCTGGCGCCGGCGGAACGGTCGGGCCATGACCTCGGTATTACCGTACGCATAGATGCCGGTGTGCGCATCGAGGAACTCAAATCGACCCACCAGATCACTGTGGAGCGGGACGGTCCTGCATCCGCGACCGTGCAACTGGCGAACCGCACAACTATTCCCAACCGGGATTTCGTGCTGGACTTCCGCATCGCCGGGCAAACAGTCAAATCGAACCTGATGACATACACGGACCAGGAGACAGGACAGGGATACTTTTCACTGATGATGATCCCGCCCATCGACACCGCACAGGTCTCCCGCCGGCCGATGGAGATGGTGTTCGTCATCGACTGCTCCGGGTCGATGGAAGGCCGTCCCCTGGCGCAGGCGAAGCAGGCCGTTGCCACGGCGCTGGACTTGCTCAATCCGAATGATACGTTCCAGATCATCCGTTTCTCGGAAGATGCCTCTCAATTCGGCCGGGAACCCGTCCCTGCGACGGAGGAAAACCTGGCGGCTGCGCGCCGGTATCTTGCCAACCTGAACAGCCAGGGCGGCACCATGATGGTGGAGGGCATCAAGGCAGCCCTGGATTTTCCCCACAGCCCGTCGCGGTATCGCTTCGTCTCGTTTATGACGGACGGCTATATCGGTAACGAGGCGGAGATCCTGGCCGAGGTGCACAGACGTATCGGCAATGCCCGCATATTCAGTTTCGGGGTAGGAGAATCCGTCAACCGCTATCTTATGGAGCGCATGGCCAAGGTCGGGCGCGGCGCAGTCGCCTACCTGGGACTGAACGACTCCGCGGAAGAGGTCATGGGTGCATTTTTCGAGCGTGTGAGCCGCGCGGCGCTGACCGACGTCGAGATCGACTGGGGCGGCATGACCGTCTCGGACACCTGGCCCAGCCGGCTCCCCGACCTGTTCGTTGGCCGGCCCCTGGTTGCCGCGGGCCGGTTCCGGGGCGAGCCCGCGCAGATAAGCATATCCGGGACGGTTGACGGTGAGCGCCGTACTTTCGTGGTCGAGGCCGCCGAAGCAGGCAGCGCCGGTCCGTCCCTCGCCAAGGTCTGGGCGCGCGCAAACATCGCCGAGCTTGCAGACCGGCAGGCGACCGTCGGCGACCCCCATGGGGAACTGCGCGACGCCATCAGGCGCATCGCGCTGCAACACCAGCTTGCGTCCGACTACACGTCATTCGTGGCCGTGGATTCATCGGAAATCACCGGGGGGGAGTACGGCGTGACCGTGCACCAGGCCGTGCCGGTACCGGAGGGTGTGCGCTATGAGACGACGGTGGCGACCGACGGATAAACGGGGATTAGCAGGATATCCGGTTTGTCGCCGAGTGCCGATAATCAGTGCGGCGGAGTTCCTGCGTTACTCGATATAACCGAATACCCGGAAGCTCAGGCCGCCGGGCAGTTTTAACTTGCTGCCGTCGAACGTCGCCTCGAAGGTCTCATCGGCGGCGTAGTCGGCCTTGCCGTCACCGACTTCGAACCAGCGCATGGCCTCGAGCTGGATGTCGTGCCCTTTCCTTTGGTATCGGCCGGACCCCGCAAGCCAACCGCCCTCGAGCTCGGTCACGAGGATGAAATGCCGGTCTGTCAGCGCCAGCGTCCCGCGGTCCAGATCGATGAGTTCGACTTTGGTGTTGGGGACCTTGACCAGCTTTTCGGTGGCCCCGTTTGCGAAGCTCAGGAGGAGATTCTCCCCAGAAACTTCGTAAGCGACGTCGTGGCTGGTATTCGATCGCGCCGACAGGAGTGATTCCCCGGCAGGCGTCACCACGATGCCGGTGTCAACGTCGAACTGCACGATGTCCCCGGACTTGAACCGGTACCTGCCGATATGGGCGTCCGTGAGTTGCTCTTCCATGGGTTCGCTGCCGTGCATCGCCTGGTGGACGAAGCGTCCATCATTGAAAAGGAACAGTCCGACCAGCGGCTTGACCCCATGCACCGGCCTGTCGAACGACTCGTAGATCCAGAGCCCGGCGATATCGTCGGCGGAAGCAGGGCGCATTGCGGCGAAACATACGAAAAGCGCCAACGGTAGTGCGAATTTCATCTTCACACAGCGATTTTATCATGCTTGCTTGTAGTTTAACGATAAAATATGGTAGCAGAAGGCTGGTCGAGTCTTTACCTGGTTACCCGGAAGCCGCGGTGCCGCCGGGCAGATTCAGCCCGATATGGATGTCCGTAGTTTCGCTGTGTAATCGGTGGTACCTGGGGAGACAGCGGTGAGCAGTTTATATCAGAATGACCGGGCAGGTTTGTAAACGAGCAACCATGCAACCACGCAGATATTTGATGTTAATCGGGCTGCTGGCCGCCATGAGTGGGGCCAATGCCCAGACCACGAAGCATCCGGTCACCTTCAGTGTAAACCTGGATTACAAGAGCCGTTACCTGTTTTCCGGGCTGGCTTTTTCAACCGGTTCGGTATTGCAGCCTGGTGTCGCGCTTGGCTATAACGGTTTCACAATTAATGCCTATACCAATTATGACGCAGAGACCGACGAGATTACCGATGGAGGTTTTTTTGCCGATTATTACTATCAATACCGTGAATCGGTGAGAGTCTATGCCGGTGTCGCAAATTACAACTACAAGCACTTCAGTGAACCCGGAAAGTGGGACTCGACTTATGAATTTAACGCCGGGCTTGTAACAAGTCTTCCGGGGAACCCCGAATTGCATTATGCACGTGATTTCTCTCTCACGGCAGATGGGCAGATTATACGTCTTGCCCTGCATCATGATGTACCGGCCGGCGCAGTTACGTTGACGGGTTCGGGTAATATCGTGTACAACGATGATTATTACCGTGCCGGTTCCAACGTGAGCCATTTCGAGCTGAGCCTGTCGATGACAGCGCCGGCGGGTCGTTTCACCCTGAGACCCATGGTCACCTATCAACACGCTATCGCGGACGATTTCGAAAATTACCTGGTAGGGATACTGATGCTTCGGGGGGAATTTTAGATGAAGATACAATCTCAGTCTGGACCACATGTATTAACGAGTATGAAACATGTCTCTTGACCGGAATACAAAGGCACTGGTAACGGGAGCCTCGAGCGGTATCGGTGAAGCCACCGCCCGGGCGCTTCGAGCCAGAGGTGTCCAGGTGTATGCCGCAGCAAGAAGACTTGACCGGCTGGAGAAGCTGGCCGCTGAAACCGGTTGCATACCCGTAAAACTCGATGTACGGGATCGCGAGGCCGTCATGGCCTTCGGTAAGGAACAACCGGTCGATATCCTCGTTAACAACGCAGGTCTGGGCCGCGCGCTCGGGTCGATCTGGAAAGGTGAGGTCGAGGACATCGTGACCACCGTAGACATCAACGTCACTGCGGCCCTCATCATGATCAAGGCGGTTTTGCCGGGCATGATTGAACGGGGTCGGGGACATATCGTGAACATGAGTTCGGTTGCAGGATTATATCCGTTACCAATGGCCCTGTATGGAACCACCAAGGGGGCCATGCACAAGTTGAGCCGCGACCTGCGCCAGGAATTGAAGGGCACCGGTATCCGCGTCACCGAGATCAACCCCGGTAGGGTGATAACCGAGTTCTACGATGTAGCTGTCGATGATGACGAACAAAGGCAGGAAATCACGCAGACTCACTGCGAAGACCTGGTGGCGTCTGACATCGCCGATGCGGTCGTGTACTGTGTGGATGCGCCCTGGCGGGTGAATGTCAGCCAGATGGAAATCGCGCCCACCGAGCAGACTTACGGAGGGGCGCAGTTTGTGCCTTTCAAGGGGCGGGACTCACAATGATCTATCCCCGATGATTCGAAACAAACCTGGAGGGCCGTTTATGTTCCGTAAATACTTTGGCAGTCTCGTCCTGTCACTG
>CAYOEQ010000119.1:0-6733 GCA_964402775.1 uncultured Enterobacteriaceae bacterium
GGGAACGTCGGGCAGGTGTATAATGACCCGCATCTCACAAAATTGTCGTACACCCTGCAGGGATAATATCAAGGGGTCAGAGTAAAAATTCTTCGAATTTCTTACTCTGACCCCGGGATCTGACCCCACTTATCCCCATATATTCAGATCAGGTAGCCCCCGTCCACGGGAAGAATGCTGCCAGTGGCGGGTGAGGCCGGGAAGAGTACCTGTCCAAAACAAGGGATAAATGACATAATCAAGCACGAGCTTTATGACCGGAAAACGATATGCCCAAGACCTTTGACAAAGACCTGAGCCTTGAGGAACTGGACCGTCAAACAGTGTTTCACGCGTCTACAGATTTGAAAGCCCATGCCAGCGGCGCCCTGGGAACACCTCGCATCATGGATTCAGGGAAAGGTATTCACATCAGGGACAATAAGGGCAATGAACTACTGGATGCTTTTGCCGGACTCTATTGCGTCAATGTCGGTTACGGCCGTATGGAAATAGCCGATGCGATTCATGCCCAGGCAAAAAAGCTCGCTTACTACCACACCTATGTGGGCCATTCCAGCGAGGTCGTCGTCGAACTATCCAGACGGATCATTGAAATGGCTCCCGACGGCATGAGCAAGGTCTATTACGGCATGTCCGGTTCCGATGCCAATGAGACCCAGATCAAGCTGGTATGGTATTACAACAACGTGCTTGGACGCCCGCAAAGGCGCAAGATTATCTCACGGCTGCGCGGTTATCACGGTTCCGGCATCATGACCGGCAGCCTGACCGGCCTGCCGGTGTTCCAGTCTCACTTCAACCTGCCTGTAGACACGGTGAGACATACGCTGACGCCCCATTATTATTACGGGGCGGATGAAGGCATGAGCGAGCAGGAGTTTTCACACTTTTGTGCAGAGGAACTGGAAAAACTGATACTCGACGAAGGGCCGGACACGGTTGCCGCGTTCATCGGCGAACCGGTGATGGGCACCGGCGGCATCATTCCACCTCCGAAAGGTTACTGGCCTGCCATCCAGTCAGTGCTCAGGAAGTACGATATCCTGCTGATAGCGGACGAGGTGGTGACCGCCTTCGGCCGCATCGGTTATGACTTCGGCTGTGAACGCTATGGCATCGAACCTGACCTCATCACGATAGCCAAGGGACTGACCAGCGGTTACCTGCCTTTATCCGGCGTGGTTGTCGGTGATAAGGTCTGGGCAGTGCTTGAGCAGGGTTCCGAGCAGTTCGGGCCTATCGGCCATGGCTGGACCTATTCCGCCCATGCCCTGGCCATGGCGGCGGGTATTGCCAACCTGGATATCCTGGAGCAGGAAGGCATTGTTGCAAACGTATTAAAGACCGGCGCCTATTTCCAGCAGCGCATGCGGGAAACCTTTGCCGATCACCCCCTGGTCGGCGAAGCGCGTGGGGAGGGCCTGCTCGGAGCGCTGGAGTTCGTGGCAGATAAAATAAGCAAAGAACGTTTCGATGCCTCCCTGAAGGTCGGGCCCCGGTTTGCCGCAGCCTGCCTGGAGCATGGCCTGATCGCCCGGGCCATGCCCCATGGTGACATTCTTGGTTTTGCCCCGCCCCTGATTGTCAGTCCCGCGGACATCGATCAAATCATCGAATTAACCGGGAAGGCAGTGGATAAGGTAACCGATGAGCTTGTCCGTGACGGCTGATTAGCAACGAAATAATCAATACCTGCAGTTTTCAAATGAACCTCTGACTAACAGCTGAACCATAAAAAAACCGCCGTTTGAAGCGGCGGTTTTTTCACCGTGCTGAAGAAGTTTCCTGTCAGAAAAAGTTGTAGCTCAGCCTGCCGATCACGGTACGCGGGGTATTGATATAGTAACCGCGGCCGCCCAGTCCTGACGGGAAGCCGTTTATCGCGTGAAATTCATTGGTCAGGTTCGTTCCCGTGACGGAAAGCGACCACTTGTCTCCGGGTCCCATCAAGGCGACGTGTGCGCCCAGCTTGGTATGGTCCTGCTCTTCAAAAGGCACGTTTTCTATGGAGATGAAATGGTCGGAGGTATGGCTGACGCTCATCTGGAGGCTTACGCTGTAGTCATTATCCAGTTGCATGAGGTATCGGGCCACACCGGTTATCGAGAAATCCGGCGCAAACGGCAGTTCATTGCCGTCGATGGACACGACGGTATCGCCTGCGCTCGGTCCGCCGCTGCCGTCCGTATCTATGATGCCCGCGCTGGCCACTTGATCATCCACTTCCGTATCGAGGAAGGTAGCGGTGGCCAGAAACTCCAGGCCCTCTGCCGGCGCAAAGGTCAGTTCCAGGTCCAGGCCGTACACGTCGGCAGCCTCTACGTTATCCAGCCGCTCGGCGCCGACCGGGTCACCGAATTCATTGGTGATATAAACGGAAAACCGCTGCACCATATCCTCGTAGTCATACCAGTAGGCGCTGGCATTGAAGCGGAAGTTGTCCGTTACGTCCCACTTGATGCCGCCTTCCAACGCCTTGAGCGTTTCCTTACCGAAGGGAGGGTTGTTGAACCCGGCAAAAGCCTGGTCGGTGCCGCCGCTCTTGACGCCGACCGAGTAGGTGCCGTAGAGCATCATGTCAGCGGTCGGCAGGTAGTTCAGCCCCACCTTCCAGGAAACATCTTCAAAAGATGTTTCCTGTTCGGCCCGGTTCCCGCCGAAGGCCACGCCGATTGCGTCGTTGACCGGGCCGGCGCCGGGTAGCGCGGCCAGGTCGGCGTGTCTGCCCTTCTTTTTTTCATCTTCGTAACGCACACCGCCGATCACCCTCAGGTTTTCCACAATACCGTATTCCACGTGCGCGAAGGCAGCGTGGACCGTGGTCTCCTGGAATGTTTCCAGGTCGAACGGAAAACCGCCGAAGTAACTGCTGCTGCCATCACCCGGTTGCAACGGCGCGCCTGTGATAACGGCATTGAAATCAGGGGGTATCGAGTCATAAGTCGCGCCGACCGGGGTCAGGTTGGCGGGGTCATTGATCTCGCTGTTGTCAAAATAATAGCCCAGCAGCCAGAACCCGTTATCCAGTTGGCCTTCCAGGCGCAATTCCTGGCTGTACTGGTCAAACTCCTGGTCGTATATCTGGCGCCCGTAAATGGTGGCCGTGCCCTCGAAATCCAGGCCGTCAAGACGCTCAAAGCCGTCATAGGCGCTGATGGAATGGATACTCATATTGTTGCCGATATCCCAATCCAGCTTCAGGGTCACGCCGTAGAACTTGTTGTTTTTATTCGAGTCCCAGTCTGTAGATACGGTATCGTCAAAAGGGTTCGTGGCCTTGGTGCTGTTTCCGCAGGAAGGATGTTCGGGATCACCTGCCACGGGAACGCCGCCGATGGTCGTCACGATTCCGGCTGCCGGGCTGCAGCTTCCCAGGATGTATGCGACCGTGGGTTCTATCTCACCCTTGTCCTGCGCATAATGCGCGATGAGCTGGCCGGTGAAGTTGCCGGTCTCAAGCAGAAATTGCCCCCTGAGCGCCACGTTGTCAAGGGCGCCGTGTTCACCATTCGTAACCGAATCGAACGCTCCGTCGCTTTCCATGTAACGGAACGATAACCTGGTGGACACGCTATCCGTCAATCCGGCGCCTATTGCGCCTTCGACCTGTATGTGATCATGGGTCCCGTATCCGACCTCTATATAACCGTCGCTTTCCTGGGAGGGTTTGACACTGGTAATACTGACCGCGCCGCCGGTGGTATTGCGGCCCCACAGCGTGCCTTGCGGTCCTTTCAGGATTTCCACCCTTTCCATGTCAAACATCTGCGGGCCGCTGTTGATATTGGATGCCTTGTATACGCCGTCCAGGTACACGGCGGCCGCGGGCGGCGTCGTTGCCGCGAAGTCATTGACGCTCACGCCGCGAATGGCAAACAGCGGCGCAGTGCCGTATTCCATGTTGATCGTTACGCCGGAAGTCAGGTCGGCGAGATCGGCTGCATCGGTCACACCCAACGACCTCATTTGCGCATTGGAAAAAGAGCTGATCGAGATACCCACGTCCTGGGCGTCCTGCTGGCGCTTCTGGGCGGTGACGATAACCTCCTCCAGCAGCGCGGCAGCAGCCGGTTGCGCGAAAACGATTGAAACCAGGGTAAGAACCGGTATTAATTCGGTCAGTCTGATGTGCGGTTTGAGAAACATGGCTTTATCCCCTCTTGAATTTAGCTGAACGACCCCCGGAAAATACGTGCTTATCAGTTAATTTTCGTAGTAAAGCGCGGGTTTGCCTATACCTCATTTGAGTTAATTGAAACCAATTCTTTTAAGATAAGATAGCAGGGATAATTCTCAGTGTTCCAAATATCATGCCAGACGCCAGTGCCGACAGGGTTGTACTGCTTACCGGAGCCGGATCCGGGTTCGGCCGGCTGGCGGCTGAGCGCTTCGATGCACAGGGCGACCGGCTGGCGTTATGTGATGTCAATGAAGACGCGTTGCGCAACCTGGCAGGGGAACTTGGCGGCAGACCTTTCATCTTTCCATGTGATGTCAGCGATCCGGAGCAGGTAGACCGTTTCCTCGACGCAGCCACAGACCGTTTCGGGCGGATCGACGTCGCCGTCAATAACGCGGGAATAGCCCATGACCAGCGCCCGCTGGCGGACTGCGATGATGCACTGTGGTCGCGGATAATTGAGGTCAACCTGACCGGTGTGTTCCTTTGCATGAAACGCGAGATAAGGCAGATGCAGAAGCAGGGCGCCGGGACAATACTCAATATCGCATCTGTCGCAGGCGTGCTGGGCGCGCCCATGCTGGGACCTTACTGCGCCAGCAAGCACGGCGTGGTCGGCCTGACGCGTACGGCTGCAGTAGAGTACGGCCGGGAAGGCGTGCGCGTCAATGCGCTATGCCCCGGTTACTCACCTACCCCGCTGGTCACGGAGATGCTGCGCGCCGGCGATGCCGAGATGGAAAGCAGAATGACCAGCCGCATTCCGTTAAAGCGCATGGTACAACCCGAAGAAGTCGTGGACGCCATCCTGTGGCTGTGTTCAGAACAGAACAGCTTCATGAACGGAGCGTCAATCGTGCTCGACGGCGGATTGACAGCCTGCTGAAACGATTACAGCGCCTGCGGTGCGCCGCCGGTGATCGGGATTGCAGCGCCGGTCATGTAACCGGATAGGTCACTCAACAGGAAAGCCACGACCTCTGCCACTTCTTCAGGCCGGCCCCATCTGCCCAGGGCGGTGTCCCCGGCAATCGCGGCATAGGACTGCTCTACAGTCACTCCTGCCTGTTCCGCAAAATAGGCAGGCATCTTGGCTCCCATATCCGTCTTGATCGCGCCGGGGCAGATCAGATTCACGCGGATGTTGTCGGCGCCGACTTCCAACGCTACGGATTTACTCATGCCCACCAGGGCGAACTTCGAGGTTTCATAGGCGGAGAAATGTGCGCTCGCGTAAATTCCTCCCAGGGAAGCGTTATTGACGATGGCGCCGCCCCCCGTTGCTTTCATGTGCGGAATAACGGCCTGCATGAAGGCGGCGATACTGCGGGTATTGATGGCGAACATCCTGTCGAACTCATCCAGATCCGTTTGCATGAATAACGACATGCTGCCGTAACCCGCGTTATTGAAAAGACCGTCAATTCTGCCGAACTCTCCCATAACGCTGCCGGTAAAGGCGCGGATGGCGGCATCATCCGTCACATCACAGGTGGCCGCCAGAGCGCGCCGCCCCATGGCTTCGATCCGGCCAACCAGTTCGTCCAGCCGCCCCCTGGTGTGCTCCAGGTCCGACACAGCTACGTGGGTTCCGTATTCGGCAAGTTTCAATGCCGCGGCATGGCCCATGCCTCCGGGACTTCCGGCGCCGGTCACGATGATCACCTTGTCGGACAGGCCGCGCATCAGCCGATTGACTGGTACCTGTCCATCAATGCCGCACTGACGCCGGCCGTCCAGCCGCCATCGACGTTGAACACCTGGCCGCTGATAAAGCGGCTCTCATCGGAGGCAAGAAAATGATACAGGCCCACCACGTCTTCCAGTTCGCCTATTCTTCCCAGGGCGGTGAGTTCCTCCGACATGTTTTCTCCCAGTTCACCTCCGCCCATATCCGTCCGGATGAAGGACGGACAGACAACATTGACGCGAATTCCCCGCTTCCCGAGTTCCACTGCAGAAGTCCGGGTAAGCTGCACCACTGCAGCCTTGCTGGCCGAGTACTGGCTGTTACCCGGCAATGCCAGGTGTGCGGCCAGGGATGCCGTATTGATGATGGAACCATAATCGTGCATCTGCGCAGGCGCATGTTTCAATCCGTAAAATACGCCATAGGTATTCACCTCAAACACCCCGCGCAGGCTGTCGTCGTCACCTGCTTCCGTCAACACGAAATTGTCGCCGGGCACGATGCCGGCATTATTGACCACGATGTCCAGTTTCTGCCGTTCACCGGCCAACTCCCGGAAATAACCTGCAACCTCCTGTTCCCGGGAAACATCGAGCCGGACAAATTGTGCGCCGATGGCGGCGGCAGCGTCAGCCGCGTCTGAAATGTCGGTGATGATAACTTCCGCGCCGGCGGCGCGGAATCGTTTCGCAACCGCAAGGCCAATCCCTTTGGCCGCTCCGGTAATCAAGGCCGTCTTGCCGTGTAGTGAAAACAAACTGTAATCTCCCGTCAATTGCTGATCACGGTCCCGATACCGCGAGAGACGGCCGCTTCATACGCAACCGTTGCGATGGCCGTATCCTGCACCCCCGTACCGG
>CAYOEQ010000120.1:0-6711 GCA_964402775.1 uncultured Enterobacteriaceae bacterium
ACGTCGAACTGTTTGCCTACCTCTTCCAGCGTGTGATCGGTGTTCATCTCGATGCCGAAACGCATGCGCAATACCTTGGCCTCCCTGGATGTCAGGCCGTTGAGCGATTCCCGCATCGTCTGCCGCAATCCCTCGAAACTGGCGTATTCGGCCGGCGCCTGGGTGTTCAGGTCCTCGATAAAGTCGCCCAGGTGGGAATCATCGTCGTCGCCGATGGGCGTCTCCATGGAGATGGGCTCCTTGGCGATTTTGAGCACCTTGCGTACCTTCTCTTCGGGCATGTCCATTTTTTCCGACAGTTCCTCGGGCGTGGGTTCCCGGCCCTGCTCCTGCAGTATCTGCCGCGAGATGCGATTCAGCTTGTTAATGGTCTCGATCATGTGCACCGGAATGCGAATCGTCCTGGCCTGGTCCGCGATGGAACGGGTAATGGCCTGGCGAATCCACCAGGTCGCATACGTGGAGAACTTGTACCCGCGCCGGTATTCGAACTTGTCCACTGCCTTCATGAGGCCGATATTGCCTTCCTGTATCAGGTCGAGAAACAGCAGTCCGCGATTGGTGTACTTCTTCGCGATGGAAATGACCAGGCGCAGGTTGGCCTCCACCATTTCCTTTTTTGCCTTGCGCATTTTTGCCTCGCCGATGGAGATCTTCCTGTTGACTTCCTTGATTTCCGCAATGGTAAGCAGATTGTCGCTCAGCGCTTCGGCCAGTCTCTGCTGTATTTTAATCACCTCGTCCCTGACGCCGGCCAGGGCCTCTGCATAGGGGCTGCCGGATTCGATCTGCTGCCCGATCCACCCGGTATTTTTCTCATTGCCCGGGAACGAGGCGATAAAGTCCTTGCGGGTCATGTTCGCCTTCTTGACGCACAGGCGCATGACCTCGCGTTCCGAGCCCCGGATCAATTCGATCGCGCGCCGGACGTTGGCGGTCAGGGCAGTGATAAATTTGGGAGACAGGCGTATGCGCATGAACTTTTCCGTGATGTCGGTCTGGATCGCGGCCGTTTTGTCATGGCTTTTTCCATGCCGTTTAATGGACCCCACCAGTTTCTTGTACAGCGCGTCAAGACCGGTAATGGAGTCGCGCACTTCCTCCAGGTCCAGGACATCATCCGAGTCGGAATCACTGTCGTCGTCATCGTTTTTCCGGGACGCCTGCTTCTTGGACTTGGGGGGCAGGCCGCCGTCCGGGTATTCTTCCTGAATGTTGAACCCGAGGATGACGTCTCCGAGTTTCAACTCCCGGTTCTGTACGCAGAGGTAGGCTTCCAGCAGCATGTCGATGGTTCCGGGATATAACGAAAGCGCATTCAGCACCTGGTTCATGCCGGCTTCAATGCGTTTTGCGATCTTTATTTCACCCTGCCGCGTCAGCAGGTCCACCGTGCCCATTTCCCGCATGTACATGCGCACCGGGTCCGTTGTCCTGCCGAATTCGTTTTCGACGCTGACCAGCGATGCATTTGCATCGTCAGACGACGCAGAATTGCTCTGGAGCAACTGATCAAGGTCCGGCGGGAATTCATGGACTTCGATTCCCATATCGGCAATCATGTTGATGATGTCTTCTATCTGTTCCGGATCGACGATCTCGTCCGGCAGGTGTTCCGTCACCTCATGGTATGTAATGAAGCCTTGCTCCTTTCCCTTTGCGATTAACAGTTTTAATTGTGACTCATCATCATCATCGTGGTCTAGTTCGTGCGCTTCGAGTGTCTCAATGTCCGACATAGGCGTATGAATCCGGTTGTCAAGTGGTAGTAGTTACTGCCAGTGTCAAAGGCAAAAAATAAACCCCTATTATAGCACAAAAAATAAATAAATCATTTATTTAACGTCTTATTTTTGTTACTTGTCGCCACTTGGGTAGCGCCGCCGCAACTGCTTTTTGGCTTCATCGGAAAGTTGGCTGGGGGGTTTCCGGGCGATCTCCTGTATGGACTGCCTGGCTTTGGCCGATTTCAGCTTTTCCACCCGGTGGATAAACTCGCGCTCCAGGTCGAAGGATTCGTCTGCCGGCAGGCCGGGGCCGGCAGCAAGTTCATTCAGGCGCGCTTCATAGCGGGTGCCTCGCCAGTGTTCCAGTATGCCTGCGCAGTTGATTTCCGGATTTGACTGTACCAGTGTCACGAGTTCCTGCACAAAATCGGCGCCCGGGACGGTGATGCCGGAAAGCTCTGCGGGGTCTTCCACCAGCATGGCCAGTCCGGGACTGTTCAATATATACGCAATGATATTGCCGATATCGCCCGATTTTTCCCGTTGTTGTCCCGGACGGGATATGACGGTACGCCGCGCCGCGCCCGGGCGGTAATCCTGCAACAGTTTATCCAGCCCGCCGGCATCAATCTGTGCTATGCCGGCGGCTTCCTGCCGTATCAACTGGCGCAGCCCGCCGGCGGGCATTCCGGCCAGGTAGGGCAACAGCATGTCCAGGAATGTTGCCCTGCCTTCCCGCGTGGCAGTGCCGGCCCTGGATTTTATCGAAGCCAGCAGGAAATCGGACAGGGGCACTGTCCTGTCATCGGACCGGAACTGTTCGGCGCCGTATTGCCTGATGAAGCTGTCCGGATCATGTCCCTCCGGCATGAAGTTGAATAATGCCTGGCGGCCTTCCCGGAGCTGGGGGAGGGCGATCTCCAGGGCGCGCCAGGCCGCTTTTTTGCCCGCTTCATCGCCGTCGAAACAGAATATGAGCCGGCCGGCGACGCGGTACAGCTTTTCCAGGTGTTTGTCGGTGACGGCAGTCCCCAGGGTGGCGACGGCGTTGTCGACGCCGTGCTGGGCCAGCGCGATGACGTCCATGTAGCCTTCGACCACGTACAGTGTCTCCGGTTGTTTCTTCTTGCGGCGCACCTGGTACAGGCCGTACAACTCACGGCCCTTGTGGAACAGGGGCGTTTCCGGGGAATTCAGGTACTTCGGGGTATCATCGCCCAGCACCCGTCCGCCGAATCCGATAACCCGCCCCCGCGGGTCGCGGATCGGGAACATGATACGGTCGCGAAAAAAATCGTAATGCCCCTCCTTGCCGCCGGCTTTGATTAATCCCACCTCCGTCAGGCGGGTCCTGGCCTCGGCGGACTTGCCCAGGGCGTTCAATATGCGCTTCCACCCGGATGGAGCATAGCCGATTTCATAGTCCTCCATAACCGTACCGTTGATGCCGCGCCCTTTCAGGTAATCGGCGGCTCTACCCTTGTGCTCCTGCAACTGTTTACGGTAGAACCGCGCGGCCTGTTCCAGCAGTCCGTACAACTCGTCGTTTTGCTTCGAGGCCGGCCGGTAACCTGCCTCGCGCGGGATGTCCAGGCCGTAACGTCCGGCAAGGTCTTCGACGGCCTCGACAAAACCCAGCCCGTTCAGTTCCATGACGAAGGTGATCACCGTGCCGTTGGCGCCGCAACCGAAGCAGTGGTAGAACTGCTTGTCCTGGCTTACCGTGAATGAAGGGGTTTTTTCCTCGTGGAACGGGCACAGGGCCTGGTGGTTCCTGCCGGCCTTGCGTAACGGCACATGGCTGTCGATGACCTCGACGATATCGGCCCGCGCGAGTAAGTCATCGATGAAAGCTTGTGGTATTCTGCCCGCCATCGTTCATGCCCAATTAAACGTGTTGACCGCCATACCGGCGTCGGTCCTTCGGGCGGGATGAGGTCAGGATTGTCTGATGGTCTTCAACCCGCATCCCTGGTGAGAAATGCGGGTTAAGGGATATACTACGGACTCAGCCGGGCTTTTACCAGCGCGCTGACCTGGCCCATGTCCGCGCGCCCCTGCAGCGCAGATTTCAGTTGTCCCATGACCTTGCCCATGTCTTTCATGCCGGCGGCGCCGGTGGCGGCGATAATCTCGTCGATCCTGGCGTTGATTTCCGCGGCGTCCAATGGCCGGGGCAGGTAGCCGAGGATGATATCGAGTTCAAACTGTTCTTTTTCGACCAGGTCCACGCGCTGCGCCGACGTGTATTGTTCGATGGAATCCCTGTGCTGTTTTGCCATTTTGTTCAGCACAGCCATGACCTGGCCGTCGTCGAGACTGATGCGCTCGTCCACTTCCCGTTGTTTGATGGCGGCGGTGATGAGACGCAATGCGGCAAGGCGGTCTTTGTCCTTGCTGCGCATGGCAGTCTTGACGTCTTCGTTGATACGGTGTTTGAGATCACTCATGGAGAGGCAAGCGATCAGGAAGAGATATCAATATTGCCGGTAATGCCGGGATCCGGACTTAACCTGGCGCTTCTGGTGGCGTTTTACCGCTGCGGCAGCTTTTCTTTTTCTCATCTGTGTGGGTTTTTCGTAAAATTCCCGCCGGTGGACTTCGGCCAGGACCCCGGCTTTTTCGCAGGCGCGCTTGAAGCGGCGCAATGCGAAATCGAACGGTTCGTTTTCTCTTACTTTAACACTGGGCATTGAGTACCTTGTTCCTGTCAACTATATTCAAAAGGACATGCACTCTAGCAGATATTACGTAAAATACAAGGATAACAGGGGTCAGAGTACAAATTCTCCGGGCAACAGGGGTCAGAGTAAGAAAATAGAGATTAAATGCGTATCCTGGGAATAGAAACCTCGTGTGACGAGACCGGAATCGCCATTTACGATTCGGAGAACGGCCTGCTGTCGAACCAGCTTCACAGCCAGGCCCGCCTGCACCAGGCTTACGGCGGCGTGGTGCCCGAACTGGCGTCCCGCGACCATGTACGGCGCATTGCGCCGCTGCTGGGGGCTGCCTTGCAGGAGGCCGGGCTGGAACCGGGAGGCATCGACGGGGTTGCCTACACCGCCGGTCCCGGACTGATCGGGGCATTGCTGGTCGGGGCCGGCGTCGGCAGGAGCCTGGCCTACGCCTGGGGCGTGCCCGCGGTCGCGGTGCACCACATGGAGGCGCACCTGCTGGCGGTGAATCTCGAAACAGATCGTCCCGATTACCCGTTCCTTGCCCTGCTGGTGTCCGGTGGGCATACCCAGTTACTGGAAGTCAGGGCGGCCGGGGATTACACGATGCTGGGCGAATCACTGGATGATGCAGCGGGCGAGGCGTTCGATAAAACGGCGAAACTGCTCGGGTTGGGCTACCCGGGCGGCCCGCTCCTGTCGGCGCTGGCGGAGCGCGGGAGCGCCGGCAGGTACACTTTCCCGCGCCCCATGACCGGCAGGCCGGGGCTGGATTTCAGTTTCAGCGGCCTGAAAACGGCCGTGGCGCTGGTTGCCGGGGAACTTGAGGAAGGTGATGAACAGGCGCGCGCCGATGTCGCCCGCGCCTTCGTGGATGCGGTGGTGGATACCCTGGCGATTAAATGCGGCCGCGCGGTAAAACAGACCGGCATCAACCGGCTGGTGGCGGCGGGCGGGGTCAGCGCCAACAGGCAACTCAGGGAGAAATTGAAGGCAATGGCCGATGAGACGGGCGGCCGGGTGTTCTATCCGAGACCGGAGTTCTGTACCGACAACGGCGCCATGATCGCCTACACGGGATATGTCAAAATCAGCGCCGGCCGCAGCGAACCCCTGGCGTTTGCCGCTTATCCGCGCTGGCCGATTTTTTCAACGCCGGAGTAACAGGGGTCAGAATTAATTCTGACCCCATCTATCCCACCCCGCAATTCTCAACGTTTGAAACTTATCCTGTCTTCCGCCCCACTCAACAGGTTCCTCATGTTGGACCTGTGGCGCCAGACCAGCATTGCGCACATCAGGCCTGCGACCGTGATATAAGGCGCGGCAGCGAGCATCAACCAGCAATACAGGGGCGTCGCCAGGGCCGCCAGGATTGCCGCCAGGGAGGAATACCTGAACAGGAGCGCCGCCAGCAACCAGGTAATAACGAAGGCCGCGCCCAGCAGCCAGTGGAAACCCAGCAGGACTCCGATTAACGTCGCTACCCCCTTGCCGCCGCGCAGACCGAAAAACAGTGGGTAGATATGTCCGCCGAAAGCAGCCAGGCCGGCTGCGGCGACGAATACATCAGGCGCCTGTACGTAGCGCAATATCAGGACCGGAACCAGGCCTTTCAACACGTCTCCACACAGGGTCAGCAGAGCCGGAGTCTTGCCGTACAGGCGCAGTACGTTGGTCGCTCCCGGGTTGCCGGAGCCCTGTTCCCTCGGGTCATCGAGTCCCAGCGCCTTGCACACTATCACGGCGCTGGCAAGAGAGCCTGCCAGGTAAGCGAGGATTACCAGTCCGATATGGACGATCATGATCCTGATTTTAATATGATCCCGGGGGTCAGAGTAAGAAATTCGCCAGAATTTTTACTCTGACCCCATGTATTCTTCAAATTTTCGGCTTGTATTCCTGCTTTCATCTGCTTTAATCTGGCAAAATCCAGAACAATACGATGCAAGTATCCCGGAAACCATGGATATCATCTACCTGAAAGACCTGCGTATTGACACCGTGATAGGTATCTACGAGTGGGAACGCCGCATAAAGCAGACGTTGACCTTCGATATCGAAATGGCTGCGGATACCGGCAAGGCGGCGCAATCCGACAGTATTGACGATACCGTGAGCTACGAGGCGGTGGCAAACCGCTTGACCCGCTACGTCGGCGCGTCGGAGTTCGAACTGATTGAAACCCTGGCGGAAAGAGTGGCCGGGATCCTGCTGGACGAGTTCAATGTGCGCTGGTGCCGGTTGCGGCTCAACAAGCACGGTGCAGTGCGCGGCGCACGCGACGTGGGCATCATCATAGAGCG
>CAYOEQ010000121.1:0-6565 GCA_964402775.1 uncultured Enterobacteriaceae bacterium
CCGCCTTCGCTTAACAGGGCCTGTTCGAACAGGATGTTGGCCCAGTCCCCGAAACGGTTTTCATCCTCCTCGTGCTGCAGTTTCCCGACGATGGGATGGTCCGGGTTGATTTCCAGGATGGGTTTCTCCACCGGGACCTGCTGACCCGAGGCCTTCAGGATCTGCTCCATGTGGCGGCCCATCCCGAATTCATCGGCCACCAGGCAGGCAGGGGACTCGGTCAGGCGCCGGGTGATGCGCACTTCCTTTACCCGTTCATCCAGCACATCCCCGATGCGCCTGGTAAACTCCTTGAGTTTCTCATCACCGGTTTCCTCTTCCTCATCCCCGCTTTTCTCATCGGCCAGGTCGCCCAGGTCCAGTTCGCCCTTGTTCACCGAGGTCAGCGGCTTCTCCTGGTATTCGGTAAGGTGGGAAACCAGCCACTCGTCGATCGGGTCGGTCAGCAGCAGCACTTCGATGTCTTTTTTACGGAAAATCTCAAGATGGGGGCTGTTTTTCGCGGTGGCATAATTTTCCGCAGTCACGTAATAGACAGCCTTCTGGCCTTCTTTCATCCTGGCAATATAATCATCCAGGGAAACGGTTTCTTCTCCCGTGTCTTCAAGAGTGGACTTGAAACGGAACAGTTTTGCCAGGTCCTCGCGTTTGTCCGGCGCATCGATGACTCCCTCCTTCATGACCCGGCCGAAAGTCTGCCAGAATTGACTGTACTTGTCCGGTTCCTTGTCCGCCATTTTTTTCAGCAGGTCGAGAATCTTCTTCGTGCAGGCGGAACGGATGGTTTCGATAACCTTGTTCTGTTGCAGTATCTCCCTGGAGATATTCAGCGGCAGGTCATCGGAATCCACCACCCCTTTTACGAAACGCAGGTACGGGGGCAGTAGCTGTTTTGCGTCGTCCATGATGAATACCCGCTTTACGTACAGTTTGACGCCGTGGCGCTGCTCCCGGTCCCACAAATCAAACGGCGCGCGCGCGGGAATGAACAACAGGCTGGTGTATTCCAGTTTGCCTTCCACCCTGGTATGGACGCGACAGAGCGGGTCCTCAAAATCATGGGAAACGGTCTTGTAGAACTCGTTGTACTCCTCGTCCTTGATGTCCTTTTTGTTGCGCGTCCATAGCGCTTTTGCCGTGTTGACCGTATCCTCGCCTGTTTCATCCTTGCCTTCCCTGGGCATGACAATGGGCAGGGAAATGTGATCCGAATACTTGCCGATGATGCTGCGCAGCCGGTAACCATCCAGGAAGTCTTTTGCTTCCTTGCGCAGGTACAGGACCACCTTGGTGCCGCGCTTCGGCCGGTCCACGGTCTCCACGGTGTACTCACTCTTGCCGTCGGAAACCCAGTGTACGCCCTCCTCCCGCGGCAGGCCGGCGCGGCGGGTATAGACTTCCACCTTTTCGGCTACGATGAACGAGGAATAAAACCCAACGCCGAACTGGCCTATCAGTTGTGAATCCCTGGTCTGGTCTCCTGTGAGGGACTCGAAAAACTGCCTGGAACCGGACTTGGCGATGGTGCCAAGGTTATCGACCACCTCCTGCCTGGACATGCCGATGCCATTATCCAGTACGGTGATGGTTTTCTGCGTCTTGTTGTATTCCACCCTGATATTCAGTTCCGGGTCGTCCTCGAACAGGCTGTCATCCTGCAAGCCCTCGAAGCGCAGCCTGTCGGCGGCGTCCGAAGCATTCGAGATGAGTTCGCGCAGAAATATCTCCTGGTTGCTGTATAAGGAGTGGATCATCAGGTCCAGCAGCTGCTGGACCTCGGTCTGAAAACCCAGTGATTCTTTTTTCGTATCTACAGTCATGGTATCCCCGTGATAAACAAAATCTACAAGTGCCTTATTTGGGGTTGAGGGTGCGAAATTTCAAGACTTTCCGGGGACGGACTTGAAGTCCGTCCCCTTTGTCAGCAGAATCACCCGATGGCAGCAGACAACTCCGCACATACCCCGGTCATGCAGCAATACCTTGGCTTCAAGGCGGAATATCCCGACATTCTGCTGTTCTTTCGCATGGGTGATTTCTACGAGTTGTTTTTCGAGGATGCGCGCAAGGCGGCGCGTCTGCTTGACATCACCCTCACCTCCAGGGGCAAATCCGGCAACCAGGTCATCCCCATGGCGGGCGTGCCCTACCACGCTGTCGATTCCTACCTGGCAAAGCTGATCCGTCAGGGTGAATCGGTCGCCATCTGCGAACAGATCGGCGACCCGGCCCTGGCCAGGGGGCCGGTCGAGAGAAAGGTAACCAGGGTGGTCACACCGGGCACCGTTACCGATGAGTCGCTGCTGGAAGAGAAGACCGACAACCTGCTGGTCTGCATCCACATCCTGGGGGACGAGCATGGAATCGCCGCCCTGAACCTGGCGGACGGCCGCTTCACGCTCAGCCGGACGCAGGACCGCAGTTCACTCCTGGACGAACTGGCGCGCCTGCAACCCGCCGAACTGTTAATCTGCGAAGGCAGCGGACTGGAGCAGGACCCTGGCATTTCCTGCAGCAATGTAGCGCCGCGCAATCCGTGGCATTTCGATCCATCCAGGGCCGGGGACGCCATCAAGCGGCAGTACCAGGTAAAAGAACTGGAGGGCCTGGGTCTTACCGGGTTGACGGCAGCCACCGCGGCCGCGGGAGCGCTCCTGCAATATGTCAATGAGACCCAGAGCACGGCATTGCTGCACCTGCAGCCGATCAAGGTCGAACTCCGTTCGGACAGCCTCATTCTCGATGCCGTCACCCGCCGCAACCTGGAACTCGAAGAGGACCTCAGGGGCAGGAAAGCCAACAGCCTGCTGGCCGTGCTGGATACCACCGCGACGGCCATGGGCGGCCGGCTGCTGAAACGCTGGCTGAACCGGCCCTTGCGCGATCACCTGACGCTGCGGCTACGCCATGACGCGGTGGACAACCTGGCAACCGGCAGGACCTGGCACGCCGTCCATGAATCATTGAAGCACATCAACGACCTGGAGCGTATCCTGGCGCGGGTTGCCCTGAAGTCCGCGCGTCCCAGGGACCTGACACAATTGCAAAAATCACTGCTGCGGCTGCCTGAACTGAAATCCACGCTGGCAGGCTTGAACAGCCCGCGCCTGGTGGAGTTGAACGGCCTGATCCAGGAATTCCCGGAGTTACGGAAGTATCTTGGAGAGGCCGTGCTGGAAGACCCGGCGGCAAGTATCCGGGACGGGGGGGTGATCGCGGACGGCTTCGACGCCGAACTGGACCGGTTGCGGCAACTGGACCGGGACGCGGGATCATTTCTTGCCGAACTGGAAGAACGCGAGCGGGAACAGACCGGCATCCCCACGCTGAAGGTGGGATTCAACCGGGTGCACGGTTATTATATTGAAGTGTCCCGGCTGCATAGCGAAGCCGTACCGGAGCGTTACCACAGGCGGCAGACCCTGAAGTCCACGGAGCGCTTTATCAACTCGGAGCTAAAGGACTTCGAAGACAAGGTGCTGAGCGCCAGGGAACGCGCCCTGGCCCGGGAAAAGGCGCTTTACGAGGACATACTGGAACGCATCTGCGCCGACCTGGCGCCCCTGCAGACGACCGCCGCAGCGTTGTGCGAGGCAGACGTACTGGCCTGTTTTGCCGAGCGGGCCGACGCGCTGGATTACTGCCGGCCCGGGTTCTCCGATACCCCCGGGCTGGATATCCGCGCCGGGCGTCACGCGGTAATCGAACGTTTGCAGGACAATCCCTTTATCGCCAATGACATCCACCTGGACGAATCCGTCAGTATGCTGCTGATTACCGGGCCGAACATGGGAGGCAAATCCACCTACATGCGCCAGGCTGCGCTCATCACGCTGCTGGCGCATATCGGCAGCTTCGTCCCGGCAGAGAGCGCCGTACTCGGCCCTGTCGACCGAATCTTCACCCGTATCGGCGCGGTCGATGATATCTCCTCGGGGAAATCCACCTTCATGGCGGAAATGGTGGAGACCGCCGCTATCCTGAACAATGCCACGGATATAAGCCTGGTCCTGATCGACGAGATCGGCCGCGGCACCAGCACTTACGACGGGCTGGCCCTGGCCTGGGCCTGCGCCGCTTACCTGGCAAACAACGTCCGGGCTTTTACCCTGTTCGCCACCCATTACTTCGAACTGACGGCCCTGCCGGAAATCATGGACACGGTGCAGAATGCGCACCTGGACGCGATGAAACACAACAACGAGATCATCTTCCTTTATACCGTCAAACCCGGCGCCACGAACAGGAGTTACGGGATCCAGGTGGCGCAACTGGCGGGCATTCCCCGCGCGGTGATAAACCAGGCGAACCTGCAGCTCGATATCATGGAAAAAAACACCGTTGAACTGCTTCCGGACCAGCCGCAACGGGACCTGTTTCAGCAACCCGATGAATTACGGGAATTATTGAAGGAGGCCGACCCGGACAGCATCACACCGAAACAGGCATTGGAATTGCTGTACCGGTTGATCGAACTGGCGCGGACTTGACATGGATGAACAGGATTTGTCTGCTTTTGAATCAGAGTATGGTTATACGCTATAATCCGGAACACTGAATTGTGTAACTCAACCTAAAATAGGACGTTCATATGCCTTTTATCGTCACAGAAAGCTGCATCAAGTGTAAATATACGGATTGCGTTGAAGTCTGCCCGGTCGATTGCTTCCATGAAGGGCCGAATATGCTGGTTATCGACCCTGACGAGTGTATTGACTGTACCCTGTGTGAACCGGAATGCCCGGTTGAGGCCATCATGTCCGACGAGGACGTCGATGAGAGCATGCAGAACTTCATCGAGCTGAACGCCGAGTTGTCCAGGGAGTGGCCGGTCATCAATTCAATGAAAGATGCGCCCGCGGATGCGGACGACTGGAAAGAGGTAAAAGACAAGCTGAAATACCTGGAAAGGTAGCGCGTTTCAACCCGGCGCCTGCCTGTAGCCGGATTCCTCAGCCGCCGAACCAATGACTGTCCCGGTCCCCTTCCGGCATGGATAAACAGGATAATACATCACCCGTAGCCGACGCCCTGCGCGAGTTTCTGGAACTGGAGACGGCAGGCGGCATCCTGCTGATAGCCTGCGTCCTCATCGCCATGCTGACGGCCAATTCTCCGTTGTCCGGTATCTATGCTGCGCTTCTCGATTTGACGGTGGCGGTCCAGGTCGGCACCCTGGTTATTAACAAGCCGCTCCTGCTCTGGGTCAATGACGGGCTGATGGCCGTGTTCTTTTTCCTGATAGGGCTGGAAATAAAACGCGAGATCATGGATGGAGAGCTGTCATCTTTTGACCAGATCATCCTGCCTGGAATGGGCGCGTTGGGAGGCATGATTGTGCCCGCCTCGATCTATATCTGGCTCAACATGGGAGATGCCGTGGCTTTGGACGGCTGGGCGATACCGGTCGCAACAGACATTGCTTTTGCGCTCGCCCTGCTGGGTTCATTCGGCGCCAGGGCGCCGACATCTCTCAAGGTTTTTCTGCTTACGCTGGCAATACTGGATGACCTGGCGGCCATCACCATCATCGCACTGTTCTATTCGGCGGCCCTCTCACCCGCAATGCTGCTTGTCGGCGGTATATTTCTCATCACCGCAGTCGCCATGAACCGCCTGGGAGTCACGCGTACTTCAACTTATGTATTGCTGGGCGTGGCGCTCTGGGTGGCCGTGTTGAAATCGGGCGTCCATGCAACCCTGGCAGGTGTACTTATCGCATTCTGCGTACCGATGCGAGATAAAGAAGGGCACTGCCCCCTGCGCGAGCTGGAACACAACCTGCATGCCCCCGTCGCCTTTGTAATCCTTCCGGCTTTTGCTTTCGTCAACGCCGGGCTGTCCCTGGGCGGTGTGTCGCTGGATGCACTGGCGCATCCCGTCACGCTGGGCGTGACAACCGGTCTGGTACTGGGCAAACCACTGGGAATCCTGGTCTTCACGGGTCTCGTCGCGGCCCTGGGGCTGGCCCGGCTGCCGGAAGACGTCAACTGGACCCAGCTTCTCGGCGTGGCCTGCGCCTGCGGCATCGGCTTCACCATGAGCCTGTTCATCGCCGGCCTGGCCTTTGAGCACGGCAGCGGCGCCTACTACAGTGGAGACCGTCTGGGCATCTTGCTGGGATCGTTCCTGTCCGCGCTGGCGGCCTGGGTGTTACTTCATTTCAGCCTGCCGAAGGCCGCGGGTGATTCACAACAGGCATGAGGCCAATTCAACCAGCTGACATTAAAATGCTTTTGCGTTCAACTGACCACTGTTGATTGGCTGATGAGAGATATTAAAACCTGATAAGATAACCGATAACAGTTAAATTTATAGCGGTAGAGGCTAATACAAGCCCAAACATCCATTTGATGAGCCGGTTTTCCAGTTGGATGAGATCAGATTTAGTCGCTAACTGATTTGACAGTTCATCATTCAGCGCTTTGGCAAACGCATTGGCTTTTTCTGCGTCAAACACCTTTTCTCTCTTCAAACGTTCAGCAAACTCGATTGAAATTGTAGACATAATGTCACCTCCATTGAACCCTGTAAAAAGTATATCGCTGATTGTTTCCGGGAAAGT
>CAYOEQ010000122.1:0-6521 GCA_964402775.1 uncultured Enterobacteriaceae bacterium
TACCGCCGGGTTTTCAAAAACTCCGCCATGCTGACCGCGGGCAAGCTGTATACCGCCCTGGCCGGCCTGGTCTACCTGGCCCTGGCCACCCGCGCCCTGGGCGCCCATAATTTCGGCGTTCTCATCCTTATCCATGCCTATGCCGCTGCGATCCGGGACCTTATCACGTTAAAGACCTCGCAGTGCGTGGTCAGGTACGGCGCCCTGTGCCTGGAGAATAATGCCAGGGAAGATTTCCAGAAACTGGTCAAGTTTACCATGTTGCTGGACCTGGGTTTCTGCGCGGCCGGCGCCGCGGTAGGCATGCTGGCCGTTCCGCTGGTCGGCCCCTGGTTCGGCGTGACGCCGGAACTGGTGCCTGCCGCCACCATCTACTGCCTGATGATCCTGTTCAATTTCAAGACCACCTCCCTGGGCCTGTTGCGCCTGTTCGACCGCTTCGACCTGATAGCCCTCATGCTGATGCTGGTGCCGACGATACGCCTGGCCGGGGCCGGTATCGCCTTCCTGTATTACCAGAACGTCAGCGCGTTCCTGTTCTTCTGGTTCAGCGCCGGCGCCCTGCAGTGTTTCGCCACTGTCTGGTTCGGCTGGCGGGAATTCAGCCGCCGGGGTTTGAGCAAGGATATGAACCTCAGCCTGAAACACCTGATCAGGCCCCATGAAGGAATCCTGTCATTTATCTGGGCCTCCCATATCAACAAGACCCTGCTCACTTCGAGTGTACACATCGCCACCCTCATCGTCGGCGCCATGTTGGGACCTGCGGGCGCCGGCCTGTTCAAGATCGCCCAGGAATCCGCGGCCGTGCTGATCAAACCCGCCCAGTTATTCACGGAAACGGTTTACCCGGAAATGACAAAAATCGCGGTGACCAAACAATTCAACCGCCTCTGGAACGTCATCAGGCACTCGGCCCTGGTCGGCGGGGCCATTGCCGGCTTTATCCTGCTGCTGGTTTTCCTGGTCGGGCAGTCCCTGCTGGGCCTGTTCTTCGGCGCAGAATACGTCAACGCCTACGATATCCTGGTACTGCTCATGATCGGGGCCGCCATCACGATGACCTCCTTCGCCCTGGAACCCGCCCTGTTTTCCATAGGCCGTCCCGAGGTGTCCATGTACATCAGGGTCTTCACCACAATCCTGCACATCACGGCCCTGGTCCTGCTGTTGCCGGAAATCGGCCTGGTGGGCGCCGGTATCGCCGCCATCGCCGGGAGCCTGATGACGGCCCTGCTATTGCTGTTCTACTCCAACCGCCTGATCAGAAATTCCGCAGTGTCGTCGTGATCTCGGCCATGATCGAAATAGCAATCTCCGCCGGAGAACGGGCGCCGATATCCAGTCCCACCGGCGCCTTGAGACGGGCAATCTCGGCCTCTTCGAACCCGGCTTTCTGCAGGCGCTCGACCCGCGCGGCCTGGGTCCTCCTGCTGCCCAGGGCGCCGATGTAGAACGCCGGTGAGCGCAGCGCCGCCTGCAGGGCCGGGTCGTCCAGCTTGGGATCGTGGGTCAGGGTCACCAGGGCAGTGCGAGTGTCCGGCGCCAGGACCTCCAGGGCGTAATCGGGCCATTCCGTATTCAGCGTCACCCCGGGGAAACGGGCCTCGCTGGCGAACGCCTGCCTGGGATCCACCACCACCACGTCGTAGCCGCAGGACCGCGCGTAACTTGCGAGGTACTGGCCGGTATGCACCGCGCCGATGATGATCAGGCGCAACGGCGCGTTGAATGGCTGGACGAACCAGTCCTGCCCCCGGACCTCGCGCCGCACACACCGATCCGTTCCCAGGGCCTGCATGGCGAGTTCATGCAGTTCCGCATCCTGCTCATCCACGTGCAGGCCGGGTTCCAGGACAAAGCTGTCATGGGTATCCAGGTCCCTGAACAACACGCAGGGCCGGTGCGCCGAACGGCAGGCGTTTATCTGTTCCAGCGACTCTTTGCGCATCTCAGCGTACGGGTTCCACGTAGATCCTGATGCGCCCGCCGCAGGCCAGGCCGACCTCCCAGGCCATCTCGTCGGTCACGCCGTATTCCAGCATACGCGGCTGCCCGGTCCGGATCACCTCTTCCGCCTCGCCGATCACGGCGGTCTCCACGCACCCCCCGGAAACGGAGCCGATGAAGTTGGTCTGCCCGTCCACCAGCAGTTGGCTGCCGCCCGGCACCGGCGCTGACCCCCAGGTCTCGACCACGGTCGCCAGGGCGACTTCCCGGCCCTCGGCCAGCCACTGCTGCGCAGTATTGAGAATATCTTGGTCCGCCATATGCACCTACTGCCTGTTCGCCATTCCTGCCCAAAACCAGTTTGTAAAATGTAGTGTAAGCATATAACCTGTCCCGGTTTGCCGCAACACCACTGCCAACATGTCCAAACTGAAATACCCCGGCTTCGACACCATCAGCCTGCACGGCGGGCAACGCCCCGACCCGGTGACCGGCGCGCGCGCCGCGCCCATTTACCAGACCACCTCGTTCGTGTTCAGGGAAACGGACCAGGCATCTTCCATGTTCGACCTCGCCAGGTCGGGACATGTCTATTCCCGCATCTCCAACCCGACGGTGGCGGTGCTGGAAGAACGCATTGCCGGGCTGGAAGGGGGCACCGGCGCAGTGGCGACGGCCAGCGGCATGGCCGCCATCCACCTGGCGATATGCACGCTGATGGACGGCGGCAGCCATATCGTCGCATCCCACGCCCTGTATGGCGGCACCCATAACCTGTTCACTTACACCCTGCCCCGTTTCGGCATTGAGACCACCTTCGTGGACCCCGGAGACCCTGACGCGTTCAGGCAGGCCATCCGCCCTGAGACCCGCCTGGTTTATGCCGAGACCATAGGCAATCCCCGTTGCGAAGTCCTCGACATCGAAGCGGTTGCCGGCATCGCTCACGCGGCGCAGGTTCCGCTGATGCTGGATTCGACCCTGACCACGCCTTACCTGCTGAGACCTTTCGACCACGGCGCAGACATCGTCATCCACTCCCTCACCAAGTTCATCGGCGGGCATGGAGTCGCCATCGGCGGCATTATCGTGGATTCCGGCCGCTTCGACTGGGATGCCTCCGGCAAATTTCCGGGCCTGACGGAACCGTACGAAGGGATCCTGGACATCGATTTCGCCGAGGATTTCGGGCCGGACGCCTTCCTGCACCGGGCGCGGCGCGAGGGTCTGAGAGACTTCGGCGCGGCGCTCAGCCCCGCCAGCGCGTTTTACATCCTGCAGGGTGTGGAAACCCTGGCCCTGAGAATGGACAAGCATGTCGCCAATACCAGGCAAATCGTCGAGTGCCTGGATGACAACGATGCCGTGGAATACGTCACTTATCCTGAACTGCCGGGTCATCCGGATCATGACCTGGCACAGAAGCTGTTGCCCCTGGGATGCGGTTCGGTGTTCAGTTTTGAGCTGAAAGGCGGGCGCGAGGCGGGCCGCAGGTTCATCGAATCCCTGCAGGTGTTTTCTCACCTGGCTAACGTGGGCGATGCAAAATCCCTGGTGATCCATCCGGCTTCGACCACCCACAGCCGCATGGACGATGACGCCCTGGAACAGGCCGGCATCAGTGAAGGACTGGTCCGGCTGTCGGTCGGCCTGGAAGACCCGGAGGACCTGATCAATGATTTGAACCGGGCTTTGTACCGATCGCAGAAATAGCTTTTCTTTTTTTACAAGTGGAAATTAACGTAAAAGGCAATATCGCGTTTGCTGCGACCGGCCGGGAAGATTTCAAGCCCGGCCTGCCGGGCATTGTCTTTGTTCATGGCGCCGGTCTCGATCACACGGTCTGGACCCTGTTCAACCGCTATTTCGCCAAAAAGCGGTTCAATTCCATCGCCATCGACCTGCCGGGTCACGGGCGCTCCGGGGGAGCACCGCTGCCGTCAATAGAAGCGAATGCAGCCTGGCTGCTTGACTTAATCCAGGCCCTGGAACTGGAAGAGGCCGCCCTGGTGGGCCACAGCATGGGGGCGCTGATCGCCCTGGAAGCGGCGCGCCGGGCGCAGGCCGGGATCGGCAGGCTCGTATTGCTGGGCGCAGCCGCGCCCATGCCGGTGGCTGAACCCCTGCTGGATGCGGCGCGCAAGAACCATCACAGCGCGGTCGACATGATCATGCTGTATGCCCATGCCTGGTGTTCGCAACTGGGCGGCAATCCCGTTGCCGGCATCCATATCATGAACAGCAATATGCGGCTCCTGGAACGGTCCCTGGAAAACGTCCTGTTCACGGACCTCAATGCCTGCAATGAATACATCGGCGGCCTGGCAGCGGCGCAGGACATCCGGGTACCGGCAAACCTGATCCTCGGAAAACAGGATCGGATGACGCCGCCGGCGTCGGCCGCCGGCCTCATCGACGCGCTGGAGCAGGCACAGGTGGACACCCTGGAAGATTGCGGGCACATGATGTTGTCGGAACAACCGGAAGCCGTGCATCGCGTACTGGCCCGGATATTCCGTATATAATTACTGCAGGACAATAGAATGAACAACCTGGAAACGTCACTGAACGAAGGCAGGTTCTGTTTTACCGCGGAACTGGTGCCGCCGCTGGCGGCCTCTGCCGGCAGCCTGCTGGAAGAAGCCGGTATGCTGGACGGCAGGGTGGAAGCCATCAATGTAACCGACGGCGCCGCGGCCAGGACCACCATGTCGAGTACCGGCGCCGCGGCCCTGCTCGCCGCCAACGGCATGGAGCCGGTGCTGCAACTGACCTGCCGCGACCGCAACCGTATTGCGCTGTGCGCCGACCTGCTCGGTTGCGCGGCATTCGGCGTCTCCAACCTGCTGCTGCTGACGGGAGACGATCCCGCCAGGGGCGATCAGCCCGAAGCCAGGGCAGTGCACGATATCGACAGCACCGCCCTGATCGCGCTCGCCCGGGACATGAGCGAGAAAGGCGCCCTGCCGAACGGCCGGGAGATCGACCCCCCTCCCCGTTTCCTCATCGGCGCGGCGGACGTGCCGCAGCGGCCTGATGACAAGGGCACCCCGCCCGGTATCACCAGGAAGACAGACGCAGGCGCCCGCTTCATACAGACCCAGTTGTGTTACGACATCGACCTGGTCGAGGCATACGCCGGGTACATGGGAGAATGGGGCATCGCGGACAGGGCCGGGATTCTCATCGGCCTGGGACCCGTGGCCTCCGCCCGGTCCGCCAGGTGGATGCGGGAGAATCTCTGGGGGGTGGCCTTCCCGGACTCCCTGGTTCAACGACTTGAAGACAGCAGCGACCCGAAACAGGAGGGCCGGCGCATCTGTATCGAACTGATCGAACGCATGCAGAAGATTGACGGCATCGCCGGCGTGCACCTGATGGCGCCGGGCCAGTCCGCCCGGTCCATCGCGGCGCTGCTGTCGGAACTGGGCAAATAAAGGTATAATTTCCCCCATGAAAAAACTTCCCGCGGTTATCTTCCTGGCGTGTTTATGGGCCGGCCCCGCGCTTGCGGATTTCGTTGACGGCGTGTTCGCCTATAACAGGGGCGACTATGAACAGGCCTACAACACCATGCGTTCCCTTGCCGAAACCTCTGAAGACGGCCTCGCCCAGTATTACGTCGCCATGATGTACCTGCAAGGCCAGGGCGTGGGACAGAGCTACGAGGAAGCCGCCAAATGGTTCCGCAAGGCGGCGGAGCAGCGCGTCAAGCAGGCCCAGTACCGGCTGGCTGAGCTTTATATGCAAGGCAGGGGTGTGCCCAGAGACTACGAATATGCCTACGCATGGTACCGGACAGGGGCCGAGCACCAGCACAGGAAGTCCATCGATGCATTGCCATCGGCGCGGGAACACCTGTCGGCGGAGGAACTGGAAGAGGCGGAAAAGCTGTCGCGCAAATTCATCAGGCAATACGGGCCAAAGGAAGAAAAACAGCCGGGTAACCAATAAAATCCGTCGGCTGCAGCGCCCGTTTACAGGTAACGCAGGTCCTCGGGCCGGTCGAGATCGCGCCGCACCGGCAGTTCATGCAGTTTCAATCCCGACTGCGCAACGCGCGCCCTGGTTTCCTCCAGCACCCGGTCCGTGCCCCACTTGATGCCGGCAAACAGTTGCCGGTATAACCTGGAAAGTCCGACCAGGTAGTACCCGCCGTCAAGGGCCGGACCCAGGACTACGTCGCTCCCGGCGGCAAGTTGTTCCAGGGCAAGGTCGATATCCGCCGCGGCCAGGTCCATGCAATCACTGCCGATCAGCGCCACGTGCCGGTATGCCCGCAAAGCCTGCTCCATGGCAAAACACATGCGTTCACCCAGGTCGGCGCCGGCCTGCGTTTGCAGTGTCAGTGAAAACCTGTCCTCAAGTTCGAGCAGGACGGGATGCTGTGTTGCCGGCGTACACCAAAGCTCGATATCGTCCGCTGTCGATGCGCGCGCCGTTTCCAGGGTACGTTGCAATAACCCGGCCTGGATTGTCACAGCGCGCCGCGCGTCCATCACGGACAACAAGCGGGTTTTCACGCTTCCCGGATCGGGCGTTCTCGTGAAAACCAGCAATGCCGTCTTTTG
>CAYOEQ010000123.1:0-6496 GCA_964402775.1 uncultured Enterobacteriaceae bacterium
GGCTACCGACCGCCGGACGAACTGCTTGAGGCGCTGCAGCAGTATTCCGGTTAATCTGCGTCATCTGCGGATAAATGCAGCTCGCCCTGCAATGATTTGAGCACCGCCACCGTGGTGCTGCCGTCCTTTTCGGTATGTTCGACCTTTACCTGCAGAAACTCCAGGTCCGGCGCGCACCAGAATACCGACTTGCGGCTGCTGCCGGGTTTGTGCCTGAGCATCTTTATGGTGTTGAAACTGCCAAGAGGCGTTTCCACCACTTCCTCGCCCAGCTTCTCGAAGCTGTAGGTCTTGATGCCTCCGCCATCGGCGATCCGGTAGGAAACAGGTGTCCGCCCGTTCTGCAGATCGTGCATGATGGCAAGCTGGTACAGCAGTTTGTCCATCACGGCAGGCTCCATCGGCAGGTGCCAGAAGTCGCCGTTGATGGTGTTTTTTATCTTGTTGGCCGCGCGGTTGAACTCGATGGAAACGTCGCGTTTTTTCCTGTCGCCGGTGCGTTTGTAACTGTAGTAAACAGGCTGCAGCAGGGGTCTCTGCACCATAAGCCTGCTGGTCTCGACTATATGCACTTTTTTGAATAACGAGATCAGGCCTGTCGTTTTTGTTTCGGAAGTATATTCGTAACTGTTATCGTCCAGTCTCGTCAGGCGGCGCACCACCCGGGCGGCTTTGGTATTTCCGGCGTACAGCGTATATTCCGCCTCGAAAGCGGGCAGGACGGCAACGCTTTCGGCATGTACGGGGCCCGCGCTCATGAGCACACAGAAAAACAACGGTATTGTGCATAACCGCGCTACACCTGTACAGTTAGCCCGACGCAGAGGTAAACTTGTCGGGACATGCAGAAAATGCGCAAAACTTTTTATCCTCGGGAGCATGCGAATATCCTGGTAGCAGGCGATGTGATGCTGGACCGCTACGTTTTCGGCAGCGCCGGGAGAATTTCACCGGAAGCGCCAGTCCCGGTGGTCAGGGTGGACAGGGTCGAAGAACGGCCGGGAGGCGCGGCCAACGTCGCCGCCAATATCAGCAGCCTGGGGGTGAAGGTCACGCTCGTGGGCATAACCGGAGATGACGGGCAGGCCGGGTTCCTGGAGTCGGCATTGGTGGAGTCGGGGGTCTGTTATCGTTGTTATCGTCTACCGGGCGCCTCCACTATAACCAAACTGAGGGTTTTAAGTCAAAACCAGCAGCTTCTGCGCCTGGATTACGAGGAGGAATTTCCGGCAAACGCAGCGGACCGCATGCTGGAGATTTACGCCGAACAGTTGCATGACGCCACCCTGGTGGTGCTGTCCGATTACGCCAAGGGCAGCCTGGCCCGGGTGGAGACGCTGGTCGGACTCGCCCGTGAACACGGTCTGCCCGTGATCATCGATCCGAAAGGCGCGGATTTTAACCGCTACAAGAACGCCTCAGTGCTGACGCCGAACTACCGGGAATTCGAGAGCGTTGCAGGTGAAAGCCTGGGTGAAGACGAAGTCTGCGCCAGAGCCAGGTCCCTGTGTGATGAACTGTCGCTGGACGCCCTGCTGATTACCCGGGGCGATCGCGGCATGACACTGGTGGACGGGGCAGGGCGTGAGATCGTCGATCTGCCGGCTGAGACACATGAGGTGTTTGACGTCACCGGCGCCGGCGATACCGTGATAGCGATGTTTGCGGCAGCGCTTGCTTCCGGCTACGGTTACCGCGAGGCGGCCGGCTTTGCCAACTCGGCAGCCGGGATTGCCGTCGGGAAATTGGGCGCGGCGACCGTCAGCGCGGCTGAATTGAATGCGCGCGCCGGACGCCCCGGCGCGCAGAAACGGATGCAGCCGGAGGAACTGCTCGGCGCGCTCGAACGCAGCAGGAGCAGGGGGGAAAAGATAGTCATGACCAACGGTTGTTTCGATCTGCTGCACGCGGGCCACGTCGATTGCCTGGAACAGGCCAGGGCGCTGGGTGACAGGCTGCTGGTTGCAGTGAACGACGACGCTTCCGTGCGCAGGCTCAAGGGCCCGGGAAGACCGTTGCAGGACCTTGACAAACGCCTGAAGGTCCTGGCGGGACTGGAAGCGGTCGACTGGCTGGTGGTGTTCTCCGAGGATACGCCGGAACGGCTGGTGCAACTGGTTAATCCCGACCTGCTGGTCAAGGGTGGCGATTACGCGCCGGAACAGGTTGTCGGCGCCGGGCATGTGCAACAGCAGGGAGGCGGCGTAATAACGCTGCCGCTGGTGGACGGTTGTTCAACCAGCGGGATCGTGGACGCCATCAGGAAATCAGGTCGGAGACCTGCATGATCGTCGTGACCGGGGCGGCCGGGTTTATCGGCAGTAACCTGGTGCGGGGCCTGAACGCGGCCGGCCGCACGGACATCATCGCCGTCGACGACTTGACCGATGGAGCCAGGTTCCGCAACCTGGTCGACTGCGATTTTCTGGATTACCTGGACAAAGACGAGTTCATGGCGTCCCTGCCCGGCGGGCTCGCCGGCGTGGAACGGGTGTTCCACCAGGGGGCCTGTTCCGATACCCTGGAGCGGGACGGCAGGTTCATGCTGGAAAACAACTACGCCTGGTCGAGGCGCCTGCTGGAGGCCTGCGTGGATAACGGCGCCGGCCTGATTTATGCCTCCAGCGCCGCGGTGTACGGCGGCAACCGGCGTTTTATCGAAAAGCCGCAATATGAGCAGCCTGCCAACCTGTACGGTTATTCCAAACTGCTGTTCGACCGCCATGCCCGCAGGATCATGCAGGACGCGTCCTCCCAGGTTGCCGGCTTGAGGTATTTCAACGTATACGGTCCCGGAGAACAGCACAAGGGAAAAATGGCCAGCATGGTTTACCGCCTGCACCGGCAGTTGCTGGAAAACAAAGAAGCGAGATTGTTCAAGGGCAGCGGCGGCTATCCGGACGGAGAACAGCGCCGGGACTTCATCCATGTCGATGATGTGGTGGATGTCAACCTGTGGTTCATGAAACACAGCCGTGTCAGCGGCATTTTCAACGTCGGCACCGGCAGAAGCAGGAGCTTTAACGATATCGCCCGCCTGCTCATCGACTGGCACACGGGGGGCAGGATCCAATACATGGATTTCCCGGAAGATCTGCTGGACGCATACCAGAGTTTTACTGAAGCGGATATTTCCGCCTTGCGGGAGGCCGGATACCGTAAACCCTTCACCGTGCTGGAACTGGGCATCAGGAAATACCTGGACAGGTTGAGCGGGCAGCCGGCCCGATGAGGTTTTTATACAGCCTGGTCCTGTACCTGTGCGCGCCGCTGGCCCTGTGTTACCTGCTGTTGCGGGGGACAAAAAACCGCGCTTACCTGGAACGCATCCCCGAGCGCTTCGGTTACATCCCGAAACCCGACTCCGCGCAGCCGGTGGTCTGGGTCCACGCGGTATCCGTGGGCGAAGTGCAGGCATCCGGCGAACTGGTGAAACGCCTGCTCAGCGCTTATCCCGATTACCGGGTGTTGCTGACGACCGTCACGCCCACGGGGGCGGCGCGGGTCAGGTCTCTTTTCGCCGGGACGGTGGAACATCGCTACCTGCCCTATGACCTGCCCCATGCCGTACACCTGTTCCTGCGCCGGATCAACCCGCGCTTGCTGGTTATCCTGGAGACGGAGATATGGCCGAACCTGCTCTACTATTGCAAACGCCGCGGCGTTCCAGCGATCCTGGTAAATGCCAGGCTGTCTGTCGCCTCGTACCGCGGTTACCTGAAATTCCGGCGTTTCTCTGCGTCTGCCGTGGGATTGCTGAGTCATATCGCGGCCCGGAGCGCGGAAGATGCAGAGCGATTCCTGGCGCTGGGCGCGGACCCTGCCAGGGTCTCGATAGCGGGCAACCTGAAGTTCGATATCGACACGGGCGCTGACACTGCGGTACAGGCAGCGTCACTGCGGCGCACTATCGCTGCGGGGCGTCCGGTATGGATCGCGGCCAGCACCCACGCGGGCGAGGAAGAACAGGTCCTTGATGCGTTCGACCGGGTCAGGCGGTCGCTTGCAGACTGCTTCCTGATCATCGCGCCGCGCCATCCGGAACGTTTCGACAAGGTATATCACCTGTGCGTGAGGCGCGGCCTGGAAGTTGCCAGGCGCAGCGCGGCTGCGGGCGTCGAGGCGCGGGATACGGACGTGTACCTGCTGGATACCCTGGGAGAGCTTCCCCTGTTCTACGCCTGCGCCGATGCGGCGTTCGTGGGCGGCAGCCTGACACCCGTCGGCGGGCATAACGTGCTGGAACCGGCCGCGCTGGGCGTGCCGCTGATCAGCGGGCAACATACCGCCAATTTCAGAGAAGTTATCGAACTGTTCAAGGCTGACGACGCCATCATGATCATTACGGATGCTGCGCAACTGGCCGCGGCAGTTACCGGCCTGTTGCAGGATGCCGATCTGGGACGGGTCCGTGGCGAGCGCGGGCAACGGCTGGTGCGGCAGAACCGGGGCGCTATCGATTCGATCATGGGATTACTCGACAAATGCCTGGCGAACCCCTGACTTAACCAGTACCTCTTCCTGATATATAATTCTTGACTATTGTATTCGCAGAAACTAACCTGTACATGTCGGTTCGTTTTAAAGAAGGGGGCGTTATGAAAACACGACTTCACAAAACATTTTGCATAAGACACATACTGATCCCGGCTGTGGCCGGTTTGCTGTTATGCTCCGGCGCAGTCCGTGCGCAGGTGCTCGAGGAGATCGTGGTTACCGCGCAAAAGCGCGCGGAAGATCTGCAGGACACGCCGGTTGCCGTAACCGCGTTCACCGGCGAACAACTGCAGCAGGCCGGTGTATTCGATGCCATCGGGCTCAGTAATGTGGTGCCCAATGTGACCATAGCGACCGAAGACGCCAGGGACGCAATTTTCATCAATATACGCGGCATATCCCAGTCCGAGCGCAGGAATACCTCGGACCCGACCACCGCGTTCTACATGGACGGCGCCCTGGTGCCGCGCATGTCCGGCATCAATGCCTATTTCTACGACGTTGACCGCATCGAAGTGCTGCGCGGCCCCCAGGGTACGCTGTACGGGCGTAACAGCACCTCGGGAGTGGTGAACGTCATTACCAAAAAGCCCGACCTGGAAGCGTTCGGGGGCGACATCCAGGTGGGTTACGGTAATTATGATGCGGTTGACGTAAGAGGCGCCCTGAATGTGCCTTTTTCAGACAGTTTCGGCGCGCGTGTCGCGTTCACCTATAACGAACGGGACGGTTACCGGGACAACAGTCCGGTTGCCGACGGCGACGACCTGGATGATGTAGGCGTGCGCGGCCACCTGCTCTGGGATATCAGCGAAGATACCTCCTTGCTCCTCTCCGCGGATTATTATGAGCACAAGGGCGTCGGACCGGTGCTCTCCCAGGTGGAATGCCCTGACAGCGGCTGTAACACACCGATACCTCCGGACCCCGCGCGTACCAACCCGCTCAATACGGAAGGCTTTCGCGATAATACGGATACGAATTTCAAGGTCGAACTGAACCACTCATTCTCCTTTGCGGATTTGACCTTCATCGGTTCTTACCGGGACCATGAACGGGATTACCTGATGGACACCGACGGCACCGGCGCTTCGGTGTTTCTGCCGCCCGCGGGCAGGCTGGTCGCTATCGACACCGTTGTTGTGGAACAGACGGAATCCGAATCCTTCACAGGCGAACTGCGGTTGAATTCCAATACGGACGGCCGCTTCCAGTGGATCCTGGGAGGCTTTTA
This sequence comes from uncultured Enterobacteriaceae bacterium, assembly GCA_964402775.1. GTDB lineage: Bacteria > Pseudomonadota > Gammaproteobacteria > Eutrophobiales > Eutrophobiaceae > JAAXHV01. Next base: position 5,732 of record CAYOEQ010000123.1, read on the forward strand.
CCTGGATGAGGATATCGCCGGCGATTTTCGTTACCAGCCGGTATTGCCGAACGGCTTGCACCTGAATGTGCAGTTTGTCGATAAAGGTTTCAACGTGGAGTCATGGGCGGTGTTTGCCAATGCTTCCGTGGATGTCACTGACCGGTTCACCCTGAACGGGGGCATTCGTTATACGGAAGATGAGAAAAACAAGGGAGGCGTCAATGATCCCGCCAATCCTACGGCCGGGAGTTACATGACGGTCACTATCAGGGAATTCGGCGCACCCGTCGCCCCGGTGTTTCCCCGCGCCCAGGTGGCGAACCCGTCCTGGAGCGAGGTCACCTATTCGTTCGGTCTCGACTGGCATATAAATGACGACACGCTTGCCTATATCAAGAACAGCAAGGGTTTCAAGTCGGGGGGGTTCAACCGGGGCAGCGTCGATCCTTTCAAGCCGAGTGGCGCATTCAATGTCGCAAACCTGATCGTCTATAACCCGGAGCAGGTCATCGCTACGGAAGCCGGGATCAAATCCACTTTCATGGACGGCCGCGCCCGGGCGAACTTCAGCGTGTTCTGGTATGACTATTCCGACAAGGAGGAAGCCGTCGTGCGCGTCATCGGCGGGATACCGACCAATACGGCAATCAACGCGGGGCAGGCGACCATCTACGGTGCAGAGCTGGAGACCTCGTTCCTGTACGGCGACCACGGCGGGCGCATCGATGTCAACATCGGCTGGCTGGATGCGGAATTCGATGAATTCGTCGGCCTGGACGATCC
>CAYOEQ010000124.1:0-3107 GCA_964402775.1 uncultured Enterobacteriaceae bacterium
TTTCCTCCGGCGGGCAGTCGTCCGCGGCCTGCTCCACCTGTTCGTGATACCAGACATCGCGCCCCGGGTTCCAGGCCACGTCCGCGCCGGAGCGCTTCACCACGATGACGCTGTGCACGTCCGGGCACTGCTCCAGAGCCTTGTCGGTGTTCGCCTTGAGCGGCGTGGTGCGGCCGCCACGCACGGTCTCGTCCGCGGTGACGACCACACGGCAGTCGGAATCCAGGATGCGGTCCTTGAGCGCCTCCGGCGAGAAGCCGCCGAACACCACCGAGTGCACCGCGCCGATGCGGGCGCAGGCCAGCATGGCCACGGCCGCCTCGGGGATCATGGGCATGTAGATGGACACGCGGTCGCCCCTGGCGACGCCCCTGGCCTTCAGGACGTTGGCGAACCGGCAAACCTCCCGGTGCAGTTCCCGGTAGGTGATCTTCTTGTCCACGGCGGGATCGTCGCCTTCCCAGATGATGGCGACGTCATCGCCGCGGGTCTCCAGGTGCCGGTCCAGGCAGTTGTATGCTACGTTCAGCTTCGCGCCGGTGAACCACTTGATATCCACCCTGTCATAGTCCCAGTCCTGGACCTTGTCCCATTTCCGGAACCAGGTGACGAACTGTTCCGCCTGCCCGGCCCAGAACGCGTCCGGGTCGTTGAGCGAGCGCGTGTACATCTCGTTGTACTGTTCCGCGCCGATGTGTGCGGTCGTTGCGAGTGCGCCGGGCGCCGGATAGGTTTTTACTTCGGACATACTGCTTTTCTCCAGATTCGTTATGGTTTTGAGAGGTGGAATTGTACATGATTCTCTGTCACTTTTTTGCACCCTGTTTGATAAAAACAACCATCTCCCGGCAGTTCCCGTCATACCGCAAACCGGCGCAAAAAAATCGCCCCGATTATCCCTTTTTTTGATCCTTTACGCTTTTTTATGTGCTATAGTTCACTGGTGGCTTGCCGTTGAATCCATGTCAAGGACAAGCGTGGGCCACTCGGCGGCGGGCCCTTCACGTAATAATAACTGTAGGAGGGAATAAGTATGACTAGAATCGTCGTTGGATTAATCTTGCTGGCAGCGATCGTCGAGGGTCTCGCCCCGGGCGCTGTTCCTTCAGACCTGCTTCCACTGGCTCTGGTAATCCTTGGCCTTGTCTATGGCTGGACGGCTATCGATGCTGAAGATCCCACCACCTACATGGCTGTCACTATCGCTGCCGGTATTGCAGCGGGGGCGCCGGACGGTGGTGTGTTGAATCTTATCCCGGCAGTAGGCGGATACCTGGACGGTATCGTCGATCAGGTTATCACGGCGTTGTATGCAGGTGTCGTCAGCGTTCTCGTCGGGAGGACTATGAATCGGTTGAAGGGCTGATATCCGGCAATCCGGATATTCGTTGGCAGATCGAAAAGTCCGGTTAATACTTGTATTCAGTCTGCTTGATGTATTTGCCTCACCCGTCTTGGGGGGCGGGTGGGGTGTTTGTCCGAAGACAGTACCGTTCAAATATTATTGACGTAGGAGGGAAAAAACATGACTAGAATCGTCGTTGGATTAATCTTGCTGGCAGCGATCATTGAGGGTCTGGCCCCCGGGGCCGTTCCAATGGACCTGCTTCCCCTGGCTCTCGTTGTTCTCGGCCTGCTCTATGGCTGGACGGCAGTTGATTCTGATGATCCGGGCACCTACCTGCTGGTCACCCTTGCTGTAGCTGCTGCAGCGACGATGCCGGGTGGTGGTGGTGGAGACGGAAACGGTGTATTGGGCCTTATTCCCGCGGTAGGCGGACACCTTGACGCAATACTCGACCAGGGAGCTTCAGCGCTGTTGGCCGGTGTCGTCAGTGTTTTCGTCCAGAGGACCATAAGCCACCTGCAAGGCTGATACCGGGCCGGATAATCGGCGGCAGATCGATATTCCGGTTTATTTCAGGGATTTTCTGCTTGCGTTATGCCTCACCCGTCCCGAGGGCGGGTGAGGCGTGTTCTGTCATTCCCGTGACTGGTTCTTACCCAAAGCGGTTTTCTATGTAATCATCCACTATGGCCTGAAACTCGGCCGCGATATTGTCGCCGCGCAGGGTGACCGTCTTTTTGCCGTCGACAAAGACAGGGGCCGAAGGCGCCTCCCCCGTGCCGGGCAGGCTGATGCCGATGTCCGCATGCTTGCTCTCTCCCGGCCCGTTCACCACGCAACCCATCACCGCCAGGTTCAATTCCTCCACGCCCGGGTATTTCTCGCGCCAGATCGGCATTTTGGTGCGGATGTACGCCTGGATATTGTCCGCCAGCTCCTGGAACACGGTGCTGGTGGTGCGGCCGCAGCCGGGGCAGGCGGTAACCAGCGGGGTGAATGAACGCAGGCCCATGGTCTGAAGCAGTTCCTGGGCCACGATCACCTCGGTAGCGCGGTCGCCGCCCGGTTCGGGCGTCAGTGAAATCCGGATCGTATCGCCAATGCCCTCCTGCAACAGGACGCCCAGGGCCGCGGTGGAAGCGACAATGCCCTTGGAGCCCATCCCGGCCTCCGTCAGGCCCAGGTGCAGGGCATAGTCACAGCGTCCGGCCAGGTCCCGGTATACCGAAATCAGCTTCTGCACACCGCTCACCTTGCAGGACAGGATGATCCTGTTCCGGGGCAGACCGATCTCCTCGGCCTTCTGCGCGCTGTTCAGGGCGGATACGATCAACGCCTCCTGCATGACGCTGTCGGCATCTTGGGGTTCGGCCAGTTTCGCGTTCTCGTCCATCATGTGGGTGGCGAGTTCCTGGTCCAGGCTGCCCCAGTTCACGCCGATGCGTATCGGCTTGTCATACTCGATGGCCTTCTCGATGAGGATGGCGAACTGGCTGTCGCGCTTCCTGCCGAAACCCACGTTGCCCGGATTGATGCGGTACTTGGCGAGCGCCTCGGCGCAATCGGGGTATTTCGTCAGCAACAGGTGGCCGTTGTAATGGAAATCGCCGATCAGGGGCGCGTCGCAGCCCAGCGCATCCAGCCGCTCCCGGATACGGGCAACCTGGCGCGCCGCATCCTCGTTATTCACGGTGATGCGCACCAGTTCCGACCCGGCGGCAGCCAGTTGCTGCACCTGTTTCACCGTCGCCACCGCATC
>CAYOEQ010000124.1:3207-3495 GCA_964402775.1 uncultured Enterobacteriaceae bacterium
GTTCCGACCCGGCGGCAGCCAGTTGCTGCACCTGTTTCACCGTCGCCACCGCATCCGCGGTATCGGTATTCGTCATGGACTGCACGACGACGGGCGCACCGCCGCCCACCGTCACCGGCCCGATGCCGACCGGCACACTACGCCGCCTGCCTGAAAACCCCTGTTGATTTGTCATAACCCGATTCTAGCATTAAATGAGCATTAAATGAGGACACCCATGAAAAGTGAAATGGGGACACCCATGAAAAGTGAAATGGGGACACCCATGAAAAGTGAAATGGGGACACC
>CAYOEQ010000124.1:3595-6366 GCA_964402775.1 uncultured Enterobacteriaceae bacterium
CATGAAATGAGGACACCCACAAAGTTATGGGTGTCCTCATTTTGTGTCCTCATTTTGTGGGTGTCCTCATTTCATGGGTGTCCTCATTTTGTGCTCTCATTTTGTGGGTGTCCTCATTTCATGGGTGTCCTCATTTTGTGCTCATTTTGTGGATATGAAATCCGGGGCAAACATGCGATACTGTGCGGTCTATGCTCAAAGGAAAAAGTTCGTATTCCAAAGAGGAACTGATAGCCTGTGGACGGGGTGAGCTGTTCGGGGAAGGTAATGCCCAGTTGCCGCTGCACAATATGCTGATGGTTGACCGGATAACGGATATCAGCGATTGCGGGGGCAGGAGGGGGAAAGGATACGTGATCGCCGAGCTGGATATTCATCCGCAATTATGGTTTTTCGATTGCCACTTTCAGGGCGACCCGGTCATGCCGGGCTGCCTGGGTCTTGACGCGATGTGGCAACTGGTCGGGTTCTACCTGGGTTGGACCGGGGCCCCCGGCCGCGGCCGGGCGCTGGGAGCCGGCAGAATCAAATTCTCCGGTCAGGTCACCCCTGACTGCGAGCTGGTAAAATACGTTATTGATATGAAAAAGGTCGTCTCCCGGAGCCTGGTTATGGGAGTCGCCGACGGCTACATGTACGTCGACGACACCGAGACCTATTCGGCAAAAGACCTGCGGGTGGGGTTATTCCAGGAATTGTGAAGTTTGAGTAAGGTGTTAAGGGTAATATGTTGAAACGTGTAGTCGTTACCGGTCTCGGTATCAAATCCAGTATAGGAAACAGTCAGGCAGCAGTCCTCAACGCATTGAAAACGGCGGCGGGCGGCGTGGCGCATTCGCAGGAATATGCCGACCTGGGCTTCCGGTCCCACCTTTACGCCCCCATCAACCTTGACCTGGATGCGCTGATCGGCCGGAAACAGAAACGGTTTATGGGCGACGCCGCCGCTTACGCCTACCTGGCGATGCAGGAGGCGATTGCCGATGCAAACCTCGATGAAGACCAGGTATCCAACCCGCGCGCCGGCCTGATCGTGGGCACCGGCGGCACCTCCACCGAGAACATGGTCGCCGCGGCGGACATATTGCGCACCCGGGGCGCCCGCAAGGTCGGGCCGACGATGGTGCCCCGGGTCATGGCGAACACGGCCAGCGCCTGCCTGGCGGTGGCCTTCAGGATCCAGGGGATCAACTATTCCATTGCCTCCGCCTGCGCCACCAGCGCCCATTGCATAGGCAACGGTTATGAACTGATCCAGTCCGGCAAGCAGGACATCATCTTTGCCGGCGGCGGCGACGAGATCCACTGGACCGGCACCCTGCTGTTCGACGCCATGGGCGCGCTGTCGTCAAAGTATAACGACGACCCGGCGCATGCGTCCCGGCCTTTCGATAAGGACCGGGACGGGTTCGTCATCTCCGGCGGCGGCGGTATCGTCGTCCTGGAGGAGTATGAACACGCGCTGGAGCGGAATGCGAAGATCTATGCGGAGCTCACCGGCTACGGCGCCACCTCCGACGGCTTCGACATGGTCAAGCCCTCGGGCGAAGGCGCGGCGCGCTGCATGGAAATGGCGCTGGCGAACGTCACGGACCCGGTTGACTACATCAACGCCCATGCGACCAGCACGCCGGCAGGCGACACGGGCGAACTGGGCGCCATCCGGACGGTGTTCGGGGACGGCATCCCGCCGGTCAGTTCGACCAAGGCCCTGTCAGGGCACGGCCTCGGCGCCGCGGGCGTCAACGAGGCCATCTTCACCCTGCTGATGCTGAAGCATGATTTTGTCTGCAAGTCCGCCAACATCCGCAACCTGGACCCGGATGCGGAAGGCGTCCCCATCGCCCTGGAGCGCATCGACAACGCCGGGCTGAATACGGTGATGTCCAACAGCTTCGGGTTTGGGGGGACGAACGCGACGCTTGTTTTTTCTAAATAGACGGGGGCCGCAGGACGTCCCACCGTCATGCCCGCGAAAGCGGGAATCCAGTGAGACACTTCGTCCCGAAGGGACTCCTTACTCTCAGGGATTAAGTTTCGCCAGGACGCGCAGCAGTTCTATGCGGGTCTCTTCCAGGCGCAGGCGGCCGTCCAGGAGTTCGTATTCAACGTCCAGGGCGTCCTGGCGGGCTTCGATGTGCTGCACGAAAGTGGCGCGGCCCACGTCCAGCTTGCTGCCGGTCAGTTCCACCACTTCCTCCATGTCGGCGACGGCTGCCTCGAATTCCCGCAGGGAGTTAATCAGACCCTGCAGCAGGTCCCAGTTGGAGCGTACCTCGATATCGACCAGTTCCCGTTCCGCGGTCAATTCCCGGCGCGCGGTCTCCACCGCCAGCCGGGCGCCGCGCAACCGTGAGCGTTTCAGGCCGCCTTCATACACCGGCACCGACAGGTTGACGCCACCGACGATATCGCGGGTGTCGATCGACCCGAAATGCCCGGCGCTGGCGTTCACCTCCAGGCTCAGCGTGGGCCAGAGTTCGGCCTTGGCGAAATCCAGTTCACCCTCCGCGGCCTCCAGGCGCATGCGCGCCTGCAGCAGGGAGGGAGACTGGGTCTCAGCCTGGTTCAGCGCATAATCCAGGTTGGCCGGAGTGGCCGTCTCCATTTTCGCCAGGGAGGTGGGCGCCAGTTTATCGTGGTCCGACCCGGTGAGACGCGCCAGCCGGGCGCGCGCCACCCGGTAATGGGAACTGGCTTCTATGCGTTGCGCCCGGGCCTGGTGCAGGCGGCGCAGCACTTCAAACAACTCGGTGCGGTCCAGGGTGCCC
>CAYOEQ010000125.1:0-6342 GCA_964402775.1 uncultured Enterobacteriaceae bacterium
TCCGTCCCCGTCCCCTTAACTTACAGGTTTTTCAAAAGTAATAACGATGTAATCTACCGATGGTTTCCTGCCGTCTTTCATACCGAAGCTGAAGGGCAATTCCGCCCAGCGGCCGGATTTGTTGTCGATATTACGCAAGTTCGCCAGTCCGCCGGCGTTCTCCAGGGTTTCCACGAACCAGGGGCAGACTACCTCACCGGCTTCCAGCAACTCGATAATAGTCTGGCGAGTCGCCAGGTCCGGCGCCCCGGGCACTGCCCGGAAGAGGTTGAAAAGTAATTTTTTGTGCCATCCTGTATACGCTTTTTCGTCCACTACGAAGCGGATCTGGCGCGGGGCCGCCATCTGCACAAAAGGCCAGAGAGTCCTGCGCAGACGTCTCCCCGTCATCAACACCCCACCCGTGTCGGGAAAATTCTTGAAGCCTTCCACTGTCAGGTGATACGTCTCGCCAAGCATCATGGTCATGAGCAGCCGCACCAGGGACTGCGGCAGTTTATACACCGTGTATACCGCTCCGCCCAGGGCAACAACCGTCAACAGCGGAAACAGCAGATTGCTGATACCCCTCATGGAAAACAGCACGGTCAGCACCAGGAAGCTCAGCATTACCACGTTCTGGATGAGGCTGTTGCCCGCGAGTACCCTGCCCAGGATGCGTTCGCCCGCGTGGAACTGGATCAAGGCGTTGAGCGGGATGATGAACAGGCCGCTGAGCATGCCCAGCAGCAGGATATTGATGGCGTGGGCCGGTACGCTGTTGAGCCCCGGCAGGATGAACAGGCACACAGCCACCCCTACCGCGCCGATCGGTATCAGGCCGATCTCGATATAGTTTTTCGAGATCCTGCCGGCGATAAGGGAGCCCAGCATGATGCCGATACCGGCGCAGGCCAGCGTGCCCTGGATAATCCTGACGTCGGTTACACCCAGGTTGTCTTTGGCAAAAGAAGGATACGCCGCCAGCAGCACCTGGCCGATAGACCACATAATTGCCAGCCCGATGATGGACAGCAATATCACCTCGCGGGACCTGACCGCGTTCAGGTTTTCGGCAAGGTAACGGCCGGTGCGGTATTTGACCCAGTCAAAGCGCAGGTTCTTGTCCGGTTCATGCACGGTGGGCAGGCGGTAGGACAGCATCAGCTCCACCAGCGCGCCGGCGATCAGGAACCAGCCGGTAGCCTTGATGGCGAGCATCACCTCCTCCTTGGTGGAAAAAACCACGTCGGCCAGGAACATCTCGAACGAGATTGAAAATGCGAAGGTGCCGGTGAGGATGGCGGTGGTTGTGGTTGCCTGCACCACGCCGTTGGCGCGCGCCAGCCGTTCCTTGCCGGCAATTTCCCTGATGTAGCCGTACTTCGCAGGTGAGTAAAACGCGCTTTGCACCGCCAGCAGGAACGTCATGGCAAACGCGGCCCAGAACCATCCCAGGTGGTAGAACAGGGTAATCAGGCTGGTGAGGACGACGGCGCCCCAGGCGGTGGTGCGCATCACCCTGTTTTTCGGGAACTTGTCCGCCAGGAAACCGGCGGGGGTGAACAGCAGGATGAACGGCAGCAGGATCAGGGCGTTGACGATGGCCGTCAGAATAATCAGGGCATCGCCCTCGTAGGTCTTGAAAACGGTATTCTGTATGGTGATCTTGTGCCCCAGGTCCACGAAGGCGTTCAGGAACAGCATACAGACATAGGGAAAAAAGCCCCGGATTTTGAACAGGTCACTCATGCCACTGTGGGGATAATGGGGTCCGTCCCCTGCAAGAAACTCATGTAGACGTTCCACCTACGGTCAATTCGTCAATCCTGATTGTCGGCTGTCCCACCCCGACGGGGACCGACTGGCCGTCTTTCCCGCACACGCCGATGCCGCTATCCAGTTGCATGTCGTTCCCGGTCATGGATACGCGGGTCAATACGTCCGGCCCGTTGCCGATCAGCGTCGCGCCCTTGACGGGAGCGGTCAGCTTGCCGTTTTCGATGAGCCGGGCCTGGCTGGCGCTGAATACGAACTTGCCGTTGGTGATATCCACCTGCCCGCCGCCGAACTGGGAGGCATACACCCCTTTCTGTACCGACCCGATTATTTCTTCAGGGTCATGCTCTCCCCCCAGCATGTAGGTATTGGTCATTCTCGGCATGGGCAGGTGGGCGTATGATTCCCGCCGCCCGTTGCCGGTGGGCTTCATGCCCATCAACCCGGCATTCAGCTTGTCCTGCATGTAGGCTTTGAGGATGCCCCTTTCTATCAGGGTGGTGGATTCCGTGGGCGTGCCCTCATCGTCGACGGTCAGCGAACCGCGCCGGTTCTCGATGGTTCCGTCATCCACCACGGTAACGCTCTCGGCGGCGACCCGCTGGCCTATCCGGTTACTGAAAGCGGATGTGCCCTTGCGGTTGAAGTCGCCTTCAAGCCCGTGGCCTATGGCCTCGTGCAACAGGATTCCCGGCCAGCCCGGTCCCAGCACCACCGTCATGGCGCCCGCCGGCGCCGGCACTGCCTCCAGGTTGTTGAGCGCCTGTGTCACGGCATCCTCGATGTAACCGGAGACGATTTCGTCCTTAAGGAAGTATTCATAACCGAAGCGTCCGCCGCCACCGGCGCCGCCTTTTTCCAGCCTGCCGTTATGTTCGACGATGACGTTGACGTTGAGCCTGACCAGCGGCCTGATATCTCCGCAATATACGCCGTCGCTGCCGGCGACCAGCACTGCGGACCAAGCGGCGCTCAGGCCGGCGATAACCTGTTTTACCCTGGAGTCCCTGCTGCGGGTCTCCGCATCGATCCGTTGCAGCAAGGCGATCTTGTCGCCTGAGGGTATCGAGTCGAGCGGGTTGTTGCCGGTATATAACGGAGCGATATTGCGGTTTTGCCAGGCCTGCAATGTGTGTGTGCCGCCGCTGCGGGCGATTGCCCGCGCTGCCTTGGCCGCATCGGTCAGTGCCGGCAGGATAATCTCATCCGAATAGGCAAAGCCGCTCTTGTCGCCGCTGACGGCCCTGACTCCCACCCCCTGGTCTATGCTGTGGGCGCCTTCCCGGATGATGCCCTCTTCCAGCACCCATGACTCGGCCTGGGCATATTCAAAATACAGGTCGGCGTAATCGATGTCATTGACGATCATCTGGTCCAGGGTTTTTTCGATATCCCGGCGCTCAATCCCGGTCGGGCTGAGCAGTTGCCGGGAGGCTGTTTCCAGTTGTTGGCTCATCAGTATTATCCGGGGGCGGACTTATATCCGGGGACAGATTTTATATCTGTCCCCTGCCATTTCCAATCACCCTGTGCTCCAGCGCCGGGAATGACTGTCTCAGCTCATGTACCCTGGAGAGGTCGATGTCGGCGCAGGCAACGCCCGGCCCTTCCTCCAGGCTGCACAGGATATCACCCCATGGATCGATGATCATGCTGTGACCCCAGGTGCGCCGGGTCTCCGTATTCTGGCCGCCCTGGTTGGATGCAATGACATAACAGAGGTTTTCCACCGCCCTGGCCCGTAAAAACAGCTCCCAGTGGCGTTTCCCGGTGGCATAGGTAAATGCGGACGGCACTGTAATGATCTCCGCCTGCTGCCTGGACAGTGCGCGATACAGTTCGGGAAACCGCAGGTCGTAACATACGGTCATGCCGATCCTGCCCAGCGGCGTTTCCGCCACCACCGTGTCGCGGCCCGGGACGATGGTGTCGGATTCATTGTAAACCTCTTTTTCCTCGTCCCCCACCTGTACGTCGAACAGGTGCATCTTGTCGTAGCGATGGGTGCGGACACCGTCCGGGTTATACAGCAGGCAGGTATTGTACACACGGTCTGCTTCACCGCTTTGCAAGGAAAAAGTGCCCGCCATCAGCCAGAGCCGGTTATCCCTGGCCTGGGCGGCAAGGAATTCCTGGATGGGGCCTTTCCCCGGCGCTTCCCCGATGCCGATTTTTGCCGTTTCATCGTCACTGATAATGGGAAAATATTCCGGTAACAGGGCAAACCCGGCGCCCTGGTCAGCCGCTTCCCGGACCAGGTCGGCAGCCTGCGCCAGGTTGGCGTCCAGGTTATCCGTGGAAACCATCTGGATTGTTGCGACTCTCGACATGGTTCAAGTATACGTGAAACTTGAGGATGTTCCAGGGGACAGATTTTAAATCTGTCCCCGTCCGCCCCTGAATCTGTCCCCGTTCCCCCTGTATCCATGTAAAATATCCGGTTACGGCCCGGAACGGTTTTATGACCTGTCTCCGGCATTCTACAAGCGCTGTGGCAGCAGGCAATCATTGCGGAGTGAGAACAATGCATATACACGATACATCCAGCCCGGCAGAAATACGCTACGAACCCGGCGAGCGATCTCCATTTCCTCTCAACCTCGGCCTGGGAATCCAGGCGGCCCTGCTGGTCTTTCCGACGGTGGTGCTGGTGCCGGTCATTATAATCCGGGCAGCCGGCCTGGACGCGCAGTACCTGTCCTGGTCGATCTTCGCCGCGTTACTGGTTTGCGGGCTCATAACGCTAATACAATCCTTTCGAACGGGATTCATCGGCGCCGGCCACGTGCTCATTTCCACCAGCGCAGCCACCTCCATCGCAGTCTGCATCATGGCGCTGTCCGCAGGGGGGGTTGCGCTCATGATGAACCTGGTCATCGTGTCGGCGCTGTTCCAGTTGCTGCTGTCATCGAAGCTGTCATGGTTGCGCCGCGTGATCACGCCGATGGTATCCGGCATGGTGCTGATGCTGATCGCGTTTGCCGTCATGCCCGTCGCTTTCGACATGCTGACCCACGCGCCCGCAGACGCGCCTCCCATGGCTGCGCCGGGTATTGCGGCAATCACCCTGCTTGTGCTGGTGGCGCTGGTATTCGGCGCAAAAGGCGTGCTGGGTCTCTGGGCGCCGGTTATCGCGCTGGTTGCAGGCTGTGCGGCCGCCGCGTATCTCGGCATGTACCAGGGCGGTTTGGTGCTGGATGCCCCCTGGGTGGACGTTCCCGCGGCCGGGAGGCCGCGCTTCAGCCTGAATCTCGGCGCTGACTTCTGGATACTGTTGCCGGCATTCCTGTTCGTCTCCCTGGCCAACACCATGGGGGACATCAATGCCGGGGTCGCGGTTCAACGGGCATCCCGGCGCAGCCCCCATTCCGTCGATTTCCGCGCGGTGCAGGAAGGACTGACGGCGAACGGCCTGGGCGACCTCCTTGCCGGCCTCACCGGTACAATACCGGTCAAAAGCGATCCGGCAGGCAATTCCTTTATCCGGCATACCGGAGTGGCTGCCCGCAGGCTGGGGTTATGCATCGGGTTAAGCCTGTTGATACTGGCATTCCTGCCCAAGCTTACGGCAGTCCTGCTGGCCATTCCCGGACCCGTCATTGCTGCTTACCTGGCCGTGTCAATGGCGCTGGTTTTCGTCCAGGGTATGAAAATGGTAGTCCAGGACGGCATCGACTACCGCAAGGCGGCGGTGATCGGACTGGCATTCTGGCTTGGAGTGGGTTTTCATAACCAGGCTGTTTTTGCAGATATGCTGGGCGAGACCTGGGGCGGCTTGCTGGGTAACGGCATGACCGTCGGCGGCCTGGCGGTTATCCTGTTGACCATAATCATGGAACTGACCGGCCCGCGCCGTTATAGTAAAGTAACGGCGCTGGATCCCAGGGTACTGCCCAGGCTGGAAGATTTCCTGCGCCAGCAGGCGCTGCGCCTTGGCTGGAGCGAAGCGGCAATCGAGCGCCTGTTCCTGATTGGTGAAGAGACCTTGTTGTGTCTCTCGGAGGGGCATGATGAAGCAGCCACCGGCGAGCTGAGGAGTCTGCTGGTAACGGTTACCAATGACGGCCCGGTGATGGAAGTGGAGTTTGTCTCGGCTATCGGTGAGGAGAACCTGGAAGACCAGATGAGGTTGCTGGGAGACCATGCCGAGGCGCGGGACGGGCATGAAATCTCGCTCCGTCTATTGCAACACTTCGCATCCTCCGTGCGCCACCAGCAGTATCACGGCATGGACGTGGTAACGGTGCGCGTCAGCGAAAACGACAACGAATAACAGAAATACAGAGAGATACAGGACAATGAAACCGATAAAAACAGGGTTGCTCGGCCTGGGCACGGTCGGCGGAGGCGTCGTCACGGTATTGACCCGGAACGCTCATGAGATCGCGCGCCGCGCCGGCAGGGAGGTGGTCATCAGTCACGCTGCGGCAAAGGAATACGACGCCGGCGCAATCCAGGGACTGGACCAGGTAGGGCGGATTACCGATGACGGATTTGCCGCGGTCGATGACCCGGAAGTGGAAATCATCATCGAACTGATAGGCGGCTACTCTCCGGCAAAGGAAATGGTCCTGCGCGCCATCG
>CAYOEQ010000126.1:0-6295 GCA_964402775.1 uncultured Enterobacteriaceae bacterium
GCCGCGGGCCGGTAATCAAGACCGCCGGAAATTGAGTTAAGGCCGTAGTAAGGGGTTTGAAAAGATGCCGATTTTTGTACATCTTGACAAATCTAAAATTCTATTTAAGATTTGTCAAGATGTTCCGACGCCCCCGTCAGCCTGCCCCCCATGGTTCCGCATGTGCATTGTGCGACCTGACCCCAATTGCCGCAATTGCCGTAAACGGCATGAATATGCGAGTCTGTTCAATTCTCAGGCGAAAACGCCCGCTTGTTGAAGATGTCTTTTTCAACAGAAACCAGCTTCAACTGCCGCGCATCGGGATGTACGGGATTGACCAGGGCAATATTCTCCAGTCCAGCCGGTATTGCGGCGCTCGGCACAAGTAGCAGCGCCGAGGTTGTTGCCTGGAGCCAGCGGCTACCCAGCGCCTGGGTCGCGGCGGGGTATGGATAATCGTTCCAGCGCGCAGGCAGGTCTTCAGTCCCCCACTGCTCATAGCCGATATCGCCGGTCTCAAAGATGCCAAGACGATAGCTTTTCGGAACCAGTCCGGGTGAACGCAGGTAGTTGGCCATCTCCAGCATGGCCACACTGGCGGAACAGGCAAAATACAGGACCGGCAAACCTGCCCTGTTCCAGCGGCCTCCATCCTGGTAGCTTGCCCCCCGCCCGCCGTAATTTTCCAACAGGTTTTCAGGGCAGATGCGGTACAGCCGCATCAGGCGAATTCGCCGTACTCTATCTTGTTCAAGGCGCCCTGCACCATCGCGCGGCCGGCAAAGGTGTCGCACATTTCCAGGGGGCTGTGCCCGCCCAGGGCCGGGAGGGCTGTCTCCAGCCATTCGCGCGCACTGCCGATATCGCCGAAGACCGTAATGGCCCTGGCAAAGACATACAACATGTCAAGAAACGCTTCGGACTGGACCGGACTGAGCGCCTTGCGGCGATAATACCGGTTCAGGTTTCCTCCGGTCGTTTCCAGCAGGCGGACGAACACTTCGCGGTACCCCAGAACACTCACCGCCTGCCTGATCACCTCGCCCGGCAGACCTTTACGAGCGGCCTGAATGAGAGAGTTCCGATCCGAGAACACCGCTGCGGGGATATCAATACCCTCAATATGACAGCCGGGGCCTGTGTCCTGGTGTAGTGTCTGATTCATCTTGCCGTTATCCTGAAAAAATTATCTCGGCGCCAGTATAGCATCAATATGATGAATATGCTGCATCATTTAGACGTTGAGTATCTGCAGGACACCCATATAACCCGTACATTCTAATCAAGCCAGCGCCCAGGATTGCATTACCCGGTATCTTGCCCCCTTCTCATGGGTCACGGACTCGACCAGGCAGAATTCCCTGATGTCCCAGTGGACCGGTTCGAGCGTACATGATTTGAGCGGGCGGGAAAGTTTGCGGGCGATAGTCAGGTGGGGGCTGTAATCCCGTTCATCGACGGGGAGGCCCGCTAACCTGGCCTGGTGATTGAGTTGCCTCACCAGTTCCAGTAACGGTTCGGGCGTGTATGCGGGCGCCAGCCAGGCGACTTTTGCCTTTTTCCACCACCCGCCGTGGTTTATCTGCAGACTGAAGCCGGGGATGCTCAAGGCTTGCGCCCCATCGGTGAGTTCGGAGATGGTATGCTCCTCCACGTTGCCCAGGAACACCAGGGTGATATGGAAGTTTTCCGGCGGCACGCGCCGGCCTGTGTTGATGGGTAACAACCGGGCTTTATCAAGGAGTTTTGCGCGTACTTCGTCATCGGGCCAGAGGGCGAAGAACAGTCTTTTCATTGGTGTTTGAGTGATATCAGGGGTCAGAGTAAAAATTCTTGCGACACTTACTCTGACCCCGAGTTTTCTACTTGGTCCGCCAGGCCTTGCAGGGCTGTCAGGATGGAGAGCTCACGTACCTGCCGGCGGTCGCCGTCGAAGACTATGCGCGCGGTCCTGGCCCCGGCGCCGCGCTGCCCCCAGCCGAAACAGACGGTGCCGACCGGTTTTTCCTCTGTGCCGCCGTCAGGGCCGGCTATCCCGGTCACCGCCACGCTGAAATCTGCATGGCTGTGCTGCAGGGCGCCCACCGCCATGGCCGCGGCTACCTGTTCGCTGACGGCCCCGTGCCTGGCGATCAGTTCATGGGGCACGCCCAACTGCTCCTGCTTGGCCGGGTTGGAATAGGTGACGAACCCGCGCTCGAACCATTCGGAACTGCCCGGCAGTTCCGTGATGGCATAGGCGATGCCGCCGCCGGTGCAGGACTCGGCCGTGACCAGCATTTTATGTTGTTGTATCAGTTGCTCACTGAGTTGCAGGAGCAGGGTGTGAAACCGGGGATCTGCCATTTGGTACCGATACTACTTCGTTTGAGGGCGTTATTCAAAAAGGGACAGGCACATTCTGTCTCAAGCGACGCGGGTCAGCGCCGTTCCCGGAAAAACGTCTGCAACAGCGTCGCGGCTTCCTGCTCCAGTATCCCGGAGACCAGTTCGACGCGGTGGTTCAACTGTGCGGATTGAAGAATGTTGAACACACTGCCGGCGGCGCCCGACCTGGGGTCGGTGGCGGCATAGACCACGCGTTTGATACGGGCCAGGATGATGGCGCCGGCGCACATGGCGCAGGGTTCCAGGGTCACGTATAACGTGGCGCCGGGCAGGCGGTAGTTGTCCATACGCGCGGCCCCGGCGCGTAACGCCGCGATCTCTGCATGGGCTGTCGGGTCATGGGCCGAGATGGGACGGTTCCAGCCTTCGCCGATGCAGTCATCGTCCATGACCAGGACGGCGCCCACCGGGACTTCGCCCTCCGACCGGGCGCGTTCGGCCAGGTCCAGCGCCCGCCGCATCCAGCGTTCATCACTATTGGCTTTGCCGGTCACGACCCCTGCAAGGTCTGCACCCCTTCCGTTTCGTTCATGTACACGGGACTTTCCGGCAGTGTCGAGCCGCCGTCCACAACCAGGGTCTGGCCCGTGACGTATTTGGCTTCATCGCCGGCCAGGTAGAGCATGGCATAGGCGATGTCATTCGGTTCCCCCAGCTCGCCTTTGGGGATATAGCGGGCCATTTCCGCCCGGGCGTTCTCGTCGGCGAGCAGGTCCATGGCCGGGGTCAGGATAAACCCCGGTTCAACGCCGTTCACGGTAATGTTGTCCGCGGCAAGTTCAACGGCGGCGGTGCGGATGAAGCCGTTCACTCCCGCCTTGGACGCGGCATAGTAGGACGTGCCCGGCATGGCGACCCTCGGGCCGGTGACGGACGAAGTAACCAATATGCGGCCTCCCCCCTGTTTTCTCATGTGGGGGATGCAGGCGTGGGTCAGGCGGAAGCAGGCTTTCAGGTTTACCGCCAGCACCGTGTCCAGGTCTTCGTCCTTGTATTCCTCGATCATTCCGCCCAGGAATGAAGCGGCGTTATGTACCATGATATCGATCTGCCCGTAGGTATCCAGCGCCGTGTCCACGACCCTGTTTATTGCGCTGACCGTGCCGATATCGGCGCCGACAAGGATTGCATCGCCGCCCTCTGCCCTGATTTGCTCGACCGTCTCCCTGCCGGTTTTCTCAGTGCGCGTCGCCACGACGACCCGCGCGCCTTCCTGCGCAAAAACCCGGGCAATGGCCGCGCCGATCCCCTGGCCCGAACCTGTTACGATGGCGACCTTGTTCTGCAACCTGTTGTTCCCCATTGTGTTCACCTTTTTGCCGTGTCGGATGTCTCAGTCTAGCCGAACCGCCTTCATAGTCAATAAATGCGGCAAGATGTTGTAAATCATTGCGGCAGTCATTCCCAGGTACTACAATACGCTCCCCGCAATCAGACTCAACAGAGGATAAGATAAACATGGTCAAAGAATTCGCTTCCAAGGCGGACCTTGGCGAGAAACAGGTGACGTTCAGCCGGCTGGCGGACGGCGCCTACGCATATACCGCCGAAGGCGATCCGAATTCCGGCGTGATCATCGGCGACGACGGCGTTATGGTTATCGATACGCAGGCCACGCCGCTGATGGCCGAACGGGTGCTGGAAAAAATACGGTCGGTCACGGACAAACCCGTGAAATACGTGGTGATGACCCATTACCACGCGGTGCGGGTGCTGGGCGCCGCCGCCTACGAGCCGGAACACATCATATCCAGCCGGGATACATACGACCTCATTGTCGAGCGCGGGAAACAGGACTGGAAATCGGAATTTGAACGGTTCCCGAGGCTGTTCAACGGGTATGAGACCATTCCCGGCCTGACCTGGCCGACGATAACCTTTACCGGGGAGATGTCCCTGTGGATGGGCGATACGGAAGTGAGGATCATGCAACTGGGACGCGGCCATACCAAGGGCGATACCGTGGTGTGGCTGCCTGAGGAGCGGGTGCTGTTCAGCGGCGACCTGGTGGAGTACGGGGCCACGCCTTATACCGGCGATGCCTACCTGCTGGACTGGCCCGCCACCCTTGACAACATCACCGCGCTGAAACCACGGGCCCTGGTGCCGGGACGCGGCGACGCCCTGGTGACGCCGGAAACCATACGCGAAGGCATAGACGGCACGCGCGCCTTCGTCACCGCCATGTACCGTTCAGTGGAGGCAGGGCAGAAACAGGGAAAGGACCTGAAAGAAATTTACAAGGAAACCTATTCGGCCCTGAAACCGGAATTCGGCGATTGGGTGATCTTCGACCACTGCCTGCCGTTTGACGTGGCGCGCGCCTACGACATCGCCTCGGGCATTGCCGACCCGCAGATCTGGACCGCGGAACGGGATTCCGAGATGTGGGAGGCGCTGGAAGGGTGAGCCTCCGGACAGAACTCGGCGTTGCCGACCCGGATGATTTTTACGCCCGCCTGATAGAACTGCACGAGGGACTGACGACCGAGCAGAGTCATAAGGTCAATGCCAAGGTAATCCTTATGCTGGCGAACCACGTCGGCGACACGGATGTGTTGTATGAAGTACTTGATTATGTTGAAAAAGATTTGGGGTCAGATGTATGATACTTTTTCACGTACTCCTGGATCGAGGCGACGCCCCGTTCCTTCGCCTCGAACAGGCTCTCCAGGTGTTCCCTGGAATTGATGATGCCCATGGTGACGACCTTGCCCTGCTCATCGATGAGCACCGAGTAGGGCAGTTTACCCACGCCGTAGCTGCGGCCGAGGATTTCCGACAGCACGTAATCGAAGCGTGACAGCTTCTGTTGCTCGATGAACTTGCGGTGTTGCTCGGCAGGCCCGTCGCTGGCCAGCACGATGTCCAGCCAGCCGTTTTCCTCCTTGTGCGCGGAGAACAGCACCGGCAGCAGGGTCTTGCACACCGGGCAATCTGGCGCGAGAAAAAGCAGCAACAGGCTGCGAGCAGGCTCGCGCACGCCGCCGACGCGGATTTTTTTATTCTCGACAGTCAATAATTCCATTTCCGGGGCTGCGTCTCCGGGCCGTAGTGACTGGTTTACCATGAGGGCGCCGGCCGGGGCCACCCGCTCGTACAGCACGCCGATCTGCCTGACCAGGGCGAATACCATCACGCCCAGTATCACCACGATGATCCAGAGCAGCAGGTTGGAGACGATCAGCGCTTCAAGCATGGTATTCCTCGCGATTCAGTAATTTCAGCAGGTCTTTATTCACCAGCAACTGGTTGATGATATTGTAGAACAGGCATCCCATGACGGTTGCCAGGATGACTGTCAACCAGTCGAACCAGAGCAGCGGGCGCGGCAACGTCTGGCAGCCGGCGATATAAGCAAGACCCAGCAGCAGTCCGTTGCGCACGATCATCCATTCACTGATGGTCTGTTTCTGGGCCGGGCCGCCGCAACCGCAGTCAATATTGCGCCGGCCGCGCAGCAGGTTGATGCCTATGGCGGCGATGTAGATACACAGCAGTGTGCCTGCCGAGAAAGCCGCCAGCGTCGCCGTGGCGGGTATCAGCAAGGCAACCCCGGTCATGATTTCAGCTACCGGAACCAGGTAGACACCCTGGCGGGCCAGGCTCTCCGGCAGAATTTTGTAATTCATTAAGGTGGTCGCGAACTCCGCCGGCGCCCTGCATTTGTGCAGTCCCGCCAGCACAAATACGTAGCCGAGGATCAAAGCGGAAATGAGATTGAGGACGGGGTCGAAGGCCAGGTTAAACATGGATGTACAGGATATACGAGTTGTTGATAAAGAAGCTCTATTTACTCTGTGATCTCTGTGTCCTCTGTGGCAAAAGCGGAATCACGACTTATACTCTGCCGTAGTCTTCTCCCTCACTTCGTCTTCCGTGACGCCGGGCAGCAGTTTCACCAGGCGCATCCCTGAGTCATCGA
>CAYOEQ010000127.1:0-6231 GCA_964402775.1 uncultured Enterobacteriaceae bacterium
AATCATATACGGGGATTATGACAAAAGAAAGTAACATAAAATGATAGTAATATAACTGCATGCTGGTTGGCGTTCGAACGGTTTGCCGTGATATGTTAACGTGTTGCTGAATACGAGGAGAGGAAGCGATGAATCTGAAATACAGACTTGGCGCGCTGGTTCTGTGGCTGTGCTCAGGGCTATTCGCCGCACAGGCTGATATCATGACAGTGGAGGACCTGCTCGCAGAACTGTCTGCCGGTGAGCCGGGCACGAAGATCGCCTATGGCGATGATCCTCTGCAATTCGGCGAACTGCATGTCCCTGAGGGTGATGGCCCGTTCCCCGTTGTCGTGTTCATTCACGGCGGTTGCTGGCTGGCCATGTATGACATCACCACCACCCGGCCCCTGGCCTGGGCGCTCCGGGACGAGGGCATCGCGGTATGGAACCTGGAATACCGCCGGGTAGGCAACCCCGGCGGAACCTATCCGGGCCTCCTGCTTGACATCGGCTCGGGCATCGATTTTGTGAAGACCCTGGCCGCGGATTATCCGCTCGACGTTACCCGGGTGGTCGTGATGGGACATTCCGCCGGCGGGCACCTGTCGCTGTGGGCCGGGGCGCGGGCAAAAATTCCTTCGGACCACGATTTGTACCTGGCCGATCCGTTGATTCCGGCCGGTGTCGTGGCGCTGGCGCCGGCTGCGGCGCTCACGCAACTGCACCAGCAGGGCACCTGCGATAACGTGATCGACAGGCTGATGCACGGATCGCCGGCCGACCATCCGGACCGCTACGCCTATGCCGAGCCGGCGCGCATGGCCCCGATCGGCGTCGGGCACACCGCGTTGATGGGTGTGCACGACACGGACTGGACGCCTTTCGGTGAAGCCTATGTCACCGCCGCCCGGGCGATCGGCGACAAAACGATAGACCGGGTGATGGCCCCTGAGGCCGGCCACTTTGAAGTCATCAACCCGGACAGCACGACCTGGCCGCTGGTGCTGCAGGCGGTGCGCAGATACCTGCAATGAAAAAAAAAGCGCTGAACTTCACCGTCAACGGCCGTACCGAGGCCATTGACATCACCCCGCGCACCCGCCTGCTCGATGCCCTGCGCATCGACCTGGGCCTGACCGGCACGAAAGAAGGCTGCGGCACCGGGGACTGCGGCAGTTGCACGGTGCTGCTGGACGGTAACGCGGTAAACTCCTGCATGGTGCTGGCGCTGCAGGCCGAAGGGCGGGAAATCACCACTATAGAGGGGTTGGGCAAGCCTGGGGCGCTGGACCCGGTGCAGCAGGCCATGGTCCAGTGCGGCGGCATCCAGTGCGGTTTCTGCACGCCGGGCATGGCGTTGTCCCTGAAAGACCTGTTCAGCCGCGTCCCCGGGCCGGACGAAGAGGAAGTCCGGGTGGCGATATCCAGCAACCTGTGCCGCTGCACCGGCTACACCAAGATCTTCGACGCGGCGCGGGCATTGCGTGATGGGACGCTCGATACGCTGGCCGCCAACGGCAACGATGACGCCATCGGGGCTCGCATGGTGCGCGCCGACGCGGTGGAAAAGGTCACCGGCAGCGCGATCTACGCCGAAGACGTGCGCCTGCCGCGCATGGTTTACGGCGCGCTGGTGCGCAGTCCGTTGCCGCACGCCAACATCCTGTCCATCGATACGTCGGCAGCAGTAAACCACCCGGACGTCAGGGCGGTAGTCACCGGTCGGGACATCGAGATGGGATACTACGGTTACGAACTGCAGGACCAACGCGTCTTCCCCCTCGAAAAGGTGCGTTACCTGGGTGAACCGGTGGCCGCGGTCGCTGCCATAACTCCGGATGCGGCGCGGGAAGCGGCTGCGCTGGTGAAGGTCGAATACGAGGAACTGCCCGCGGTATTCGACCCGGAAGATGCAATGTCCGAGGATGCGCCGCTGGTGCACGAGGACCCGGAAGCCTACCAACTGGACTGGGAGTCGGAACGCAAGGGCAACCTGTGCTACCGGCTGGAATTCGGCGACGGTGACGTGGAACAGGGTTTTGCGGAGTCGGACCAGGTTATCGAGGGGACCTACCACACGCCCGAGGCCCATTCCGGCGCCATCGAGCCCCACAGCGCCACGGCCATGTCCGACCCCACGGGACGCATTACGATTTGGACCACCACGCAAAAGCCCTTCGCCGTGCGCAGCTACCTGGCCAAGGCGCTGAAACGGCCCATCAGCACATTCAAGGTCGTGCCCACCCACATCGGCGGCGGTTTCGGCGGCAAGCTGTTCCCCGTGGTTGAGCCGTATGTCGTGTTGCTGGCGGAACGGTCCGGACTGCCGGTGCAGATGACCCTGAGCCGCGACGAGGAGATGGCCGGCGCGATGCTGCTGCGCCACCCGTCAAAGGTGAGCATCAAGACCGGGGTCATGAACGATGGCGCGATTGTTGCGCACCAGGTGCGCATGCTGTTCAACACCGGCGCTTACGGTCCCTACGGACCCAACACCGCGGCCCTGGGCAGCCTGATGGCCGGCGGCCCCTACCGCATACCCAACCTGGAAATTACCGGGCTCGTGACCTACACCAACAACGTGCCCAAGGGTTCCATCCGCTGCCCGTCGGGTCCGCAGATGGCGTTCGCGGTGGAGACCCACATGGACAAGGTGGCGCGCGCGATCGGCATGGACGGACTGTCCTTCCGGCTGAAGAACGCCTGGGAAGACGGGGACGCCACCTGCACGGGACAACCGCTGGCGGCGGTCAGCCTGAAGGAGTGCCTGCAGAAGGCCGCGGACGCGGTGGAATGGGACAAGCCCAGTCCTCCCGGCGCCGGCAAGGGCCTGGCCTGCAACTGGTGGGTCAGCGGCACCTGGGGCACCCAGACGCTGATCGAGACCAACGAAGACGCCACTTTCCGGCTCATTTCCGGTTGTGTGGACATGGGCACCGGCGGCCTGACCAGCAGCGTACTGCAGATGGCGGCCGCGGGCCTGGGCGTGCCGGCGGATTCCATCCGGCTTGCGCGGGGCGATACCGATAACCTGCCCTGGGACCACGGGCATGGCGGCAGCCGCATGACCTTCACCATCGCGCGTTCGGCCTACGAGGCGGCGCTTGACCTGAAGCGGCAACTCCTGGAGGAAGCCGCAGCGCGGCTGGAGGCCGCGCCGGATGACATGGTGCTGGAAGACGGTCGGGTCTTTGTGCGCGGCGACCCGAGCAACGCTATCGGCCTGGCGGAGATCTGTTATAACCGCCATAAGAAGCACGGCGGCCCGATGGTCGGCGTGTCCTCCCTGCTGGACGACCAGCCGCCTACCACCAAGGCACACCCCATCGGCGGTTTCCCGGCGCCCAGTTTCTGCGCCCACGCGGTGGAACTGGCCGTGGATGAGACGACAGGAGAGATCGACCTCAAGCGTTATGCCGCGGTCCATGACGTGGGCAAGGCCGTCAACCCCACCGGCTGCGAGGGCCAGATAGAAGGCGGCGTCGCCATGGGACTGGGCCTGGCCATGATGGAGGAACTGCGGGAAGTCGACGGCAAGGTGCTGAACCCGAGTTTCGCCGATTACCTGCTGATATCTGCCGAAGACATGCCGCCGACGCAGACCATCCTGGTGGAGCAACCTGCGGTTGACGGCATCATGGGTATCAAGGGTGTCGGCGAACCACCCATAGCGCCTCCAACAGGTGCTGTCGCCAATGCCCTGGCCGCCGCCCTGGGCGTCGATGTCACTCACCTGCCCCTGACGCCGGAACAGGTTTCCGCGCTCATCGCGGGACGCAATCCGTGATTAACGATTTCGATTTCACCCGGCCCCGCAACGTATCCGAGGCGCTGGCGGCCCTGGCGCACGACGGCTGCATCGTGCCCGTAGCCGGCGGCACCAATATCATGGTGAACCTGAAACGGGCGCCGCTGGACGCCGACCTGGTAGTGGACCTGTCCGGTGTCGAGGAGCTGAAGTCGATCTCCGTAAACAACGGCCGCGTCCGCCTGGGCGCGGGAGTCAGTTTTGCCCACCTTCTCGACTGGCGTCCGGGCGGCGCAATCGAGGGCCTCATGCAGCCCATGTGCGTCGCGTTTGCCGGACCGCTCATCCGCAACCTGGCTACGGTCGGGGGCAATATCTGTGATGCCTCAGCGGCCGCCGACATATCACCTCCCCTGCTGGCGCTGGATGCCGCGGTTGAACTGCAAAGCGCCGCGCACGGATGCCGCACGCTGCCGTTGGCGGAGTTCTTCCAGGGCGTGCGCAGGACTGCCCGGCGTCCGGATGAACTGCTTGCGGCCATCGAGTTCCCGCAACCTGCCGAAGACGAGCGCTGGTTCTATTACAAGCTGGGTAAACGCAAAGCCGATGCCATCTCCATCGTCAGTATCGCCATGACGCTCAGGCTTGAGCAGGGCAAGGTGGAACAGGCCCGTATCGCCCTGGGCGCGGTGGCGCCGGTGGCGATGCGCGCGCCGAAAGCGGAAAGCCTGCTGCAGGGCGAGTCCCTGGACGAGACCATCATCAACGCGGCGGCCGTAGCCGCAGCAAACGAAGCGCGCCCCATTGACGATTTCCGCGCCACCGGCGCCTACCGGCGCAGCATGGTGGAAGCGCTGGTCAGGCGCGGCCTCGGGGAAATTGCGCAACAGAGCACGTGAATCCGAGGGCTGAAGCAGAACTAAGGAACCTCTGACAAGTCCTGGATGGACTTGTTCAGAGCATCTCTAATTTATTATTTTCTCACCCGTGGCAAACAGCAGCCACAGGATACCGCCCAGGATTTGTACGGCAGCGGTAATGATGAAGATGCTGGTGTAACTGCCGGTCTGGTCCAGCAGCCAGCCGGTGAGGGCGACGCCTACGATACCGGGAATGGTGCCGAACGTATTGGAAATGCCCAGCAGCACGTCGCCATAACGCGGCGCGATATCGAGAAAGTTCGGGACATACCCGGAAAACGTCAGCGCGATGCAGGCTAGCGCGCCGCACATCACCAGCAAGGCGATTAAGGGGGTGTGCGCATACGGCGCCAGCAGGAAAAACACGGACGAACCGGCCAGGCCGCACGCCTGCATGAGTTTGCGGACGAAAGTGATGCTGTTACCGTGTTTTACCAGTGAGTCCGCTATCCAGCCGCTGATATTAATCATGACAAACATGGTCAGCCAAGGCGCAGCAGAATAGATTCCTGCGCTGGTAACGCTGAGAGACTGCACGTCGCGGAAGTAACTGGGCAGCCAGGCCAGCATCAGGTAGAGCGCCCAGTTGGTACAGAAGTGATTAATGAAGATCACCAGTACGGCCCTGTGTGACAGTAGTTTTTTCCAGGGAATGCCGGCGTGTTCCTGTTTGTCCCCGGATGCGGAGGCAAGCAACTCAAGTTCCGTTGTGGATATGCCGGGATATTCGGCAGGAGAATTGGCCGCTTTGAAATACCAGACGGCGGCCCAGACCACGCCGAGCCAGCCAAATATATAAAACGCATAGGGCCAGCCGTAGCGCGTCACTATCCAGCCTGTGGCAGTCAGCGCAAACAAGGTGCCCAAGGGTATTCCGCTGGCCATGATCCCGACGGAACGCGAGCGTTCAGCCTCCGGCACCCAGCGCGCGAATAAATTGTATGTGGCCGGGAACATCGCCGCCTCACCCAGTCCCATGGCGATGCGGACGGCAATCAGCAAGGGCAGCGATATCAATGCCGCGACAGGGGTCAGCAGGGTAAAGATTGACCAGGACAACACGGCAAAGCCCAGAACAATCTTGCCGCCGATCCTGTTGGCCAGCCAGCCGCTGGGCGCCTGCAGGATCATGTAGCCGATAAAAAAGGAGGACAGCACGAACCCCTTGGTGGTGTCCGACCAGCCGAATGCCTCCTGCATGGGAATGATGGCGACCGATATGTTTACCCGGTCGATATAACAGATAAACGCGGCGCAGAAACAGAGGAAGACTATGTTATGGCGCTTTTGCATGTTAAATATCTGTGGTTGTCATTCCGGCTGAAGTCGGAATCCAGTACACTGTTCACACTTATAATGGAAATCGGCCCAAATTTAAACCGCAGAGTTCAGCCAGGCATTGCAAACTATGCAGCAGCGGCGGCGAGACAGCCGGTTATCTCTCCCGGTTATACAGAATACATGTCATGAATAACAGAATTCACCCCTGGTTGTTGCTTGTCTCCCTGTCGATGCCGGCCTTGAACAGTCCTTGCGCCAATGCGGAGGACATTGACCTGGTCGTTTCAGCCGATTATGTCG
>CAYOEQ010000128.1:0-6109 GCA_964402775.1 uncultured Enterobacteriaceae bacterium
AGGAATGACGAACGTGGCGCGATTTACGACGTTACGTATAATTCTGTCCCCGCTTTGCTATTCCGCGCTTTCCCAGGCTTCGAGAAACGCCGTCAAATGCGGTTTGTCTTCCCCTGCCAGCACCTGTTTCAGGCGCTCGCATGCCTGCCGGTATCCCTGCTCGGATTGGCGCCCGCTGATGAGCAGGTAACGCAGGTAAACCAGGTAGGTGTTCAGCACGTCCGTTTCACAATAATTGCGGATCGCCTCGATATCGCCGGCCAGGTAACGCTCCCATACCTTGCCGCCCGACATGCCCATCTTGCCGGGAAAGCCCAGCATGGCGGCAATGTCGTCCAGGGGCGCGGCGGCGCGCATCTCGTAGCCGGCCAGCACGTCCATCAGGTCCGTGTGGCGCTGGTGAAAACGGTTGATGTAATTGTTCCAGCGAAAAGCCTGGTCATCGTCGCCCGTCTCCCAGTACCTCGGGGCCTGGATGCCATGCAGCAGCGAGCGGTAGTGCAGTACCGGCAGGTCAAAGCCGCGCCCGTTCCAGGAAACCAGGGTCGGCGTATATTTTTCTATGCCGTCAAAGAAACGCTGCACCAGTTCCGCCTCGGGGGCTTCCGGCGCGCCCAGCGACCAGACGCTGACGCTATCCCGGGTCGCCAGCACGACCGAGATCGCCGCCACCCGGTGCAGGTGCAGCCGCAGAAAGTCGGAAGCGTTTTCCGTCTCCTGGCGGCGGATTTTGAACATGGCCTCGGCGGCGTCCTGGTCGGAGAGACCGTCCAGCCCGTATAAACGCCGGCCGCTGTCAATGTCCGGGATGGTTTCTATATCAAAGACAAGGATATTCATTGTGTTCAGTGAATCCGGGGATATGTGGGGTCAGAGTAAAAAGTCATTCAAGCTACTTGCCCACGGCAAACATATTGGGTGACTTTTTACTCTGACCCCTTAATTTCTGGGCGCGGCCGGGGACAGATTTTAAATCTGTCCCCATTTTCATTTCGGGGATCATTCCGGGAAGACTGTTGAGGAGAGGTAACGGTCGCCGCGGTCGCAGATGATAACCACGATTACGGCGTTTTCCAGTTCGCCGGATAACCGCAATGCGGCTGAGACTGCGCCGCCGGAGGATATGCCGGCAAATATGCCCTCATCGTCCGCCAGCCGCCGGGTCATGTCTTCCGCCTCCGCCGGCGTCACATCGATGATCCGGTCCACACGCTCCCTGCGGAAGATCCTGGGCAGGTACTCCTTCGGCCAGCGCCGGATACCGGGGATGTTCTCATCGCCCGCCGGCTGTACCCCGATGATCTGCACCTGTTCATTTTGTTCCTTCAGATATTTCGAGACTCCCATGATAGTGCCGGTCGTTCCCATCGCGCTGACAAAATGGGTCACGCCGCCATCCGTGTCACGCCAGATTTCCGGACCCGTGCCTTCGTAATGGGAAAGCGGGTTATCCGGGTTGGCGAACTGGTCCAGTATCCTTCCCTTTCCTGCTTTTTCCATTTCATCAGCAAGGTCGCGGGCGCCTTCCATGCCTTCCTCCTTCGTGACCAGTACCAGTTCCGCGCCGAACGCGCGCATGGTGCGGCGCCGCTCAACGCTCAGGTTGTCCGGCATGATCAGCATCATCCTGTAGCCGCGGATGGCGGCCACCATGGCCAGGGCAATGCCCGTGTTGCCGCTGGTTGCCTCGATCAGCACGTCTCCGGGCTTGATATCCCCGCGCGCTTCAGCCCGCTGGATCATGCTCAGCGCGGGCCGGTCCTTGACCGACCCTGCGGGGTTATTGCCTTCCATCTTTGCCAGGATGGTATTGGAAGTCTCGCCGGGCAGGCGTTGCAGCCTCACCAGCGGGGTGTTGCCGACGCTGGAGTCGATGGTCGGGTAACCGGCCGGGGTTATCGCAGACATTGCCTCACACCATCTCCCGGGCCATGATGATGGCATCTTCACGGCCGAACTTTGCGGGATAATAATTGGCGCGCAAGCCTACTTCCACGAACCCGCGCTTTTCATAAAAGCTGCGCGCGGCCTTGTTGGAGGGCCGCACCTCCAGAAACGTGGTGACGGCCTCCTGTTTTCGGGCATAGTCAAGCATGGTATTCAGCAATACGTCACCCAGTCCCGTCCTGTGATATCCGGGGTCAACACATAAATTCAGGAGATGCGCCTCGTCCACGCCCATGGACATGATTGCATAGCCGGCAATCCCGCCATCCAGTTCCACGACCCGGCAACAGTAGTCTTCCCGCAGGCAGCCCCTGAAGATGTTCCTGTTCCAGGGAAACGCATACGCCGCGTGTTCAATCTGCAATACATCGCTTATATCCGTCTCCGCCATGGGGCGCAGGTTCAAATCGGGCTGTTTCAGAACCGCATTCATGTCTGCTCATTGTATAGAGTCATTGCCAGTTGCAAATCCTGCCAGGACTTCCTTTTCTCCCGCGGCGAACGTAACAGGTAGGCCGGATGGTATGTTACCACGACCGGAATGGGGGGGTCACCGTAGTGGAACCGCTTGCCGCGCATTTTTCCGATGGGGGTTTCCGTCTTCAGCAGGTTCTGGGCGGCAACCCGGCCCAGCGCAAGGATAAGCCTGGGTTTAACGGTATTGATCTGTTGATTAAGATAATTCCCGCAGGCCAGGACTTCCTCGGGCCTGGGATCGCGATTATTGGGCGGGCGGCATTTCAGGATGTTGGCAATGAATACCTGTTGCCGGTCCAGGCCCAGCGCCTTGAGCATGGAGTCCAGCAGTTTTCCCGCCCTGCCGACGAAGGGTTCGCCGCGCCGGTCCTCCTCGGCCCCGGGCGCCTCGCCGATCAGCATCCAGTCCGCGTTCACGTCGCCCACGCCGAAAACGGTCTGTGTCCTGCCCTCATGCAACGGGCACAGACGGCATTCGGCCACTTCGCGCTGCAATGTTTCCCAGTCAGGTATCACGCCGGTATCCGGTGTGCGACCGGGGACAGATTTCAAATCTGTCCCCCCCAGGTGCCGGGTACGGTCAGGGACAGGTTTCAAACCTGTCCCCTTTTGACCTTCCCTCTCCCGAAGCTTGTATACCTCGATGCCGAGGGCGTGCAGGTATTGATATTGTCGGGGCGCCAGCCTCATACCTGCGGATGTATCTTGCTGCTGATCGAATAGGCCCGGTTAATCGCATTGATATACGCTTTAGCCGACGCCGTAACGATATCGGTATCCGCACCCCGGCCGTTTATCACATGCCCGTCCTTGTTCACGCGCACCGTGACCTCGCCCTGCGAGTCGGTGCCGCCGGTGATATTGTTAACAGAGAACAACTGCAAATCACAGCCGCTCGATACCAGGGTCTCTATGGCCTTGAAGACCGCATCGACGGGGCCGTCTCCCTCGGACCTGCCCGGCGTCTCCTCACCGTCAATGGACAGGGTCAGTTCAGCCATGGGCGTCTCGCCGGTTTCCGTTACCACCCTCATTGAAACCAGCTTGATTTTTTCTTCCTGGCCCTGCATGTTATCCGTGACCAGGGCCTGGAGATCCTCATCATAAATCTCGTGCTTCTTGTCCGCCAGTTCCTTGAACTGGGTGAATGCGCTGTTCAGCTCCTCTTCACTGGCGAATTCAAAACCGATTTCCTTGAGTCGCGTGCGGAACGCGTTACGGCCCGAATGCTTGCCCAGCACCAGGCGGTTGGTTGACCAACCAACGTCCTGGGCGCGCATGATCTCGTAGGTTTCCCGACTCTTGATCACACCGTCCTGGTGTATGCCGGCTTCATGGGCAAAGGCATTGGCGCCGACCACGGCCTTGTTTGGTTGAACCGGAAAACCCGTCACGTTCGATACCAGTTTTGAGCAGTTCACGATCTCGGTGGTATCCAGGTCGGTGGTGCAGGGGAAATAATCCTTGCGCGTCTGCACCGCCATGACTATCTCTTCCAGGGCGGCATTCCCGGCGCGCTCGCCCAGGCCGTTGATGGTGCATTCCACCTGGCGGGCGCCGTTCATGACTGCGGCCAGGGAATTGGCCACGGCAAGACCCAGGTCGTTATGGCAGTGCACCGAAAACACTGCCTTGTCGGAATTGGGAACCCGCTCAATGATATTGCCGATGGTTTCCCCGAACTGCGTGGGGATGCTGTAACCCACCGTATCCGGGATGTTGATCGTAGTGGCGCCCGCGCTGATGACAGCCTCGATAATCCTGCACAGGAAATCGAGTTCCGAGCGGCCCGCGTCTTCCGGTGAAAACTCCACGTCATCCGTGTATTTTTTCGCTCTTTTTACCGCTTTCACCGCGGCCTCCACCACCTCGTCCGGCTCCATCTGTAACTTGCGCTCCATGTGGATGGGCGACGTGGCGATAAATGTATGGATGCGGGCAGACCGCGCCGGTTTCAACGCCTCGGCCGCCGCGTCTATGTCCGCATAGCCGGTGCGCGCCAGGCCGCAAACCGTGCTTTCCTTGATAATTTCCGCCACCGACCTGACCGCCTCGAAATCCCCGCCGCTGGCAATCGGGAAGCCCGCTTCAATCACGTCCACCCGCAATTTCTCCAGCGCCCTGGCTATGCGCATCTTCTCACCACGGGTCATGGACGCGCCGGGACTCTGCTCGCCGTCACGCATCGTGGTATCGAAGATAATCAATTTGTCTGTCATGGTCCTGCTCCTGAATCAGGATACATCTTGCCTGTAAAAATGAGAAAGGTTCTGTTGTGTATTAAAGTTATCTGCCCTGGCAGGGCAGGAGGAGCAGACGCAGGGAAGCAACTGCCGGCAGGCTGGCTGAAACAGGAATTGGCAACCGGGTTGAATACATACGTTCAATATAGTGATTACGGGAAAAAATGCAAGGGGAATGTTTCCACTGCACAAATATTCGTTTGCCGGTCATCCTGTCGGATGGTATTTTCTGTTTCACACATAATCATAGGGGTGGACCAATGAGGCTATTTTTAACATTCGTGTGTTTTATTGCGCTTATTCTGAATCCGGCGGCGCGGGCTGAACAGGACGCGAACATGCTGGCGGTGCATCCGAATGACAGGGACATGATTATAATCCCGCCGAATTTACCCCAGATACATGGCGTGAAAATCAGGCCCCAGGGGGTCGAATTACTACCGCAGGAATTTGCTCCCGGCGTATTCGGACTGATCTCGACACGAAAGCCGGTGGATAATTCGGGCGTCATTATCGGCGAGGACAGTATTCTTGTTGTAGATGCCCACATCAACGAAGATATGGCCGGGAAAATACTGGCGAATGTGAAGACGCTCACCGGCCGCGACGCGCCGGACTATCTTTTCAATACGAACTATCATGGGGACCACACCTTCGGCAATGGCTACTTCCCGAAGGAGACTCACATAATCGCGCACAGGATCACCAGGGACCTGATAGATTCGCGCTTTGACTTTGAGAAGAAATTTTTACTCGCCCTGGTGGATGATCCCGCCGTTTACGCGGACGCGCCAAAGAGACTGCCCGACCAGGTATTTGATGAGTTCATGGAACTGGACCTGGGCGGCCGGGTCGTTCAATTCCACTATTTCGGATTGGGCTGCGGGCCCGGTGACAGCATCGTTTACGTGCCGGAAGAGAAGATCGCCTGGACCGGCAACCTCATTCTTGGCCCGTCAGGCATCCCCTGGGTTATAGAAGGGCACGCGCAGGAGTACCTGCAGACCATGGCCAGGGTCATCGAGACGCTCGACATTGAAGTGATGATCCCCGGTCACGGTGGTGTATTGCTCGGGAAAAACAGGATCAGGACCCACATGCTCAAGTTTCAAACCTACCTGGCCGAGTTAATCTCGGAAACGGACCGGTTGAAGCAAAGCGGCGTTGCCTATGAAGCTATCGTTGAGGCCTTTCCATTGCCGAAGAAGTATCTTCCTCCAAAAGAACTGCAGGAAACTACGGGCGGCTACCCGGATGCCCTGCTGGAAGGCTGGCATGCCTGGAATGTGCTGAAAACTTACGTTGAGCCGTAGTCAGGCCAAATCGAATTCCACCACCGCGCCGCCGCTGCCGTACAGGGGGCCGTAGGCATGCACCGTGGCGCCGTTGAAGCTGCCGCCGATGGCGCCCAGGATGAAGGCGAAGTGCTTGAAGCCCATGTC
>CAYOEQ010000129.1:0-6103 GCA_964402775.1 uncultured Enterobacteriaceae bacterium
TCATGTACAGGCCGAACCCGATCTCCTGGATTTGTCCGCTTTGTTCATCACCCAGGATCTCGCCAACCCCGCGGATTTCCATGTCGTGGGTCGCCAGGGTAAAACCCATGCCCAGTTCCTCGAGCGCTTCAATGGCTTCAAAACGCTTTGCCGCGGTGTCGCTGACGGCTCCCCGGCCCGGCTTGACCAGGTAGGCATAAGCGCGGTGGTGGGAGCGCCCGACCCGGCCGCGCAGTTGATACAGTTGGGCCAGGCCGAATTTGTCCGCACGGTTGATGATGATGGTGTTGGCGCTGGGCACGTCAATGCCGGTCTCGATGATGGTGGTGCAGACCAGAATGTTGAACCTGAGATGGTAGAAATCCAGCATCACCTGCTCGAGCTGCTTTTCCGGCATCTGCCCGTGGGCTATGCGGAGCTTGGCTTCCGGCAACAGTTCGGCGACCTCAGCCGCGATCTTTTCTATGCTGCTTATCTCGTTATGAACAAAATAGACCTGCCCGCCCCGTTTGATCTCGCGCAACATCGCCTCTACAAGCCAGTTTTCATCCCATTCCCTGATAAAGATCTTGATCGGCAGGCGTCTGGACGGCGGGGTGGCGATGATGGACAGGGAACGCAAATCTGACAGCGCCAGGTTGAGCGTGCGCGGGATCGGAGTGGCGGTGAGCGTTAATACATCCACCTGGGCGCGCAGGGACTTGAGTTTTTCCTTTTGCCGCACCCCGAAACGATGCTCCTCATCGATGATCACGAGGCCCAGGTTGGCAAAGGCAATGCCGTCCTGCAGCAATTTGTGCGTGCCGATGATGATATCGATGTTACCGTCGCGCAGGCCATCACAAATCCCGGCCTGGTGTTTCCCGGACACAAACCGGGACAGCACTTCCAGTCGCACCGGCCAATCCGCAAAACGGTCCTTGAAATTCCGGTAATGCTGCTGGGCCAGCAAGGTGGTCGGCGCCAGCAGGGCCACCTGTTTATGGTTTTCCACCGCAACGAATGCCGCGCGCATCGCCACCTCCGTCTTGCCGAATCCGGAATCGCCGCATATGAGCCGGTCCATGGGGACTGATGCGCACATATCCTCAAGCACGCCGGCAATGGCCTCCGCCTGCCCCGGGGTTTCCTCGAACGGAAACTCCTGGGCAAACGCCTGGTAGGCATTATTATCGACACCGAACGCATGACCCTGCAATGCGGCCCTGCGGGCGTGCAGCTCCAATAATTCAGCCGCCACGTCATAAACTCTTTTCAGGGCCCTGTGCTTCGCCTTCAGCCAGTTGCCGCTGCCCAGACGGTGCAGCGGCGCATGCTCCGCATCCACACCGACGAAGCGGCTGACAAGGTCCAGCGCCGTTACCGGCACATACAACTTGTCGCCCTGGTCATACTCCAGGCAAATGAACTCCGCTTCGATTTCGTTCACCGTCAGCGTCAGCAAACCGCGGTAACGGCCCACCCCGTGTTCTTCGTGGACAACCGGCGCGCCGACGGACAACTCGGTCAGGTTGCTCACGACCGTATCGGTAAGTTGCCGGCGCTTTTTGCGCAGGCGCCGTTGTTGTGCCCGCTCGCCGAACAACTGGGTTTCGCTCAACAGGACGATATCCGGCCGTTCCAGCACCGCCCCCTGCTCCAGCGGCGCCACGGTCAATCCGAAACGCATGGCGCCGGCCATGAAATCATCCCAGTCACTGCAAAGGACCGGCCTGATCTTTTCCCTGTTGAATAATTCCATGATCGTTTCCCTGCGGCCCACCGACTCCGCCACGATCAGGACGCGCCCGGCAAACTCCTCCATGAAGCGGCGGAATACGGCAAGCGGGTCCTGTGAACGCACATTGACGGGATACTTTTTCGGATGGCCGGTGAGAAACCGGACAGTTCCGGCCGCTGCGTCATCGACACCGGTATTGCCGGCATGAATCCGGCGGTGTACGGCCAGCAGGTCGAATATCTCATCGGGCGGATAGAAAATCTCATCGGGCGCCAGCAGGGGACGCTCGCGATCGTGTTTTCCCTGCTCATAGCGGGTAGCCGCCATCTCCCGGAATTTCAGCGCCGCATCGTACACGCCTTCATCCAGTACGATGGTCGGGTCTTCCGGGAAGTAATCATTCAGGCAGCCGGTACGGGTATAGAACAACGGGAGGTAGTATTCGATTCCCGCCGGTGCGATTCCGTTGCTGACGTCAGTGTAAATCGGGTTGCTGCCGGGGTTCCCGCTGAACCTCAGACGCCAGTTACTGCGGAACAGGTCGATTGCCGGCGCGCTCAGGGGGACTTCCCTGGCAGGCAGCACCCTGATTTCATCGGTTTGATCCAGGGACCTCTGGGTTTCTATATCGAAAATCCGGATACTGTCAATCTCGTTATCGAACAGGTCAATCCGGAACGGGACTGCGGAACCCATGGGATAGATATCGATGAGCGAACCTCTTACGGCCACGTCGCCATGCTCCATGACCTGGGACACGGTACGGTAACCGTTACTGTCCAGTTCCTGTCTGAAGCCGTCCGTATCCAGGGTCTGCCCGGCCCGTAACAACAGGCTGTGCGCGTGGAGATAATCCGCAGGCAGGAGGCGGTGCATAAAGGTGGATATCGGTACGACAAGTATGCCCGCGCGCAAGGTGTGCAGTTCCACCAGGGCAGCCAGGCGGTCGGACACGATGTCCTGGTAGGGGGAAAACCTGTCATAGGGCAGGGTCTCCCAGTCCGGGAACAGCAACAGGCGCTGCCCGGACCGGGTCGGATTGAAAAAAGCCAGTTCCTCCATGAGGCGGTGGGCGCCGGACTGGTCCGCCGTGATGACTACGAACAGTGACCCGCTTTCCCTTGCAGCAGAAGTGATGGCCAGCGCCTTGCTGCACCCGGGCAGGCGCTCCCAGTTCACCTGCTGTCCCTTTGATGCGGGAACTTCGGGCTGCAGGGGACTTACAAGCATCGAGTGTGATCTATCCGCAGATGACGCAGATTAACGCAGATTAATTTTTGATTTATGAACTACAAAGATTCCGGTTGAAATACGGCTAAATTCATCTGCGGTAATCTGCGTCATCTGCGGATAAATCATTTGCGTAATTTGCGGATTTATTCTCTTCGTCCGGCTGAAGTCTTTTGAGTTGTTTGCCGAGTTTAGCCTTGTCGCGCTTCAATGCCAGCCACTTCGGCAAACCGGCGATAACGGCCAGTAGCGCGCCGGCAAGCAGGGTGAGCGCCAGCGCCAGAGATAAGGGAATTTCAAAACTGCCGAGATAGAAATCAATAACGACCAATTGCCCGTTACGGAGATGGAATACCAATCCCAGCAGAACAACCAGCAGGATCAGCGCATATTTTACGTAAGACATCTGGCGCCGATCAGCCCCGGTCTACCCGCTCCCGCATCTGCTTTCCCGGTTTGAAATATGGGACGTGTTTGGCCGGTAATGAAACCGCTTCCCCGGATTTGGGATTGCGGCCTACCCGCGGCGGACGAAAGTGAAGCGAGAAGCTGCCGAACCCCCGAATTTCAATTCTTTCCCCCGTTGCCAGACTCTGGGCCATGGACTCGAGTATGGTCTTGACAGCAGACTCGATGTCCTTGGATGTAAACTGTGGCTGCCGCCTGCTTAAAGCCTCAATCAGTTCAGATTTGGTCATTGTTCCAATCTCGCATCGCTTGTGCGGATATCAGTCACTGCCTCCGCTGTCGAGATGTTTTTTCAGCAAATCGCCCAATTTAGCCCCGGACGAGGTATCGGGTGTATACTCCTTGATGGCTGCCGATTCCTCATCGGTTTCCTTCGCCTTCACGGAGACTGAAATTGTTCGTTTCTTCCTGTCAACCGCGGTGATTTTAACTTCAATTCCGTCACCTTCCTTCACACCGCTGCTTTTCGCGTCCCTGGCTTTCCTGTCTCCGGACAACTCGGAAAGCTTCAACTGCCCATCGACTCCCTGCGCCAGTTCAACGATGATATTCCTGGCTTCAACGGCTGTGACCTTGCCGGTGACTACCGCGCCCTTGGGATTTTCCGCGACATAAGCCGTGAACGGGTCCTTCTCCAGTTGCTTGATACCTAAGGAAATGCGTTCTCTCTCGGTATCCACGGCAAGCACGACCGTCTCTATCTGGGTGCCTTTTTTATAGTTTCGCAGGGCCTGCTCGCCCTCATCCACCCAGGAAACATCCGACAAATGCACAAGGCCGTCGATCCCGCCCGGCAATCCGATAA
Organism: uncultured Enterobacteriaceae bacterium; assembly: GCA_964402775.1. GTDB lineage: Bacteria > Pseudomonadota > Gammaproteobacteria > Eutrophobiales > Eutrophobiaceae > JAAXHV01. Next base: position 4,224 of record CAYOEQ010000129.1, read on the forward strand.
AAATGCCGAAATCGGTAATGGATTTGATCTGGCCGTGAACCCTGTCTCCCTTGTTATGCAAGGCAGCAAACTCTTCCCAGGGATTTGGCTGGCATTGTTTCATGCCCAATGAAATACGGCGGCGTTCCTGGTCTATATCCAGCACGATAACGTCAACCACGTCACCCGTCTGCACCAGCTTTGAGGGGTGGATATTCTTGTTTGTCCAATCCATTTCTGATACATGAACCAGTCCCTCAACGCCTTCTTCCAGTTCAACGAAACACCCGTAATCGGCCAGGTTGGTAACGGCGCCCTGCAAGCGCGAGCCTTCCGGGAAACGTTTGGTCAGATCACCCCAGGGATCTTCTCCCATCTGCTTCAGGCCCAGGGATACCCGGTTGCGATCGCGGTCGAACTTCAGTACCTTGACCTCGATTTCATCGCCGATGCTGACGATATCCGACGGGTCTTTCACCCGCTTCCACGCCATGTCAGTGATATGCAACAACCCGTCGATACCGCCGAGATCCAGGAATGCGCCATAATCCGTCAGGTTCTTGACTACGCCCTTTACGGTGACTCCTTCCTTCAGTTTTTCAATAAGGCTTTGCCGCTCGGCGATATTTTCACTCTCCACAACCGCCCTGCGGGACACCACCACGTTACTCCGTTTCCGATCGATTTTAATGACCTTGAAATCAAGCGGCTTGCCTTCCAGGTAAACCGTATCCTTGACAGGACGAACGTCCACAAGGGAACCCGGCAGAAATGCCCTGATCCCTTCGACGTCAACGGTAAATCCACCCTTCACCCTCTCGCTGATCACACCGGTCACCGTTTCATCGGTATCGTGTGCCTGCTCCAGGCTGTTCCATGCCAGCAACCGTTTGGCTTTCTCCCGCGATAACCGGGTCTCACCATAACCGTCTTCTATCGCATCCAGCGCCACCTCGACCTGATCGCCGACGGCAACCTCGAGCTCGCCTTTTTCGTCATAAAACTGGTCGATGGGTATCCAGGATTCCGACTTCAGGCCGGCGCTTACAATCACGTTGTCCTGGTAAACGTCAACGACAACCCCGTTAAGAATAGCGCCAAGCTGCATTTTTGCTTCTATCTGGCTCTGTTCGAATAATTCAGCAAAACTCTCAGTCATATAGTAGGTTATCTCTTTTTCTTAATGTTTCATATTATGTTACTTACGGCCGATAAATCGAAGCGTTTCCTGATTATCTCCGCAACCTGCCTGAATACGTCATCTCTCCCGCTGGCGGAGGTATCTATCTCAATAGCACCGTCCGCAGGCTTCAAAGGAGAGAGAATGCGTCGCGTATCCCGCCTATCCCGTTCAGCGATAGACTCCACAAGATCATCAAAGTTAACATAAATCCCTTTTCCTTTCAACTGTTTATATCGTCTTTTCGCGCGTTCCCGCGGATTCGCCGTCAAAAATACCTTTAATTCGGCATCCGGGAAAACCACGGTGCCCATGTCGCGCCCGTCCGCCACGAGGCCGGGGGGACGCTGGAAACTCCGTTGCCATTCCAGTAAGGCTTCACGCACTGTGCCGTGCGCAGCCAGGCTCGAGGCCGCGCTGCCGCACTCCTCGCGCCGGATCAGGGCGCCCACGTCGGCGCCATCCAGGATAACCGTCACCGGTTCGTCCCCTCCGGCGGAGATAAACCTGACGTCAGGCAACATGTCCCGGACCAGTTCCGCCACCTGCGCGGCCTCGGCAACCGGAACGTCTTTTCGATGCGCAAGCAGGGCCAGGATGCGATACAGCGCGCCGCTGTCCAGCAGGTTCCAACCGAGCCAGCGGCTGATGCGACTGCACAGCGTGCCTTTGCCGGTCCCGCTCGGACCATCGACGGTTATGACCGGAGGCTCAGCCATTG
>CAYOEQ010000130.1:0-6081 GCA_964402775.1 uncultured Enterobacteriaceae bacterium
ACCGAGCACAGCAGCAGCGGCCAGATCAGAATTCCACCTGATTGGATTAATTCAAGCACGTAATTCTCCTGGAAAGTGGGGTCAGAGTAAAAATTCTGACGAATTTCTTACTCTGACCCCAGGTTTTCGTCAGCATTTTTACTCTGACCCCTGATTTGATGTGCATTGTGCGACCTGACCCCACTTTCTTCACTTTTTTGTAAAGTATGCCAGAATCGGCGTTGTTTTTCCCTATGCTCAGTCACTGTTATTCCCGCTCCGGTCGTATCGATACGGATCGCGCCGCTATCCACCGTGCTCAACAGCCTGACGCCGTGTTCCCGGTAGCGGGCAACCACATCACGGTTGGGCAGCCCGAACCGGTTCCTGTAACCCACCGGGAAGACGGCAATCTCCGGGGAAACAGCCCTGATAAAATCCCCGGTTGAAGAGGTCCTGCTGCCGTGGTGGGGCACTACCAGCACATCTGACTTCAATCCCGCGCCGTGGCGTTGCAGCAGGCTCTGCTCGGCGGCCCGCTCTATATCCCCGGACAGCAGCAGTGTGGTGTTACGCGCCCGGACCTGTACTACGCACGAGCGGTCGTTGGCGGACATCTCCATACCTGCGATCGGGTGCAATACCCGGAACTCCACACCGTCCCGGCGCCAGGACTGCCCATCCCGGCAATCCCCGACCCGCCCGAGCGGGACCATTTCCGGCACACTGCTGACGGCCCGGGAGACGGGGACCTCACCCAGCACACCCTGCAGACCGCCGATGTGATCGTTGTCGCCGTGGCTCTGTACCAGCACGTCGATCGCGCCGATGCCCTTACTCCGCAGGAACGGCACCACCACCGCGGCGCCGGTATTGAAACCGGAAGCGTAGGCCGGTCCGGCGTCGTAGAGCAGGCTGTGATTTTGCGTGCGCACGACCACTGCAAGTCCCTGCCCCACGTCGAGCACGGTCATTACGGCCTCGCCGAACGGCGGCCCCGTCTTGGCGGGGAAGAACAGCGGGGCCAGCCAGATCAGGCCCAGCCACCGGGTCGCGCTGCCGCGGGGCAGGAGCAGGATCATGATGCCGGCGCTGATCACCGCCAGGGTAAGAAGCCCGGGACGCTCGACCGGGAGCAACTGGAATTCGAACCCCGCAAAAAATTCCAGCACCCACCAGAGCGCATGCAGGGACGCCAGGGCAAGCTCCAGCACCAGGTTCACATTGATGAACAACAGCAGGCAGCCGCCGAAGACCAGGGGGATAAGGACGAAACTGACCCAGGGCACCGCGAACAGGTTCGCGAACAGGCTTAAAACCGGAATCTGCTGGTAGTACAACGCCAGCGCCGGCGTCAGGCCCATGGTGACGATGTACTGTACCCTGCCCCATTCCCACAACCTGCGCCGGTGCAGGTGAACGCGGTAGCCGATACCGAAAAAAATTACCGCCACGGCGCCGAACGATAACCAGAAACTCGCCGCCATGGGCGCGAGCGGGTCCAGCACCAGGACCGCGATCAATGCCGTTCCCAGCACGTCGCCCGATGGCGCAGTGCGGTCGTACAGCTTCATGCCGAAATACACCCAGACCATGACCAGGGCGCGTTGCGTAGGGAGTGAAAACCCGGCCATCAGCGCATACACAAGGGCCGCCAGCATGGCGCCCGGCGCGGCGGCCCTGATGGGCGGGACCCTGCCGAAGAGCCCCGGCGCAAATGCCGGCAGCAAGCCCCAGGTCTTCAGCACCAGCAGGTAGGCCAGTCCTGCCACCAGGCCGATATGAAGGCCGGATATGGCTATCAGGTGATTGGTGCCGGTCACCGTCAGCGCTTCCCACTGCGCATCGCTCAGGTCGCTCCTGTCGCCGATCGCCAGCGCCGGTATTAACGCGGCGAGCGGGTCCGAAGGCAGCGCCGTGCGGATCTTTTCCCTCAGCACAAAGCGCAGGGAATCGGGGTTGAACCTGCCGGCGGAACGCAGCCGGGTATTGTCCTCGTCATCCACCACGTACCCGGTGGCCCGCAACCGGTTCTGGAACAGCCAGGCCTCGTAATCGAAGCCGCCGGGGTTCATGTATCCGTGGGGCCGTTTCAGCCTTATCTTCAGCTTCCACTGCTCGCCGGGCCGTACCGGCCTTCGCCCCTTGTACCAGCTCAGCCTCACCCTGCCGGGATTGGACAGGACCGGGTGGCCGTATTGTTGAAGTTCATCGATGCGGAAATTGAAACGGATCGATTCCCCCCTCGTATCGGGCAACGAGACGACCACGCCCGTCGCGTCCAGCGACTTGCCTTCGTCGCGGGGCAACAACTCCTGCTGCAACAGCAGGTGGGCATTCAGCAGGGTCCAGAGAAAACCGCCCAGCGCCCAGCAAGGGTAGCGGCAGCAGCGATATTTCCAGCCCAGCCAGAACAGCAGCGGCAAGGCGCAGGCAAACCAGATAGACGGCAGTCCGGGCAGGCGGGTACAGATAATGACGCCGAACAAAAACAACAATCCCTTGAAGAACATAATACGATCCCTGTTTCAAATTTCAGTTATTCAATAATCCTGTAATACCCGGGGTCAGAGTAACAATTCTAACGAAGACCCGGGGTCAGAGTAAGAAATTCGAAGAATTTTTACTCTGACCCCAACTATCCTAATTCTACGTCCCATGCAATTTCCCATCACTCAGTTCATACACCCGGTCCAGCCTGTCCAGCAGCCGGGTATTATGAGTAACCATCACCAGACTGATCCCATGCGCCCTGTTCAACTCCAGCATAACCGAAAACACCCGGGACGCAGTCTGTTCATCCAGGTTGCCGGTCGGTTCGTCCGCAAGCACACACCGGGGCCGCGTCACCAGGGCCCGGGCTATGGCTGCGCGCTGTCTCTCACCGCCCGACAATTCGCCCGGTTTGTGCCGCAGGCGCTGTCCCAGTCCCACTTCCGCCAGCATGTCCGCGGCGGCATCCCGGGCCGCTTGCGGGGCCTCACCCCTGACCAGCAGCGGCAGCGCCACGTTCTCGAGGGCGGTAAACTCCGCCAGCAGGTGGTGGAACTGGTAGACGAAACCCAGCTTCCGGTTACGCAACACCCCGGTTTCCGTTTCCGACAGCGATGCCAGGGAGACACCGTCCACCGTCACTTCCCCGGCGCTGGGTCTATCCAGCCCGCCCAGCAGGTGCAGCAGGGTGCTCTTGCCCGATCCTGACGAACCGGCGATCCCGATACAGATCCCGGCCGGCACCTCAAGGTCGACGCCTTTCAACACCTCCACGTGCAGGTCTCCCTCACTGAAGGTTTTGCACAATCCGGAACAGGCCAGCGTGACCGCATCACTCATGGCGCAACGCCTCCGCCGGCTGTGTCCGCGCCGCCCGCCAGGCCGGGTACAGGGTTGCCATGAGCGCACATGCGAAGGCCGCCAGCGCAATCACGAAAACGTCCGGCCAGTACAGGTCGGAAGGCAGTTCACTGACGAAATACACCTCCGGCGACAGGAATGTCACCTGCAGGTAATGCTCCACCGCGGCTGCCATGGTGTCGATATTGGCCGCCAGGCCGACGCCGCCGGCAACGCCCAGGATAATGCCGGCGCCGCCCAGCGCCGCGCCCTGTATGATAAATATCTTCATGATGTCCCTCGGCGCTGCGCCCAGGGTGCGCAGCACTGCGATGTCAGCCTGTTTGTCCGTCACCATCATCATCAGGGTCGAGATGATATTGAAAGCCGCCACCGCGATGATCAGGACCAGTATGACGAACATCATCTTTTTTGTCATCCGGATGGAATGGAAATAATTCACGTGTCTCTGGGTCCAGTCGATCACGCCGTAGCGTCCCGGCACATCCCGGAACGCCTCCCTGCTGATCCGGGGCGCCTGCATCACGTCACTGGTCTTCAGGCGCAGGCCGGTGGGGTTGCCAGTGCGAAAAAACCGGACCGCATCGTCCAGGTGGATGAACACCATGGCGCTGTCGAATTCATACATGTCCGTGTCATAGATTCCCACCACGGTAAACCGTTTGAGCCTGGGCAGGATGCCCGCCGGCGTTATTCTTGCCGACGGTGAGACCAGCGTTAACTCATCCCCCGGTTGCACGCGCAACAGGTCCATGAGGTCCGCGCCCAGAATGATCCCGAATTCTCCCGGCGCCAGCGCGTCCAGCCCCCCGGCCACCATTTTTTCCGGCAGAAACGATACCTGCGGCTCCGCTTCCGGCAGTATCCCGCGGGCAACCACGCCCTTGACCTCCCTTCCGGATGTCACCATGCCCTCGGATTCCACGTAAGGGGCCACGCTGCTGACGTCCGGGTGCCGTTGCGCCCGGTCCGCGACCTCCTTCCAGTCCCGCAGTGAATCACCGTAACCGATGATGGTGGCCTCGGCTTCCATGCCGACCAGGTGTTCGGTGAGGACTCTCTCAAAGCCGTTGACCACGGACAGCACCGTGATCAGCACGATAACGCCCAGGGCGATGCTCAGCGCCGAGATCAGCGAGATGAACGAGATAAACCGGTTGCGGCGCTTCGACATGACGTAGCGCAGGCCGACAAGGAACCGGTAGGAGCCGAACGGATTATTCATACCTCAACACCGTTGCCGGCTGCACCTGCGCGGCGCGCCGGGCCGGATAAATCGTGCCGGCCACCGCCAGCAGGAACGCCAGCGCCGCAGTGACGGCCACGTCCTGCCAGCGCAGGTCGGAAGGCAGTTCACTGATGTAATACACGTCCGGCGACATGAACCTGACGTTCAGGAACTCCTCGACGGCGGTGATGATGGCGTTGATATTTTCGGCCAGCCACACCCCGCCCAGCACCCCCAGGATGATGCCGGCCAGGCCGATCACCGTGCCCTGGACGATAAAGATCTTCATGATGCTGCGCGAACCCGCGCCCAGGGTGCGCAATACCGCGATATCGCCCTGCTTGTCCGTGACCACCATCATCAGGGTCGCTATCACGTTGAACGCCGCCACCGCGATGATCAGCATCAGGATAACCGTCATTACCCGTTTCTCCGTCTTCAACGCCTGGAAGAAAACCGCGTGCCGGGTTGTCCAGTCAATCACCTCGTACTGTCCCGGAAGCGCGTGCAGGGCCTCCCTGCCGATACGGGGCGCCTGCATGACGTCAGCGGTCTTCAGCCTCAGCCCCGCAGGTCCGGCGCGGTCAAACAACAGCAAGGCATCATCCAGGTGGACCAGGGCCAGGCCGCTGTCGAACTCGTGCATGCCTGCGCTGAAGATGCCGGTCACGGTGAACCGTTTCAACCGGGGCAGGAAGCCGGCGGCTGACCCGGTAGCCTGGGGCGCAACCAGGGTAATCGTGTCGCCGGGCGCGACTTTCAGTTTCCGGGCTGCTTCAGACCCGATAATCAAGCCGAATTCACCCGGCGCGAGCCCGGAGAATTCACCCGACTCCATTTTTTCCGCGACCAGGGATACCGTTTTTTCCGCTTCCGGTTCAATACCGCGCAATACGACCCCGTGTACCCGGTGTTCATGGACCAGCATCCCTTCCGCACGGAAATAAGGCGCTACGCCGACTATCTCTTTTTCCCGGTCCAGGATTTCGGCCACGGAGCGCCAGTCCCCGACGGCGCCGTCCTCATGCAACACGTCGGCATGGGAGGCCATTGCCAGGATGCGGCCGGTCAGTTCCTGCTGGAACCCGTTCATCACCGAGAGCACGGTAATCAGGGCCAGCACCCCCACGGCAATCCCCAGCATCGATACCAGGGATATGAACGAAATGAAATGATTACGCCGCTTGGCCCCGACATAACGCAGGCCGATAAATGCTTCGAACGGGTTGAACATCGGGTCAGTATATAGGGGCCAGGGGTTAGGAGTGAAGGGGAAATAAACTTATAATGAATAAGCATGAAAATCCTCGCACTCGATACCGCCACCGAAGCCTGCTCCGCGGCGCTGCTTTCAGGAGCTGACGTATATGAACGGCACGAAATCGCGCCGCGCCGCCATGCGGAGTTGATCCTGCCTATGGTCGATGCAGTGCTGGCCCAGGCCGGGCTTGGTCTGGACGATCTTGACGCCATCGCGTTCGGCCGGGGGCCCGGCGCGTTTACCGGCGTGCGCATCGCGG
>CAYOEQ010000131.1:0-6058 GCA_964402775.1 uncultured Enterobacteriaceae bacterium
GTATGACGAAACAGCAAAGGGGACAGAATTCAATTCTGTCCCCGGATTTTCGCCCGGCATAATCAAAGAATGAACAGGTAATCGAGTACACGCCAGTCCTTCGCCTCGATCAGCACATGCCAGTTGCCCCTGATTAGCGGCGGCAGGTCTCCATGGTACAGTCCTTGTCCATTTCCTTCCAGCAGCAGTTTTCTGTCATGGCCGCCGCGCGTGGGGTGCAGCAGGTGCAGCGTGATTTGCGCAGGCGGGGAAAACTGCCGGTTGCCCTGCAAAATCACACTGATTCGTTTGTCGTGATCGGTGGTATGAATGATTGCTCTCAGGTCATATCCCCGTGCGGCGCGGTCCCTGTCCAGGGTGCGGTTTATTTCCAGGCCGCGCTTGTAATAATCATCCACGACCAGTCCGTCGTCCGATTTAACCGCCAGCCAGGTGGTGATGATACCGCCGATAACGGCCAGCAGCGGGAACAGCAGGATCAGCCAGACGTAAGGCTCGCTTATCCATTTCCGTTTGTTTTGTTGATTTGAGGGATTCACATCAATGAACGGGCCCGAGAAACCGTGCAGTCTCGGTGACACTGAAAACGCCGTCTTCCGTGGCCAGTATAAATTCGATTTCACTGGAGCGCGCGCCGAGGTTCATCTCGTCGGCCCGAACCCTGACCGGCACGCTGAGCACCTCGCCCGTTGCCGCATGGATCGGCGTTTGATCCGTATCCAGGGAGATGCCGCTGATCCCTGTTACGTCCAGGGAATAATGCCGGGATTTGTTATCCATGTTCATAATCTTCAATGTATACACGTTTTCTATCAGGCCCTCCCGGGTCTCCCGGTAGAGTTGATTGCGGTCCCTGATGACGTCAAGGGCAAGCGGCGTCCTGTTTGCCAGGGTACCCAGCAACATGACAAGCAAGACCAGCAGGATGGCGCCGTATATCATTATCCTGGGCCGTATTACCCGCGTTTTTTTGCCTTCCAGGGCATTCGGGGTCGTGTAACGAATGAGGCCTTTTTCATATCCCATTTTGTCCATTACGTCGTCACACACGTCAATGCAGGCGGAGCACCCTATGCATTCGTACTGCAGGCCGTCGCGGATATCTATGCCCGTCGGGCAGACCTGAACGCAGAGCGTGCAATTGATGCAATCTCCGAGGCCATGCTGCGCCGGGTTGACTTCACGCCGCCGCGCGCCGCGCGGCTCCCCGCGTTTTTCATCATAGGAGATGATCAAGGTGTCGGCATCGAACATGGCGCTCTGAAAACGCGCATAAGGACACATGTATTTACAGACCTGTTCGCGCATCCATCCGGCATTGCCGTAGGTGGCAAAACTGTAAAACAGCAGCCAGAAACTCTCCCATGGGCCAAGTTGCAGCGTCAGGGTTTTTGCCGCAAGTTCGCGCGCCGGGGTGAAATAGGCCACGAAGGTAAATCCGGTCCACAGTGAAAACAGGATCCAGGCCGCATGTTTGGCGGCTTTTATCCTGAGTTTCCTGAAATTGAAAGGAGACCGGTCCAGCCGCATCTGCTGCATCCGGTTTCCTTCGATTGTGCGTTCAATCCACAAAAAAACTTCCGTCCATACGGTCTGGGGGCAGGCATAGCCGCACCACAACCGCCCTGCCAGTGCGGTGAAAAAGAACAGTGACATGGCTGCGATGATCAGCAGCAGCGTCAGCAAGGGAAAGTCCTGGGGCCACAGGGTGAGACCGAATATGTAAAATTTCCGCGCCGGCAAGTCCAGCAGCAGCGCCTGCCTGCCCGACCATTCCACCCAGGGTAGTGCGTAGTATAGTCCCAGCAATCCGAGTACGGCGCTGACCCTGAGCAGGGCAAACGTGCCGTGTACTTGCCGCGGATAAACTTTTTCCCGTTTTTCGTAGAGTGATAATTCTACGGATTGCGCAGACATAACCCGTTCAGGACCGGCCTAATTCCGGGACAGGCTGTAGACATAAGCGGCCAGCAGGTGGGATTTGGCTTCGCCGAGGAACTCCTCGTGGGGCGGCATGACGTTTTCGAAGCCGCTGGCGATGCCCTCGATGATTCGATGTTTCGAAGCGCCGTGCAGCCAGATATCATCCGCCAGGTTCGGCGCGCCGAAGTCGAATTTGCCCGCGCCGTCCTCACCATGGCAGACTGCGCAGTAGGAATCATAAATCGGCTTGCCTCGGGATGCCGCTGCCGGGTCGAACAAACGGTCGCTCATGGACAACACGTGATGGGTTATATCCTCTATGTCCTGGTCGCTGATAATGTCTTTCCAGCCGGGCATGAGACCGCTCCTGCCTTTGAGGATGGTCGTCTTGATGGTTTCGGGATCGCCGCCGTAGAGCCAGTCGTTATCGCGCAGGTTGGGAAACCCCCTGGCGCCCCGGGCGTCGGAACCGTGGCAGGTGCTGCAATAGTTGGAAAACAGCCGCCGGCCGACCTCCACAGCGTCGGGATTGCCGGCCAGGGTTTCCAGGTCTTCATTCAGGTAACGATTGAACAGAGGGCCATAGCTGCTCTCCGCAGCCTGTATTTCTTCCTCGTACTGCCTGATTTGACTCCATCCGAGGATGCCCCCGTACGCGCCCAGGCCGGGATACAGCGCCAGGTAGATGATGCTGAAGATGAGAGTGATGTAAAACAGGTTCAGCCACCAGCGCGGCATCGGGTTGTTGTATTCCCGCAGGTCCCCGTCCCAGACGTGACCCGTGGTGTCCGGTTCGCCATCGGTACCGGTTGTCTTCCCCCGGGTGTACCAGGCGAACAGTATGATCAATGCGACAATGGACGCGCAGGTCACGGCCGTGATGAAGATACCCCAGAAAGGACTGGTGAAATCAGCCATCGGTCTCTTCCGGTTCTTCCTCCAGCGGGATGTTGGCGGCGTCCTCGAAGAACTGCTTGCGCTTGCCGCTGAAGGCCCAGATGACAATCGCCACGAACAGCGCCGCAATCACCAGGGTCCAGACTGTCTGAATGGCTGCGATGCTCATTGTCAGCGCCGGGTTTTTACCGCCGTTCCCAGCACCTGCAGGTAGGCGATGAGGGCGTCCATCTCGGTTTTGCCGCGCAGTTCCTCAGGGGCATTCTCCAGTTCCTCGTCGGTATAAGGAGCGCCCATCAGTCGCATCGCTTTCATCCTCGTCCTGATGGCAGCCGGGTCCAGTGGATTGTCCTCCAGCCACGGGTAGCCCGGCATGATGGATTCGGGGACCACGTCCCTGGGGTTGATCATGTGTATCCGGTGCCATTCGTCGTTATAACGTCCGCCGACTCGATGCAGGTCGGGGCCGGTCCGTTTTGACCCCCACTGGAAGGGACGGTCGTAAACAAACTCGCCGGCCAGTGAGTAATGGCCGTAGCGTTCCGTTTCCGCGCGAAACGGGCGGATCATCTGCGAATGGCATGTGTAACACCCCTCCTTGACATAAACGTCCCGTCCGGCAAGCTGCAGGGCGGTATAGGGTTTCAGACCGGTTACCGGTTCCGTAGTGGAGTGCATGAAGAACAGCGGGACGATCTGCACCAGGCCGCCGATACTGATTACGACCAGGATCAGTATGATCATGTAACCGATATGGGTTTCTACTTTTTCCTGGGAGATTTTCAAGATACACCTGCCTGGGCCGCCGGTAGTGGAATGGCGGCTTCCACCGGTTTTGCGCCGGCGATGGTTTTCCACAGGTTGTACACCATGACCAGCACGCCCAGCAGGAACAGCGCGCCGCCGAGGAAGCGGATCAGGTAAAACGGATGCATGGCCTGCACCGTTTCGACGAAGTTGTAAGTCAGGGTGCCGTCGTCATTGACCGCCCGCCACATTAACCCCTGCATGATGCCGGCCACCCACATGGAGGTGATGTACAGCACGACACCGATGGTGGAGGTCCAGAAATGCACTTCGATCAGCCTGACACTGTATACCTCCCGGCCGAACAGGCGAGGGATGAGATAATAGATGGCGCCGAACGAGATCATCGCTACCCAGCCCAGGGCGCCCGAATGGACGTGTCCTATGGTCCAGTCCGTATAATGGGACAGGGCGTTCACCGTCTTGATGGACATCATCGGCCCTTCGAACGTGGACATGCCGTAAAAGGATACCGCGATGATCAGGAAACGCAGTATCGGGTCGGTGCGTAACTTGTGCCAGGCGCCCGACAGGGTCATGATGCCGTTGATCATCCCGCCCCAGGATGGCGCCAGCAGAATCACCGACATCAGCATGCCCAGTGTCTGTGTCCATTCCGGCAGGGCGGTGTAATGCAGGTGGTGCGGGCCGGCCCAGATATAGGTAAAGATCAGCGACCAGAAATGCACGATGGACAGCCGGTAGGAATACACCGGACGGTTGGCCTGCTTGGGAATGAAGTAATACATCATCCCGAGAAATCCGGCGGTAAGGAAGAAGCCCACGGCGTTGTGGGCGTACCACCACTGCACCATGGCGTCCTGTACGCCGGCATAGACGGAGTAGGACTTGGTCAGGCTGACCGGAACGGCCAGGCTGTTGAAGACGTGCAGAATGGCAATGGTAATGATGAACGCGGCATAGAACCAGTTGGCGACGTAAATATGCTTGATCCGGCGGCGCCTGAGGGTGCCGAAAAATACCAGGGCGTAGGCAATCCAGACGATGGCGATCAGGATGTCGATGGGCCATTCCAGTTCGGCGTATTCCTTGGAAGTGGTAATCCCGAGGGGCAGGGTAATGGCCGCCAGCACGATGACCGCCTGCCAGCCCCAGAAGGTGAACGCGGCCAGGCGGTCATTACAGAGCCTGACGTGACAGGTGCGCTGGACGATGTAGTAGGAAGTCGCAAACAGGGCGCTGCCGCCGAAAGCAAAGATTACCGCGTTGGTGTGGAGCGGGCGCAACCGGCCGAAACTCAGCCATGGGACATCGAAATTGAGCGCGGGCCAGACCAGTTGCGCGGCGATCAGGACGCCGACCGCCATACCCACCACGCCCCAGACCACGGTCATGACGGCGAACTGCCGCACTACCTTGTAGTTGTATGTTTCGGCAACCGCCCGTGTGTTCTCTGCGTTCATCTTACTGCTGCGGTGTTATCGGTGGCCTGGATGATGCCTTCATACAGCTTTCGATACTGGTTAAGGACCACGTCGCCGAATAACGGGTCCTCCACCTGGGATATCTTGTCATTGATCATCTGCCATTCGGAATCTTCCAGGGTGGATTTTGCCTTCGGGAAAATGCTGCCTTCCTCCATGTTCATGTGTTTCCACAGCAAATCCGTATACGCCCTGGCATTCTCCAGGATCCTGTCCAGGGGGATTATCGCCCCGTTGATTACTCCGTTGGTCGCGTCTTTCAATGCCTGTCCCGTTGCAGCCAGTTGCTTGTGTTCCCTGTTCAGTATGCGCAATTCCGCCGAGCAGTCCGGGTCCAGCGCGCCAAGGACGTCAAAGACAAGTTCCTCGTGGGGGTGATGGTAGGTATCGGGGTAACTGACCATGTAGTTGGCTATGTCGTACATGCGGACGAAGTCAGGTTCTTCACCCTTCTCCAGCTTGTCCGCTTCTGCGCCCAGCAGACCCAGCAGAACGGCATAGTTCTTGTGATCCTGGTGCAGGGTGTCAAGCAATGCAGCCATCGTTCATGTCATTACGGAACGACAAAAAATTATAACAGTCATTGTTACGCGTTTATGACAGTACGAAACATATCTTTCATCCCGGGACCGGATTCGCCGTCCCGTCCCGATATGGAGTATTCTACATGATTATGAACGAACCGCGTAGAAAATGCAGCACGGTGTCCTCACGCTACGGCGCTTATGACAATGAGCGGCTTCAGGAACGCTTTGTACGCAAGGTGGATGCCGTCACCAGGGAGGCGACCCTGCTCGTGGAGGGCATTACCTGCCCGTCCTGCATCCGGAAAATTGAGCAGAACCTGGCAGGGTTGCCCGGTGTGTCCGAATGTGCGATCAACTTTTCCAACCACCAGGCCAGCGTACGCTGGAATGCGGGCAGCGTGCGCATCAGCGAGATACTGGACAACATAGCAGGACTGGGTTACCGGGCATATCCCTGGG
>CAYOEQ010000132.1:0-6002 GCA_964402775.1 uncultured Enterobacteriaceae bacterium
AAAGTTCCGCCGCCCGCGCATACTCCAGCGGCGAAACCGCCGCCGCCGGGTCTCGGTCCTGTCTGACCTCAACCAGCGCCTCAAGCTGAGTCCTCCGCGCTCCGCTCGGGAATATCTCGCCCGCCAACTCGTGCTCGGGCTGGCTCCACCGCCTCAGCATCCCCTCGATCTCCGGCGCGACCGCCTGGGCTTTCTCCTCGCCTCTCGCCCAGCGGGGCGAGGCGTCCAACTCTATCCCCTGCTCGGCGGCCTTCTCCGCGAACCGCAGCCGTAAGTCTTCGATGTCCGCCCGCCCGATTTTTAATTGCGTCCCGTCCAAGCCGGCCGCTTGGACAACGAAATGGACGTGGAAATTCTTGGTGTCGCGGTGGGCGGCAAAGACATAATCGTGATTGTCTCCGAACGCCTCCCGCAAGAACTCGCGGGCCACAGTACGCGCCTTCTCCTCGTCCACGTCGCCCGGAAAGCTCACCAGCGCGCTCATGGACACGCGCCGCGTGTGCCGCGCTTCGGCCTCCTCGCCCCAGGCCTCCGCCCGCGCTTCCAGTGCGGCCGGGTCGAGCAATTCCCCGTCGCGCCCTTCCACCTCCACCTCCCCCTCGCGGCTGATGTACTCGAAGCGCCCGGCCACCGCCCCGGCGCTGTGGCTATAGCTGCTGATTTTGAAAATGGCCTGGGGGGACCGCCGGGCGGCGCTGGCCCGTTGGGAGGGGGTGCCGGTCCAGCGCCGCTGTGGCCCACGCCCACGCGGGGCCTGGTCGAGTCCGGCAAAGCGCTCGTCGTCGTCGTATCTCATCCGCCCGCGTCCTCGCGGGCCTGCTCGATCACTTCGAGCGTTTCAGCGAGCTGCACCGCCCGGCTCTCCACGACCAGGATGGTGTCACGATACAGCGTGGCGGCGGCGGCAACTTCGACGGCGACGGCGTTGAGGACGCGCCGGAGATCGCCGGCGTCCACGTCGCCACCCTGGTTGAGCGCCCGCACGAGCTGGTTGAGGTTCCCGCCTACCCGGTCGAGCGCCCGGCGCATCTGCCGGAGTTCCAGCAGCCCATCGTCAAAGTAGTCCGGGCCGGCGCTGATGGTCTCGCGGATGAGCCGCCGAAGGAGCCGGCTCGGGGACTGGTCGAGCGCGGCCGCCACTTGCTTCAGGCCGGCTCCTTCGGCCGCATTGAGCCGAACATGGAACATCTGGGAGCGGACTTTTTCGGGTGGGGATTTCGGGCGCGCCATCACTCGCAGGCCTCCTCTCAGTTCCGCCGTGAGGCGGGCGGCGGAGCCGGGGTCGTGTGCGGCAGAAACCCGGTTCCGGGTTTCTGTATCGCAAACGACGTATCTTGCCTTCTAAATTCTATTCTGGGTTTTCTGGGCTGCTTGGGGTTTCTTTGGATTTTGGGGGTTTTTCGGGCCTTCTGATTCTGGGGTTTTCTTAGCGCGGTTCGGGGCGGGTGTCGAGCGGTTTTTTCTGGCCACAAGGGCAGGGTGGCCGGACAGCCCGGAGCCTCCTCAGCAGGGGCCGCCCATGGAAGGCAGGCAGTTAGGGAAAGGTGCTCTGGGGGAGATGAGTAGCAACTTCACAGTGCAGCAACATCGAAGGGGAAGCCATCCCCTTTCATGTCAGTTGGGCAGCACCGCACATCGGCCGGATTAATTTTCCTGAAGAACCTTTTACTTTTAGCATCCGGAAAGTTTTTCAGATTTCGGTGGCATGGATCAGAGTCCGTTCCTTCCTCTCCTGTGACCTCAACGTAAGAGGGTAAAGCTGGTAATGGCCAGTAAAGGATAGGATCTCCCACAATCGTGGTGTGTCCATACCGCTCAGAGATATATTCGCAGATGGATAGGGAAGGGGAGCAGCTACGGATGCAATCAGCATCGAGGACGCTAATTCCACGTTCGGTCTCGCATAGAGATGTTCTATCTCTACGCTTTGTTCCATTGATAAAGCATAGAGATGTAAATCGTTCCATATCGTGGCTGTAGTTGTCTCGATGGATGAGTCGGAGGAGTTCCATAGGGGTTCCTGTTTGACGAGTGCAGCTATTTCCTTCAGGACATACGGTCGCGAGACATTTTCTTCCTCTTTGACCAGCGTAAAGGGATGTCCATCACCTTCTTCAAGCGTCAAGGAATACGTCTCATCTGACAGGCAAAGCACTTCAAGGTAATGATTGCCAGCTTTAAACATAATTGAAACGTCGCCATCTTCATGGGGGAATACGTCCGCTAAAAGACCTAGACCCTTTCCGACCTCGTGCAGTTGACGGACGCGCCCCATCGCTCCAGGGTCCATGGGAGACCCTTCTCCAAAATGCCAGCCAGAAGTATATCCTTCTATCCGCTGGAGTTTTTCCTCGACAGTATCTCTTGATGAAAATGAAAATGAGATACAGTCCTGTTTGTTGTCTATTTGGCGCTCCGTAGCGCTGTAGGAAGTATATGCGCTCATATTAGTTCATCTTTTTCTTAAATTCTTGCGGGACTTCAACGGCCGTCACGGTGGTAGAACTTTTGACAACATATACTGGGTCACCGTTCTCATTCCATTGCTCATCTAGGCGGATTACTTCAACCACATTCGTCCTCATCCTTAAGACGGATCCGTCCTTGAGTCTTAGCTCAGAGGGTCGTTCTATGGCCTCGTCTATTTCAACATCAGTGCCTTGGGACTGCTTACCAGGAGGGTACTCTACTGTTCTCTTGTGTTTCTCCATAAGCTGCCTTCTTTCGGTAGTGATAGGTGATTCAAACGCGTTGCAATACACAGGCCCTAGTACTAGTTGGTCAGGTCTTACATCTTGTCCGGCCCGCATCCATGTTACACTTTTGCGGGGGATGTGTAACGGGCGTGGGAGATCCGCTTCTTTCCCTGGGCGCTAAAGAACGCAGCCTGGCCGCTTGCTCCTTTCCGAGTGGCCAGGTCATCACCTGGCCCTGCTCGCTCAGTCCTCCTCGGTTCTCTCGCTCTGCTCTAGTTCGCCGTTATGGATAATGTGGCCCTCGACATCAACTATTGAGCCGGGCTGTATAGTCACATTACCCGAGATAACGCACGTCCCGTCTACAATCAGCTCGCCCTTTACTAGGACATCGCCCTTGATATTCACTGACCCCGTAATGCGCGTCGATTTCGTCAATGCCACCTGCTCACCCACTATGGTTATATCCCCCTCGCGTTCTACTCGTCGGCCCATCCTGTCCTCCTCTCGTGTTGCTCCCGGCGTCCGCTCGTCTCCAGCGCGTCGCCGGCGTCCTGTTAATCGGTGCTGGTCCCGGCCATCTCTCGAATGGACTGCAACCAGGCTCCGGCCTGTACCAGGGCCTGGGCCTGGCTCGGCTGCGTCCCGATAGCCTCGCTGGGGTTCCACACCGCATCCTCCCAGCGCTGCGGTATCAGCCGCCACTCTCGCGTACTGACCTTGAGCAGGCGCACGCGAACGGTGAGGGCCAAATCCTGACAGTAGACCGCGCACCCCTCGGCCTCCTTCGTAATCTCGATCTGCATCCCCGCTCGCTCCTTTCTGTGCATTTGAATGTAAAACTTACCCACAAGAACACTTTTCTTTTTTTGGGGCTCGCTTTTTTCTGGTCCCATAAAAAGAAAAGTAGATATAGTCTCCTTTCTGAGA
The DNA here is from genome assembly GCA_964402775.1 of uncultured Enterobacteriaceae bacterium. Lineage (GTDB taxonomy): Bacteria > Pseudomonadota > Gammaproteobacteria > Eutrophobiales > Eutrophobiaceae > JAAXHV01. The sequence continues at coordinate 3,627 of CAYOEQ010000132.1, forward strand.
CGCAGCTCTGCCGTTTCATGACAGGTTGTGGCCGCCCTGGGCCACGTTCTGGCGTGAATAAGGCAAAGCGGAGCGAAGGCTATTAAGCCTGGTTGGTCAATCCGCGCTTCATCCAGGTATCGAGTAGGGCTTGCATAGGGGGCGGGCGCTGTTTTCGGGGTAAAGAGTCCCCCGGAGGGGCCTTCTTTGGTGTCGGGGCCGATGGAAGTGTCCCACTATCCCCGGATTTGTCAGTAGCTCCCGGATAGTGGGACACTTTCATATTGCGGTAGGTATTCCGCGTCCAGCGGGCCAGGTTCTCGCTCAAGATTGTGATGTTGGATTGCCAGCGGTTCCAGCCGAGGGGGGGGCGCTGGACCGACTTGAGCAGGCCCCACTCGGTGTATTTCTTGGTCCACCGGCTCACGGTCTTTGTGCAGCAGTCGGCCTTGTTGGCGAGGTATTCCCGGCCGTGTTCGGTGCAGGCCACGCCTTTCATCATCGCGCAAGCGCTGATGAAGGTTATCTCCTCCAGGATGCGCGCGCCGTAGCCGCGCCGGACACTCCTTTGAATTTCTGCCGGCAGGGTGGCAATTTTCCGCGCTGTCAGCTCGCGGGCTGCGCGCCGGCGTTCTGCTTCCTTTGCGGTGGCCCGCGCTGCGCGCCGGCGCTCAGATCGGGAGGGCTGCGGTTCGTGCTTGCGGGGGTTGCTAACTTGGCTTAGGATATTCCCTAAGCGCGAGGGCGGTGGTGCTGGCGGCATCATCGTTCCTTCTAGGGCCGATCACTGGTGGGTGGTCGGCCCTAATTTATTCCGCCCAAGTGTGGCGGTCTTCCAAAACTACCACCGTTCTAATTCCGGCGTCAAATAGTGTTTCCGTTTCAATCCTCACCGGCCCGTTAAGGCCGGTGCTTCCGGGGGGTGGCTCGGTGTCGCCTTGGACACGGAGCCGGGGGCGGCGTGGGCGTGGTGACGGCCTCGCGGACCTGGGCAGGACGGACCACGCCCACGCGGCAAGTCCTGGGGTGGTGGGCCTGGTTCCGTCCCGCTCATTTGCCCTGTACGGGACGATCTCGACCGGGCGAAGGGTAACGGGTGTGGGAAGCCGGGTTATGGCGGCCTGGGGGCGGCTCAGCGCTCCAATTCCGGGCCGTCTCGCTCCCGCTGGCGCTCCCGCTCCCGCTTCTGCTCAAGCTCCCGCTGGCGCTCAAGCGCCTGCTTCTGTTCCTGCGCCTGCTCGATCTCCCCCCGCCGCGCCCGCATCGCCTCCAGGCGGGCGGCCAACTCCGCCCGGGCGCTCCCCGGCTCTGGCTCTACTCCTTTTCCTCGGTCGCCTGCGGCCGGCCCCGTATTCGCTTGTTGATGTCCGCCTGCTGGTCCGCTGTCATCACGCCCCACGCCACGCGATAATTCTCTAGCTCCTGCCTCAGCTCCTTGACCGGCCCTCTCTCGTAATAGAGCATCGCCGCCAGTCCGCTCAGTATCGCGCTTAAGCTCACGCCCAAGAGCAGCACTTTCCACTCTCTCCGGCTCAAGCCCCACAGCCACTTCTTGCTTGCCTTTTCCAGGCGCTGAGTCACTTGGGCCTGCCGCTGGATCAGGTCCGCCACGCTCTCCTCTTGGCTCGCGATCGCGCCCGCCAGTTCCTCCCACGGTTTCACCGCCGCCGCCCAGACTTGGGCCTGGCGGTTCCAGCGCTCTTCCGCCGCCTTCTCGCCCTGCTCCACCCGCGTCAGGACCGCGAGCAATTCCTCCGCCAGCGCCTCGGTCATGTCCTTCCTCTCCTGGTCGCTCATATTCCGTTTCCTCCTGCCGCTCCCGCTTCTGCTCAAGCGGCCGCTTCTGTTCCTGCACTGGCTCCGCGCGCTGCGCCTGCTCGATCTCCAGCCGCCGCTCCCGCATCGCCTCCAGGCGGGCGGCCAACTCCGCCCGCACGCTCCCCGCCTCTGGCTCGATCTCCTGGCCGGCCACCCGCTCGGGCGCTCGCACTGGCTCCCGCTTCTGTTCCTGCGCTGGCTCGCGCTCCCTGGCGCGCTCCTCCTGCCGCTCCTCCCGGTACTCCTGCAAGCCCTCTCTGTAGAGCCGTTGCCGGGCCTGGATGGCTTCTTTCTGCGCCTGGGGGTCTTCGATCTCATGGATGCTGGCCCGCAGGGTGCGCTCGGTCTGGTCGATGATCTCCCGCGCCCGGTCCCGCTCCTCCTCCGCGCCCTGCTCTTTCCCGGCCAGCGTCCACCCAAAGCGCGCCATTTCCGCCACCCCTTGAATGGCCGCCACCCTATCCCGGTCGGTTGTCAGCTCCCCTATTTCCCCGGCCGCCTGTTCGGCCGCCTTGGCATATTCCAACGCCTGGCATTCATTCCACGGCCCGGCCCGGTCCCGGTCCTCTTCCCGTGCCC
>CAYOEQ010000133.1:0-5907 GCA_964402775.1 uncultured Enterobacteriaceae bacterium
TGCGCGCCAGGATCCGAACCTTGCCCGATGGTGTGTATCATTCCAGCGTCGTGGCGGAGGATACCGGCCACGGCCGCGGCCACCAGACCCTGGAGGCTGAGATCAAAGTAGCGGAAGACGAACTGGAAATTACGCTTTCGTCACCGCCGCAACTGGATTTTTTTACCAATTCCTACCGCTCCAACACCTTGTCCGGCGTCTATGCCGGGCTGTTGATGTGGGCGCAGGTACAGCCCCCGTTCAATGAAGGATTATACCGCCCCGTCAGGGTGGACTTCGGCCCCAAGGGTACAATCCTCAACGCCGAAGAACCGGCTCCACATGTTAACTGTACCGGCGGTCCCCAGGAAACCATCTGCGACCTGATCCGCACCGGCCTGAACCGGATTGATCCGACTCATGCCGTCGCCGGCTGGAACCATACCTGGGCCTTTAACATTGCCGGGAGACGGCCGGACAACGGCGAACCTTACCTGGACCTGTTGATCTCGTCACTGATCGGGGGCGCCGGCGCGGTCAACAACGAGGCCGACGGCTGGCACGCCATCGGCGCCCAGGCCGGTCTCGGCGGCGCGCAGATTGGAGATACCGAGCTTGTGGAGCTGCTGGCGCCGATTATCGTTACGAGACTGGAGCTGGCTACGGATTCAGCAATGCCCGGAGAATGGCGCGGGGGTTGCGGCCTTGTAACGGAAATTGAACCCATCGATCACGAGATGACGGTCATTGCCTGGGGAGAGGGCGCCCATCAACCACCGCCCTCCACAGGTGAGGCCCGCAATCATCCGCAGATGTTCGACACCAAGATTGCCCGGGGATGGCATCTCCGGAATGATGAAGTCCTGCACGAGATAGACCACAACCAGGTGTTGACAATCAGGCCGGGAGAACGTTATCGCAGCCGGACATCCGGCGGCGGCGCAGCAGGTGATCCGTTTTCCCGTCCGCCCGAGGAAGTACAGGATGACGTTCTGAACAGGAAGGTTTCACTGAGAGGCGCGGAACTGGAATACGGGGTAAAGCTGCATCCCGAAACACTGGAAATCGACTCTGCCGGTACGACAGCATTAAGAAAGGACAAGGACCGATGAATTATCGCATCGGCATCGACGCCGGCGGCACCTTTACGGATTTTGTTGCCCTGGCGGAGGACCACTCGTTACTGGTTTACAAAACCCCTTTCGACCCGGTTAATCCCGTCTCCGTGTTGCTGGACGGATTGTCGGGACTGGCCGCCAGGGCCGGCCTGGATTTTCCCGATTTTATCGGTCGGTGTACGGTACTGGTGCATGGCAGCACCGTTGCCTTGAATACACTGATCCAGCGCAACGGCGCCCGCACCGGCCTGCTGGTGACCGAAGGCCACGAAGACTCGCTGGAATTGAGGCTGGGGCACAAGGAAGACGGTCACCGCTGGGATTTCCACTATCCACCGGCCGGGATGATCGTGCCGGCGCATCGCCGCCTGGGGGTGAAGGGGCGTATCATAGCCGGCGGCAGGGTGCATACCCCCCTGGATGAGACCCATCTGGATGCACAGTTGGACAAACTGGCGGAAGCAGAAGTGGAGGCCGTCGCCATTTCCTGCCTGTGGTCCGTTGCCAATGACACCCACGAACGGAAAATTCTGGAAAAAGCGAGAAACCGCCTGCCGGGTTGTTATGTTACCGCCTCGGTGGATGTCCTGCCCAGGATCGGTGAGTACACCCGCACCAGCACCACGGCGGCCAACGCCTACGTGGGGCCGGTATTGGATCGTTATCTCTCGACCATTGAATCTGCGTTGGTAGAACAGGGTTTCAGCGGCAGGCTGTATATCATGCAGTCCAATGGCGGCGTTGCCACGCCCGAAGTGGTCAGGCAGCGGCCGGTGGCAGTTCTCAATTCGGGCCCTGCCGCGGGACCGATCGCGGCGCTCTGGTACGGGCGTCGACTGGATTATGAGAATGTAATCTCCATTGACATGGGCGGCACCAGTTTCGACGTGAGCCTGGTGCGAAACGGCCTGCCTGACGTCATCGACCAGGCCGATATTGCCCGCATCCGGGTCGGATTGCCCATGGTCAACGTCACCAGCATCGGCGCCGGTGGCGGCAGCATTGCCCGTCTGGATGAACTGAAGATCCTGCGGGTCGGTCCGGACAGCGCCGAGGCCAATCCCGGTCCGGCCTGTTATATGCGGGGCGGTACCAGGCCGACGGTGACGGATGCCCTGGTGACAGCCGGATATTTCCCCGATACGGGGCTGCTGGGCGGCAGGATGAAGATAGACAAAACCCTCGCCCGGCAGGTGATCCAGGACAACATTGCCGCGCCTGCCGGTATCGACGTGGGCCGCGCTGCCCACGGCATCATTGAAGTCACTGCAAAAAACATGGTGGACGGGATACGCATTGCCTCCATCGAGCGGGGCTACGACCCCAGGGACTACCTGCTGGTAGCCGGCGGCGGCGCGGGCCCCGCTTTTGCTGCCATGCTGGCCAGGGAACTGGGCATTGAAAAAGTGTTGATACCGTCTACTGCCGGCGCGCTTTGCGCAATGGGCGAGGCCACTGCCAACCTGAGATATGACGCCATTCGCGCCTGCCCTGTACGCCTGAGCGATCTGTCGGTTGACCTGGCCAACCGTTTGTTTGACCGGATGGAAGAGGAAGGAAGGGCAGCTCTGGGAGTCGGCGCCGACGACCATGCGCGGGTTGAGCGCAGCTCGGAAATGAAGTATGTGGACCAGATTCATTACTGTGACGTACAGGCTCCTCCGGGAACCATGGATACGGATAAGCTGGCCCGCCTCCGGCAAAATTTTCATCGGCGGCATGAAGAACTCTATACCTATTCAGAGCCGGACAATGAACCGGAAATTGTTTCTTTAAGGACCAGTATTGTCGTCGATACCCGCGCGCCCACAGATGCGGGCAGCGACACAACAATGCCTGAAATATCGCTCAAACCACAGGACACCAGGAACGTGATCATGCCGGATTCGCGGGAATTCAGATCTACACCCATCTACCGGAATATGGGAGATGATGTTAACTCTGCCTGTTTTTTCCTGGAGGGACCGGCCATTATTGAAGAGGAAACCACGACTATCTTCATTCCTCCAGGAGATACCATTCGTTACGACCCAGCCGGATTTTATCTTCTGGAAGTTATACATAACGACATAAACAGCGTCGCGCTATAGTATGTCATTCCGGGCTTGACCCGGCATGACGAACGAGGGTCGGCGCGCGCCAGAGAAAATAAAATCTGTTTTATTTTCTCTGGATTCGCTAGTATTGTTTCTATGAAAATTTCCATGTTCCACCTCATGCCCTACCGGGAACTGCCGGAGGGGTTCGAGAAAACATACCCCTCCTCCTGGTTCACCCTGCCGTTTCCGAAGGTGGCCGACGCCGGCAAGGCTGCCCAGTACTACAACTGGACGCTGGATGAGCTTCAATATGCCGCGGAGTCCGGGTTTGACGGCGTCTGCACCAATGAACATCACCAGAACGCCTACGGTTTCATGGTCAATCCCAACATGATGGGGTCGGTGCTTGCCCGGGCGACCCGGGGCACTCGAACCGCCATCATCCAGATGGGCGAGACGGCCGTTTTTCTCAATCCGCCTATCCGCGTCGCCGAGGAGTACGCCATGCTGGACTGCATCAGCGAGGGCCGGATGGTCGCCGGGTTCCCCGTGGGCCTGGGCGGTGATTTCGCCCATAGTTACGGCTTCGCTCCCATGGAGCAAAGGGGCCGTTACCGCGAGGCCCACGAGTTGATTACGAAAGCCTGGCAGGCGGAGGAAGTGTTCTCCTGGAACGGCAAGTACTACCAGTTGCCCATGGTCAGTGTCTGGCCCCGGCCGGTGCAGAAACCGCACCCGCCCATCTGGGTGCCGGGGAACGCCAGTCCCAGCACCTGGGATTTCGTGCTGAAAAATGATTACTGTTATTGCTACCTGACCTATTTCGGCGCCAAGGGAGCGGACAAGACCGTGGGCGGATACTGGAAACGGGCCGCGGAACTGGGCCGGGACAACAATCCTTACCGGCTCGGCTACCTGATCCCCGTGGGTGTCGGCGAGACCGACGCGGCCGCGGACGAACGGTACGCGAGGCACATTGAATATTTCTACCACAAGCTGCTGCACATCCCCGAGGCACTGTTCATGCCGCCGGGGCACATGACCCACAGCAGCCTGAGTTACCTGATTACCAAGAAGCCCTTGCCACCCTTCGATACCCTGAAAAAGAACAGCTACAAGGATTTCAAGGAAAACGAGTACCTGGTCACCGGCAGCGCCGCAAGCGTGACGGAGCAACTGCTGGGCATCGTCAAACGCCTGCGGGTCGGCAACCTGATGCTTTTGCCCCATTTCGGCTCCATGTCCCACGAGGAGACCATTGAAAATATCGGCAGGATCGCCAAAGACGTGTTGCCCCACCTGCGCGGCGTCTGGGATGACGAGGGCTGGGAAAACCACTGGTGGCCGGATAACTGTAAACAACCGGCCCGGCAGGCGGCCTAAACGGATATTTAGTAAATTTTGGGGTCAGAGTAAAAATACCAAAAATCAATCAGCTATGCCCGACAATGCCTGTATTTTTACTCTGACCCCTCGTATCACGAGAAAGTGTCATGACGGAAATTCGTAACGAAACCGTACCAGTCCTTGGCGGCCTGCTGAATATCAGGGTGGACGTGGCAGGAGCGGGCGATCCCCTGGTCTTCCTGCATTCCGCCGGCGGGTTGACTTGGGATCCGTTCCTCGAAAGTCTGGCTGAAAGGTTCACGGTTTACGCGCCTTATTTCCCCGGCACCTACCCCGGCGAGCCGAACGATATAGACCACGTTGAGGATCTATGGGATGCGGTACTGGCCTACGATGACGTACTGAGCGGACTGGGGATCGAATCGGCCCGGCTCATCGGCCATTCCTTCGGCGGTATGCTGGCTGCCGAATTGGCGGCTCACAGGCCCGAACGCATAAGCAGGCTGGTCTTGATCGCGCCTATCGGACTCTGGCATAAGGACTGGTCCTATACCGTTGCCGACTGGACTGCCAAGGACGCGGAACAACTGGCTGCCGTACTGTTCCACAATACCGGTTCGGACCTGGTGAAGGCCGCGTTAACACAACCTGAGGATGAGGACGTTGCAAACGAAGGACTGGTGCAGTTCCTCTGGACACTGGGCTGTACCGCCAAGGTAATCTGGCCGATACCGGACAAGGGATTGAACAAACGCATCCACAGGATCAGCGCTCCCGCGCTGGTCGTCTGGGGAGAAAATGACGCCTTAATCCCACCCGCTTACGCTGACATTTTTGCATCGTCCATCAAACAGGCCGAAGTCTGCATGATCTCCGACTGCGGTCACGTGCCGCCGCTGGAGCAACTCGACGCGCTCAACTCCGCGGTGAATCAATTCCTGGACTGAAGCAACTGTAAAGGGACAGATTTAAATCTGTCCCCGTTACCGTACTGCCTTTGAGCCCTCAGGAAGAGTGCTGGCTCGCAAATTCTTCCTGCCACATCGGGAAAATGTCATTGACACTCCAGGAAAAATTCCCGATATTGTGATCATTATCACTTCAACCTGGGAAAAGCTGATGAAATTTCACAAAATGGCGGTATTGATCATCCTGTTGTGCGCGTCTTCACTGTGGGCCGAAGAGAAACGTCACGGTCCCAAGGCTATAGAGGTCAAGGTAAGTCTCGGCACAGCGGATGAAGAAATGAAATTCGTCCCGGACACCCTTTCCTTCGAACGGGGCAAATACTACAAACTGGTGCTGCACAACCCCAGTTCGGACGACCATTACTTCACCTCGGATTCCTTCGCAACCCGCATCTTCACCCGAAAGGTGGAAGTCGCTGACGCATCCGGCAAGACCGTTACGGAGATTCACGGCGC
>CAYOEQ010000134.1:0-5902 GCA_964402775.1 uncultured Enterobacteriaceae bacterium
ATTACAGGACACCCATGTAAATTACAGGAGATATGAGTGCGTCTGGATTTTTTTCAGCAGGTCCATATCCATAATCCACATGCAGAGCAGCAGGCGGGCGCCGGGCTGCAGGCTGTTGACGAAGTTTACCTGGGCGGCGGGCTTGTCCCGCAGTTGCTTGAGCGTCCTGATGCCGTCGGCGATAGACGCCGCTATTTCGTCGCTCAGGCTCAGGTCGGCAATATCCAGTTGCCCGGCCTGCTCTACCGTTTCCTTACCGAACAGGAAGGCCAGTTCATCCTGCGCGCGTTCATTTTCTTCCCTGGATTGGACAAAGTCATCGTCAGGGCACATTCAGGCAAAGTATAATAAATAACCAGGATACACAACCGGCAAACCTTTACATGACGATTAGCCCCGAGACCACCATTGAAATCAGCAAGGAAGACCTGAAGTTTTCCGCCGCCCATTTCACCATCTTCTCAGCCACCGAGCGTGAACGGCTGCACGGCCATAACTTCGGGGTCTATGTGTCCGTCACTGCGCCGGTGGGTGAGAACGGTATGTGTTTCAACTATACCGACTTGAAATCCCGGGTCAGGACGTTATGCAGGGAACTGGATGAATATACCCTGTTGCCGGCGCAATCCCCGCACCTGGAGATCACCGAGAGCGACGGGCAGTACGTGGTCGGCTTCAACGATGAGACCCTGTATTTCACGAAGAAGGACACGAAACTGCTGCCGTTGCGCAACACCACCGTGGAGGAGTATTCGCATTACCTGCTGTCGCGCCTGGTGCAGGACAGGGCGTTCTTTGACCCTGACACTATAAGGGCAATGGTACTGAAGGTCTCATCGGGACCGGGACAGTGGGGTTCAGCCAGTTGGGAAGCGGGGGACGGGAATTGAGAATATGACAAAGAACCTTATTGTTACCGGCGGCAGCAGGGGAATCGGCCTGGCAACGGCCGAACTGTTTCAGGGACACGGTTATCGCGTCATCAACCTCTCCCGCACTCCCGCGCCGCTGGAGGACGTGCTGAACCTGGCGGTTGACCTGGGTAAACCGGACTGGGACCGGGCCGGCGCCGCCGAACTGCATGCGCTCATTCCGGACAGGCAGCATATCGTCCTGGTTCACAACGCCGGCCTGTTGCGCAGCGACTCGGCGCTGGACCTGGACGGGGAAGCCCTGCGGGAAGTACTGCAGGTCAACCTCGTCGCGCCGGTGCAGTTGAACCGGCTGGTGTTGCCGCTGATGGAACCGGGTTCGGCCATCCTCTACGTGGGTTCGACGCTCAGTATCAAAGCCGTAGCGAACACCTGCTCCTACAGCACCTCGAAACACGCGCTGGCGGGCCTGATGCGCGCCACCTGCCAGGACCTGGCCGGCAGCGGTATTCATACGGCGTGCGTGTGCCCGGGTTTTACCGAAACGGACATGTTGCGCGAGCTGGCCGGCCATGATGCCGCCGTGCTGGAGAGCCTGACGCAAAACGTTACCATGGGCCGTTTGATCGACCCGGCCGAGATTGCCGAAACACTGTACTTCTGCGCCCGGCAGCCGGTCATGAACGGCGCAATCGTCCAGGCCAACCTGGGGCAGATCGAGCGTTGAAATTCGGCGACAGGTGGGGTCAGTGTAAAAATTCTTCGAATTTCTTACTCTGACCCCTGGAATTACGGCAGTCAGCGGACTGCGGGTTACAGCATCACCTTGTCTCCTCGCCCCCGTCCAGGGCTAGGTAGCGCCCCAGGTAATGCACCAGCATATAAAGCGGAATGGTGTCGATTAACGCCACCAGCATCTTGAACAGGTAGTTGCTGGCCATCAGCACCAGCACCTGTTTCAGCGAGATGGTCCCGGCCAGGAAGGCGGCCCCGAATGTGATGCTGATCACCGTGAACGAATCCACCCCCTGGCTGATCAGCGTGCTGAAGTTGTTGCGCAGCCAGAGATGCCGGCCTTTGGTCAGGCGTTTCCAGAAGTGGAACAGGTAAACGTCGCAGTACTGCGCCGCGACGTAGGCCAGCATGGAGGCCAGCACCGCCCCGGAGGTGCACGCATAGATCAGGTGGAACAACTCGACGGAACCTGACACCAGTTCACCATTGGGCAGGGTGAAATCCTCCGCCAGTTCCAGCACCTGCCACGGCGGCATGACGGCGGGCTGCACCGACGGCAGGTAATTACCGATGGTGAGCACGAAGATAATGAAGAGATTCATGAGCAGGCCCACCGTCACCAGGAAATTGGCGCGGCGTTTCCCGTACAGTTCACTCACCAGGTCGGTGCACAGGAACGTAAGCGGATAAGGCAGCACCCCCACGGCCAGGGACAGGGGCCCCAGTTCCACGAAACGGGTGATGCCGACCACGTTGAGCAGCGTCATGGCGCATAGAAAAAAACCGGCCAGGAGCAGAAATACCTGCTCGCGCCGGATATCGATTGGGTTTGTCGTTGCAACTGCCAGCATGGGTAGTGTTACCTGAATGTCTTGATTTTATGGGTGTCCTGATTTTATGCCACTTGACCAACGCACACCAGTTCGCCTAGGATCAATCGTCGCTATGCCGGACAACAGCAGGCCATCGTCCCGACCGGAGAATAAAACATGCCCCTGACCATCATCAACGCCGCAGGCGTACGCAAACTGCTGCCCATGGACGAATGCATTGACGCCATGGAACCCGCCATGATCGCCGCCACTACCGGCGCCATATCCATGCCCCCCCGGCTGGTCGCGCCGCTCATTGACGAAAGCGGTACGCTCGTGCTGATGCCCGGTTCCTCCACTGAACTGGCCGCGTTCGGCGCCAAGGTGATCAACCTGATTCCCGATAATCCAACCAGGGGCCTCCCCGCAATCCAGGGCTTCATCGCCCTGTTCGACTATGACAGCGGCACTCCCGTGGCCATTATCGACGGCGCCGAGGTGACGGGAATCCGCACCGCCGCGGCATCAGGCCTGGCGACGCGACTCCTGGCGCGCGAGGATGCGCACACCTGCGGCATCTTCGGCAACGGCGTGCAGGCGGTAACCCATATTGACGCCATGCGCGCGGTGCGCCCCGTGGATGAGATAATCGTATGGGGACGCAACCCGGATAAAGTGCGGGCCTTCGCCCGGGAACAGGAGGAGCGCACCGGCCTCGAGGTGCGGGCGACGGAGGACCCGGCAGAAGCCGGCGCCTGCGACCTGGTATGCACCACCACGACCTCCCCTGTGCCCATACTGGCGGGTGAGTGGGTCAGACCCGGCGCCCATGTCAACCTGGTCGGCGCACACAGCCCGACTACGCGGGAGTGCGACACCGATCTTGTCGTCAAATCCTCAGTTTACGTGGACCTCATGGAATCCGTCCGCAACGAGGGGGGCGACATCATGATCCCCGTACAGGAAGGGGCCATCGATGAAACACACATCATCGGGGAACTGGGCGAGTTGCTGCAGGGCAAAATACCCGGCCGGCAGGACAACCGGCAGATCACGCTCTACCAGTCCCACGGCATCAACGCCCAGGACATGTTCGCGGCAAAGCATATTTATACAAAAGCGCAGGAAGCGGGTAATGCGCTGACGGTGGATTTTTGAGTTCCGGGGACACGACATTATATTCCGGTCGTTTTCCAGAAAAATGTTGCAAACATAAAGAGATAAATTAAAATTGTCTGTTTAATATCCTCCCGGTACCGGAACAATGTCTGAACAGAGCACGGCGACAATAACAGACTCCACATTTGGAGAGCTGCTTTCGGCCAGGCTCCTGCAACGTGAACAGGTTAACCTTCCGGTCCCCCGGACAGACCCCCTGGCCAATACGCTGGTGCAATCGGGCACGGCCCTGCTGGAACGCCAGCACCGCGGCGGCTACTGGCGTTTTAACGTCGAAGCGGATACCACGATCCCCTCTGAATACATCCTGTTGCAGCACCTGCTCGACAGGGTGGACAAGGACCGGGAAGTGCGCCTGGCCGACTACATCATCAGCCGGCAGTTGCCGGACGGTAGCTGGCCCCTGTATGAAGGCGGTCCCGGCAATATCAGCGCTACCGTAAAAGCCTATTTTGCCCTGAAAACAGCCGGCCATGATCCTGACGGAGAGGCCATGCAGCGGGCCTGTGCCTGGGTACGTAATAACGGCGGCGCGGAGCGGGTCAACGTCTTTACCCGCATCCTGCTCGCAACTTTCGGCCAGGTGCCCTGGAGAACCGTGCCCGCCATGCCGGCAGAGATAATCTGGCTGCCGGGCTGGTGGTTTTTCAGCCTGGAAAAGGTTTCGTACTGGTCGCGCTGTGTCATTGTCCCATTGTTGTTGATCTTCTCGTTCAGGCCGGTACAGCGCGGCACGGATATCAGGGAGTTGTTCAGGGAAGACCCGGAATCCCTGAACCACCTTGACAGCTACCTGCCCGGGATCTGCGTGGAGAACTGTTTTATCCTGCTGGAACGCCTGCTCAAGTTGCTGGAACCGCTGGTCCCCGGATTTATCAGGCGGCTGTCCATGCGCAGGCTGGAAGCCTGGATGCGCGAGCGCATGCGCGGAGAGGGCGGCATCGGCGCCATCTTTCCGGCCATGGCCAATGCCGTCTATGCGCTCAAGCTGCTCGGCCACGATACGACCGACCCGGACATGAAGCGCGGCATACAGGCCATCGAGGACCTGGTGGTCGGGGAGGAAGCTCAAACTTATGTTCAACCCTGCGTCTCACCGATCTGGGATACCTGCCTGAGCCTGTCCGCCCTGTCCGAGGCCGGTCTGCAACCGGACAACGAAGCCGTCAAACCGGCTACGGACTGGCTGTTCGATAAACAGGTATTCACCCGCGGTGACTGGGTGGACAAGGCGCCGGACCTGGAAGGCGGCGGCTGGGCCTTCCAGTTCGAAAATGACTTCTACCCCGACGTCGATGACACGAGCATGGTCGTGATGGCCCTGCTGCGCGCCGGCGCCCATTATCACCCCGACAAGAAGAAGCGCATTGCCCAGGCCGTCAACTGGATTATCGGCATGCAGAACTCGGACGGCGGCTGGGGGGCTTTCGATATCGACAACCATCACGAATATCTGAATAAAATACCTTTTGCCGATCATAAGGCGCTGGTCGACCCGAGCACGGCCGACCTGGCGGGGCGCTGCATTGAAATGCTGGCCATGCTCGGCTACGACAAGACCTTCCCCCCCATGGCACGGGCAGTTGAATACCTGCAGCGGACACAGGAACCCTGCGGCGCCTGGTTCGGCCGCTGGGGCGTAAATTACATCTACGGGACCTGGGCCGTGCTGGTCGGCCTGGGCGCCCTGGGCGAGGACCCGAACCAGCCCTGGCTGCGCAAGGCCGTGAAATGGTTGAAGGATATCCAGAACAGTGACGGCGGCTGGGGCGAAGGCTGCGACTCGTACAGCGACCCGGCGCTGGCCGGTACGGGGGAAAGCACCGCGTCGCAGACCGCATGGGCCCTGCTCGGACTGATGGCGATGCGCGAGACGGAATCGGAGGCAGTGGAAAAAGGCGTCAATTACCTGGTGCGCAACCATGACGGCGCAAGAGGCTGGAAAGAAGCGGCATACACCGGCACCGGGTTCCCGCGGGTGTTCTACCTGCGCTACCACGGCTACAGCCACTATTTCCCGCTCTGGGCGCTGGGCGTGTACGCGCGTTACCGGCAGGGACAGGAAACCCGCCAGGATGCGCTGGCGCGGGAAGGACCGGTCGACCTGGGCGTATTGCCGGCGCTGGACAGTAAACACTACCGGTCGAGATTCCCGGCGTCCGCCTGATCCTGACTGAAACATGCTGCAAGAAGTCGCGAACCGCACACTCAGGGTAATAGACGGGCAGGAGCGCATCTATTACGAGGGTTACTGGATCCGGCACTACGACGTACCGAACAACCTCGCCTACAAGAAAACCCTTA
>CAYOEQ010000135.1:0-5844 GCA_964402775.1 uncultured Enterobacteriaceae bacterium
GCGCCCCGGACCGCAAGGACTGGCTGGAGCAGAAGGGCGACCTGGCTACGGTATAGGCGGGATAATGCCGGAAAATCTCATCCTGGATTTCGAGCAGAACGAAGCTCAGCCGCTGCACGAGTTCACCGAAAGAGCATACCTGGATTACTCCATGTATGTCATCCTGGACCGGGCGCTGCCGCACATCGGCGACGGGTTGAAGCCGGTGCAGAGGCGCATCATCTACGCCATGTCCGAACTGGGGCTGAGCGCGGCCGCCAAGTTCAAGAAATCGGCGCGCACGGTGGGGGACGTCATCGGCAAGTTCCATCCCCACGGGGACAGCGCCTGCTACGAGGCCATGGTGCTGATGGCCCAGGACTTCAGTTACCGCTATCCCGTCATCGACGGCCAGGGCAACTGGGGTTCCATGGACGATCCCAAGTCGTTTGCGGCCATGCGTTACACGGAATCCAGGCTCAAACCCTACAGCCAGGTACTGCTGGCGGAGCTGGGGCAGGGCACCGCCGACTGGATACCCAATTTCGACGGCACCCTGAAGGAGCCGAAACTGTTGCCGGCGCGCCTGCCCAATATATTGCTGAACGGCGCCACCGGCATTGCCGTGGGTATGGCGACGGACATACCGCCCCATAACCTGAGGGAAGTGGCCGGCGCCTGCATCCGCCTGCTGGAGCGGCCCAGGAGCACGATTGAGGACCTGTTCGAACATGTCAAAGGCCCCGACTTTCCCACCGAGGCGGAGATCATCACGCCGGCCCATGAAATCCAGGAAATCTACCGCAGCGGTACCGGTTCGGTGAAACTGCGGGCCCGGTGGGAGAAGGAGAGCGGCAACGTCATCGTCACCGCGTTGCCTTACCAGACATCGGGCAACAAGGTCCTGGAACAGGTTGCCGCGCAGATGCAGGCGAAGAAACTGCCGATGCTGGAAGACCTGCGGGATGAATCCGACCATGAGAACCCGACACGGCTGGTGTTTATCCCGCGCTCCAACCGCGTCAACCTGGCGGAACTGATGTCCCACCTGTTCGCCACCACGGACCTGGAGCGCAGCTACCGGGTTAACCTGAACATGATCGGCATCAACGGGCGGCCCCGGGTCAAGGACCTGAAGACCATCCTGCAGGAATGGCTGGAGTACCGCACCGAGACGGTGCGCCGCCGCCTGCAACACCGGCTGGAGCAGGTGGAACAGCGCCTGCACGTCCTGGAAGGCCTGATGGTTGCCTACCTGAACATCGACGAAGTGATCCGGATCGTGCGCGAGGAGGACGACCCGAAACAGGAGTTGATGCGGCGTTTCGGGCTGTCCGACGCCCAGGCGGAGGCCATTCTCGACCTCAGGCTGCGGCGCCTGGCCAAGCTGGAGGAGATAAAGATACGGGGTGAACTGGATGAGTTGCAGGAAGAACGGGAGTCCCTGCAACAGGTACTGGGTTCGGCTGCCCGTCTCAAGAACCAGGTGAAGGAGGAAATCCGGGCGGACATGGAAAAATTCGGCGATGCGCGGCGCTCGCCCCTGGAACAGCGCGAAGAAGCCAGGGCCATGGACGAGACCCAACTGATGCCCACGGAACCGGTGACGGTGATCCTGTCCGAGAAGGGCTGGGTCCGGGCCGCGAAGGGCCATGATATCGACCCGGAGACCCTGACTTACCGGGCCGGGGACGATTTCAGGCAGGCCGCCATGGGGCGCAGCAACCAGTTGGCGGTGTTCCTGGATACCACCGGGCGCTGCTATTCCATCCCCTCCCACATCCTGCCGTCCGCGCGCAGCCACGGCGAACCGGTATCCGCCTGGGTGACGCCGCCGGACGGCGCCGCCTTCATCGGCGTCATGCTGGGCGAGGGCGACGACCTGTATTTCCTGGCCACCGACGCGGGTTACGGGTTTGTGGCAAGGCTGGGCGACCTGTACGTGAAGGCGAAAGCGGGCAAGGCCGTGCTGAACGTGCCGCAGTCCGCGCTGATCCTGCCGCCCGTACCGGTAACCGACCACAGGCAGGATCTGGTGGCCGCTGTGAGTTCCGAGGGCCGCCTGCTGGTGACGGACCTGGCTGAATTCCCGCAACTGGCCCGGGGCAAGGGGGTCAAGGTCATGCAGATACCGCCGGCCCGGCTGAAGAACCGCGAAGAATACCTGGTCGCGCTCACCGTGATCGGGAAAAAAGACAAGCTGCGCCTGGTGTCCGGCAAACGCCACCTGACCTTGAAAACGAAGGACTGGAACCGTTATCATGGCGAACGCGGCCGCCGCGGCAACGTCCTGCCGAGGGGGTACAGGCAGGTTTCGGCGATTAAGCCGAAAAGTTGATTTTGTCTGCGATCTTTATTATCCTGTAATTCCCATCATTCACAGTAAAGGAGGACATCCAGATGAATTATGAAATCATCACTATTCTGGGCGCTTGGGCATCATTGGCGTGGTTTATATGGTACTCTACAAAGGAAATCCATAGAGATATAGCCGAATTAAGAGAACGTATGGCCCGACTTGAAGGGCTGTTTGAAGGCTTTACAAAACAACCAATACAATAATAACCAGGTATTCTGCAAAGAAGGCCGGGCCGGGGACAGAATTAAATCCTGTCCCCTGAATAAAGGAATCATGGTTAACCACAGCACCAATGAATTCAGGCCCGGCCTGAAACTGACCATCGACGGCGACCCCTGCACCATTCTCGACAGCGAGTTTGTCAAACCGGGCAAGGGCCAGGCATTCACTCGCATAAAGATCCGCAATCTGAAGACGGGCAGGGTGCTGGAGAAGACCTACAAGTCCGGGGAAAGCCTGCCCGCCGCGGACGTGATGGACGTGGAACTGCAGTACCTCTATAACGATGGCGAGCTGTGGTATTTCATGGACATGAGCACCTATGAGCAGATCGAGGTCGGCAAGACCGCGCTGGGCGATGCAGACCAGTGGCTGACGGGAGAGGAGGTCTGCGGGGTGACCCTGTGGAACGGCGCGCCGTTGACAGTACAACCACCCAACTTCGTCGAACTGACAATCACTGAAACCGATCCCGGCGTGCGCGGCGACACCGCCTCCGGCGGCACCAAACCGGCCGTCCTGGAAACCGGCGCCACCGTCAAGGTGCCCCTGTTCGTGGAGCAGGACGAGAAAATCAAGGTGGATACCCGCACGGGGGAGTACGTGAGCCGGGTAAAAAGCTGAATATATCAGGCAAACCGGGGACAGACACATTCTGTCCCCTGAGGATGTAAGTCCATCTCCCTCGCTTGTTTTTACATCATTGAGTAATTTTACTCAATGATGTAAAATGATGTCATGGCGTATCAACGGATACAGGCAGAGACGTTAATCAACCGGCTTCATGAGCCGGTCAGGCGGATAATAATCGTTACCGGCCCGCGCCAGGTTGGCAAAACTACTCTGGTGAGACAAACCCTGGAAGCTCACTATCCGCCGAACTATTACCACTACCATGAAATAGGGGGGGCGGTAGTGCCGGCAATGTATCCGTCCCTCAATTATACCAGTGATACTATCACTTCAAGAGTAGCAGACCATGATGTTACGTGGTTGGTGAAGCAATGGGAAAAGGCGCGCCTGGCGACCGATGGACTCACGCTACCTCCCGACCCTTTCAGCGGGGAAGTACCTGCCCAGCAACAAAATTTCGTCCTGGTGCTGGACGAGATACAGAAAATCCCGAACTGGTCGGAGGCAGTAAAAGGTCTGTGGGATGCCGACCGGGCCCTGGAGAGGCCCATGCACGTCATATTACTGGGTTCCGCTCCCCTGCTGGTGCAACAGGGTTTGACGGAAAGCCTGGCCGGCAGGTTCGAACTACTGCGTATGACACACTGGTCATTCGAGGAAATGAACAGGGCGTTTGATATCGACCTGCCGCAGTACATCTATTACGGCGGCTACCCCGGCAGTGTCGAATACATTGACGATCAACCCCGTTGGGTGAGCTACGTGCGGGATTCGTTAATTGAACCGAATATCAGGAAAGACATTTTCATGATGACCCGGGTCGATAAGAAGATACTGTTGAAAAACCTGTTCGAGTTGGGTTGCCATTATTCGGGACAGGAGTTGTCGTACAACAAGATGCTGGGACAACTCCAGGGCGCGGGCAATACGACAACACTCGCGCACTACCTGGAATTGCTGACCCAGGCGGGATTGCTGGCGGGGCTTGAAAAATATGCCAATCAACCACAACGCCGGCGCACCTCCAGCCCGAAACTCAACGTGCTCAATACGGCGCTGATGAGCGCAATGTCCGGCTATTCTTATGAGGAGGCGCGGCAAGACCGCAGCTATTGGGGACGGCTGGTCGAGAGTGCCGTGGGCGCCCATCTTTATAACCACAGTATCCCGGACAGCAAGCTCTATTACTGGCGAGACGGGCATAATGAGGTGGATTTTGTCCTGGTCAAGGGGAATCGAATCACCGCTATAGAGGTAAAGTCCGGAGCCGACAAAGCATCCAGGCGCGGCCTGGACACTTTTTCCCAACGGTTCAAACCACGCAATACAATATTAGTGGGTGATCAAGGTGTGCCGCTGGACACGTTTCTGTTGACTGACCCGGAAGAACTGCCAGATTGGCCTGGGCCGGGAACGGATGAGCATGCCGGTATAGACAAATATAACGAGGGAGAGAATTTCGACCTCAGGCAATACCGGGGCAAATATAGAATTGAGGATAGTTCACCCGGGTACAGCAGGGCCATGCGGGAACGTATCCGCCTCAGGGATGAGCAGGATCAGGCTGAAAAAGCATTATTGCAATATGTCAGAAATAACGTGAGAGATATTGAGGCGGGCACGGCAAACCCCGGGATATTCAACAGGTTGGCCTCCGCGTACTACGGTTATTTTATCGGGTCAACAGGCGACGCCCCACGGGAAAGACTGAACCGTTTCTTCCGGGACGACCCGGAGTTGGTGCGATCCGTTTTAAACGGACTGCGACGCTTCATTCACCGGGAAGACATACCCGATCTGACGGAAATCTTTCGAGTACACATGGACAATAAACACCTCGTTTATTCCCATCCTTATCGGGCCGGGATGGATGAGTTGGCCGGAACGGGGAAGCAGCAGGTGCTGCAACTGGACGAAGACAAGATCGCAAACGCGCTGGCGTTTTACTATGCAGATGGGAACTGCGAACAACCTGCCTGGTATAAAACCTTGTTAAGTGAACGACCGGAACTGGTGGCCGGGGTGTACGCAATGTACGGAGCCATGGTCTTGCGTGCGGGCAAGAAGCATCTTACCGGCAGTCATCTACTCGCGTTTGATGATGACCACCGGCAAGTGGCGCGTCTTGCTGTGCTGCCGCTGCTTGAGAGTTTCCGGGTTCGCAGCACATCGGAACAGTTTGCGCCACTGTATGAACTGCTGGTGGCTGCCCTGCGGTATGCAGACCACGACCGCCTTAGACAATTGACCGGGAAAAAAATCTCTTTGAAAAGTATGGATGCCGCTCAGCGAGTGCTTTGGTTGACCGTTGGCCTTATTCTTGACCCGGCACAATTTGCTCAACGATTGACCGAATTCGTCTCGGGAAGTGAATCACGCATCAATTATTTAAACGGGTTCTTATCCTGCCGCAGTGAGCACTGGTCACCCCTGGATAGTTTGCCCTTGAATGTGTCTGATGAGATTGGAACATTGCTTGCCGGGAAGGGGACAGAATTAAATTCTGTCCCCGGATTAACCAAAGAGTCGTCCAAAGGGCGACACAGTATTTCACTGGATGCCGGGTCAAGCCCGGCATGACCCCAATTCCCTAATGCAAACCCCGGCAGACATCCTCGGCGAAGACGGCGCTCTCGCGGGCCTGGTTCCTGACT
>CAYOEQ010000136.1:0-3281 GCA_964402775.1 uncultured Enterobacteriaceae bacterium
TAATGAGTAACGGGCCTGACACAACCAACGTTGGCCCATCGCTTCACAATACTTCTTTATGTTTCTGGCCGATCCCAGTGCCTTCTGGTGCCAGGGTACAGGAGGCTTCATCACTACCTGCCAGCGTGTTGGTTTTATGTGAAATTTGTCAATCAGGGCAGGGGTATCTAGACGAACAATTCCATGCTTATCTTCCTGGATGATAGAGCCCGACCAATCAAGTAGCTCCAAATAGTCTTTAATGCGAAACGGAAGTTCGTCGTGGTTCTGCGATATCTCTCCTGATCTACCCGTTTTGAACTGCAACAGGCATGAACTGTCCCCGGCCAATCGTCGTTTTATCGAGGTGTAATCTGATTGCAACGGATTTTTACTGATGCCGGCTCGTACAGGGTTTAAATCCACGTAGGCCAAACATTGCAGCAATGCGACATCATCAAGTAACGCCTGTGAGCGAAAGCGACCCTCCCAAAACCGGCCCTTACAGCCATCCTCTGCATTAGCCTTGCGGGCGATGTATTCGTTCAGATAACCCATGAAGCGGCTGATGCTCATCAATACCCCCCGCATTCTGCGTATCTCATTGTCGACGATGTTCTTTTCCTCATCGGTCAGCACATTTCCTTCTTTGAAGCGAACCATAAGTGGATTGAGACGGTACAGCAGTTGCCAGCGGTCCAGTATCGCCTCTGCAGAGAGAGAAGCAGCCAGTTCCGGGTTGACTTTGATAATTACGTGATAATGATTTGACATGATTGCGTAACTTGCCACATCGATGCAGAACGCCTGGGATTGGATCAGAAGCTGTTTTTCTACCCAGTCTCTACGATGTTGATAGCTTTTCCCGGAATATTCGTCAAAGCCACACAGAAAGGCGCGGCGAACACAACGGGAAACGCAGTGGTAATAACGGGTCTCAGTCAGACAGATCTGTTGACGGCGAGAAATGGTCATGGCTCCCTCCAAATTATGAATTATTCCAATTACAGACATTCTATCGGTATGCGACCTGATGTCAACCTGAATTCACAGAAAATCAGCAGAAAATCTGGAAGAAAATCTGGACACCCATAATTTGGAATTATCTGTTTGACCCTGAATAGGTAGGGATAAATGTTGGGTGTCCTGAAATTGCCTGCCAAGAGGAAGAAAAATCAGAGAAAAATCAGGACACCCATTAATTTTCAATCGGTGTCCTGATTTGGGGGGCTGATAGGGGGGACGAGTAAAAGATATGGGTGTCCTGAAACAAGAATCGTATAGGAGATATGAAAATCTGTCCCCTGCATGATAGAGTAGCCCGATGCGGCATTTCCCGGTTTTTCTGGACCTGAACAAGCGCCGGTGCCTGGTGGTGGGTGGTGGTGAAGTGGCCGCGAGAAAGGTGCAGCAACTGCTCAGGTCGAACGCCGACGTCGTGGTTGTCGCGCCCCGGGCGGGGAATGACATCCGGGACCTGGAGGAACAAGGAAAGCTGCGCCATGAGGCGAGGGAGTTCGAAAGCAAAGACATTTCCGGCTGCGCACTGGTGATTGCCGCGACCGCCGACCCGCAGGTGAACAGCCGGGTCGCCGCCGCCGCCAGGGCCGGCAACGTCCCGGTCAACGTGGTCGATAACCCCGCCCTGTGCAGTTTCATCATGCCGTCGGTAGTGGACCGGGACCCGGTACAGGTCGCCGTGTCCACGGGCGGCGCTTCACCGGTCCTGGCCAGGTTGCTGCGCGCGAAACTGGAAACACTGATACCGGCGACCTACGGGCGGCTGGCAACGGTGGTGCGGGAGTTCCGCGGCCGGGTAAGACAGCGCTTCCCGGAATTCCGCCAGCGCCGCCGTTTCTGGGAGAACGTCCTGCAGGGGCCGATCGTCGAGATGCTGTTCTCCGGGCGGGAACAGGCGGCCATCCAGGCCCTGGAGCGCGAACTCGAGAATGCCGCGCCCGCGGACCTTCAGGCCGGGGAAGTGTACCTGGTCGGCGGCGGTCCCGGAGACCCCGACCTGCTGACTTTCCGCGCCCTGCGCCTGATGCAACAGGCTGACGTGGTGCTGTACGACCGGCTGGTCTCACCGGCCATCGTGGAACTTGCCAGGAAGGAGGCGCAGCGCATCTACGTCGGCAAACAGAGCGACGTCCACACGGTACCGCAGTCCGAGCTTAACGAGATGATGGTAAAGCTGGCGCAACAGGGAAAACGCGTACTGCGCCTGAAGGGCGGCGACCCGTTCATATTCGGACGCGGCGGCGAGGAAATCGAGGAACTGGCCGCCGCCGGCATCCCGTTCCAGGTGGTGCCGGGCATCACCGCAGCCGCCGGTTGCGCCTCCTACGCAGGCATCCCGCTGACCCACCGCGACCTGGCCCACTCCTGCCTGTTCGTCACCGGCCACCTCAAGGACGGCAGGCTGGACTTCAACTGGCTCGCCCTGCTGCAACCGAAACAGACGGTGGCCATCTACATGGGGGTGAAAGGGGTTGACGTGCTGCAGAAGAGCCTGTTGGAACAGGGGATGCGGCCCGACATGCCTGCCGCCATCGTCCAGCAGGGCACCACACCGGACCAGCGGGTTTACACGGGTTCCGTCTCCACCCTGACAAACCTGGTCGCGGAAAAGGAGATCAAACCACCGTCAATGATCATCATTGGCGAAGTGGTGAAACTGCACGATAAGCTGGCCTGGTTTTAGAGTGAATACAGGACACCCATATAATTTACATGGGTGTCCTTTAATTACTGAGCCCGGCATGACGAGGGGAGTGTCAATCCTCCTTATCCAAATCCAGCGCCACTGAGTTAATACAATAACGCAGGCCCGTGGGCGCCGGGCCGTCCGGGAACACGTGGCCGAGGTGGGCGTCGCAGGCGCTGCACAGCACTTCAGTGCGCGGCCGGCCGAACAGGCTGTCATCGACCTCGGTCCTCACCGCGGCGGCGCGTTCGGGCTCGAAGAAACTGGGCCAGCCGGTGCCGGAGTCAAACTTTGATTCGGAACTGAACAGGGGCTGGCCGCAGCACGCGCAACGGTACGTGCCGGCGTCCTTGCATTTGTTGTACCTGCCGGAAAAAGGCATCTCCGTCCCCTTGCGCCGGCACACCTCGTACTGCTCCGGCGTCAGTTCCTGCTGCCACTCCTGCTCGGATTTCACGATTTTATTGTTGTCAGACATGTTCACTCTCCTCTGAGGTAATTTCAGGACACCCATGTAACTTTGTTGGGTGTCCTGTGTTTTACGTGGGTGTCCTGTGTTTTACGTGGGTGTCCTGTGTTTTACGTGGGTGTCCTG
>CAYOEQ010000136.1:3381-5834 GCA_964402775.1 uncultured Enterobacteriaceae bacterium
TACGTGGGTGTCCTGTGTTTTACGTGGGTGTCCTGTGTTTTACGTGGGTGTCCTGTGTTTTACGTGGGTGTCCTGAATTACGCGAATTACCACATCACCTTACTGCTGCTGCGGCATCGTCCCTGTCCCGGCGTCCCCGAAGGTCAGGTGCTCCAGCATCACCTGGTACTTGCGAATATTCTCCACGAATTTAACCGGTTCGTGCCCCCTGGCATAACCGAACCGGGTCTGCGAGTACCACTTGTGTTCGGTCAGCAGGGGCAGGGACTTCTTCACGTCGGACCAGGAATCGGGATCGCCGCCGTTCTTCTGGGTGATCACCCTGGCGTCCTCCAGGTGGCCGTAGCCGACGTTATAGGAGGCCAGGGCGAACCAGGTGCGGTCCGGCTCGGGGACCCGCTCGGGGATTTTGCCTGTCAGGGTGGTCAGGTACCTGGCGCCGCCGTGTACGCTCAGCACCGGGTCCAGCCGGTCGCTGATGCCCACCTGCCGCGC
Source organism: uncultured Enterobacteriaceae bacterium (assembly GCA_964402775.1). Taxonomy (GTDB): domain Bacteria; phylum Pseudomonadota; class Gammaproteobacteria; order Eutrophobiales; family Eutrophobiaceae; genus JAAXHV01. The sequence continues at coordinate 3,877 of CAYOEQ010000136.1, forward strand.
CGTCTGCCGCGTCAGCATCATCAGCCCGCGCACGCCGGTGGGAGAGCGCGCCGCCTTTTTCCAGTGGGATTCCTGGTAGCTGACGGCGGCCAGCAGGCGCCAGTCGAAACCGAACTCGTCCGCGGCGCTCATGAAATAAGGTTTCAGTTCCGGCAGCACCTCGTTATAGCGGTCGATGAAGCTGCGCGCTTCCACGTAATCGAAGTTGTCCGCGAACGCGTAGACCTGCTCAAGCAGGCCGGCAAGCTGCCCGCTGTTCCTGATGCGGTCGTGGAACTCCCGGATTGCCCCGACCAGGGAGTCATCGCCCCGGGACCGGCCCACGGCCCAGCCCAGGGGTTCGGGGGAGGTCAGGTCGAAGGCCGCCCGGAGTTCCGGCAGGGTGATGCGCGACCAGACCACTTCGTTGGACGCCGCCACCGCGTAGAGGATCTTGCCGTACTCGACCATCTCCAGCAGTTCAAGGCTGTCCTTGTCTTCGTGCAGCACCAGGTTGAGGTCCGGATAACGGAAGCGCAGGCGCTCGAGGTCCTCCTGCGCAAGCGCATTGCGGGCAATATGCAGCTTGTGGGGGGGAATGTCTGCCGGCGATGACGGGCGGATATAGCCGTAGCGATACACCACCTGCCGCGTCACCCACTGGAAACCCGGGCCATACACCAGGGAGTCGTCCGGCCTGAAGGTCCGGGACAGCCCGGCCGCGGCCAGGTCCGCCTGCCCGGCGGCCAGCATATCGATGATCTCCTCCCTGCCGGCGGCCAGGCTCAACTTCAGATCGACTCCCAGTGAAGCGGCGAACAGCCTGACCAGTTCGTATTCCAGGCCGCGTTCCACCTCCCGGTCGTTGCGCTGGTACGTCGTCGGGCCCGTTGTGGTGACCACGTGGAGCGCGCCACGCTCGCGGATCTGCTCCAGGTGGGACTTTTCCCCGGCGCAGCCCGGCAACAGCAGGCAAGCGGGCAACAGAAGAATGATTAAAACAGGGAAATTTTTCGTGTCGCTACTCCCGCTGCGCCAGGACCAGGGAAAAATAGCGGTTGTCCGGCTCAAAATGGCGGACGATCTCAAGTCCCGAATCTTCCAGCAGTGTTTCCAGTTCATCGAAGTAAAACTTGTAACTCAACTCGGTCAGTATCCGCTCCCCGCGTTCCAGCGTGAAACCGGCATCGAGGCGGCCCAGGGTGATTTCCTGGTCCAGCCGGGAGACGAGATACATTTCAATCCTGTTCAACTCATTATTATAGACGGCCAGGTGAGCGAAGCTATCCGCGCGGAAGTCCGCGCCCAGTTCCCGGTTCAGCACCTGCAATACATTCAGGTTGAACAGGGCGGTGATACCCTGCACATCGTTATATGCCGCATTCAGCACGGCGGGGTCCTTGACCCTGTCCGCGCCCAGCAGCAGGAAATCGCCCGGCGCCATCCGCTGCCTGATGCCGCCGATGAAGGCGCGTGCATCCCCGGGCGTGAAATTGCCGATCGTGCTGCCCAGGAACAGGAACATCTTCACGCCGGCGTAGTCCGGCAGGTGGTCCAGGCCGGCATGATAGTCCCCGAGCAGCGGCCTGACATCCAGCCACCGGTACCCGGACTGCAGTTTGCCGGCCGCTTCCTCCAGCGCCGGTTCGCAGATGTCGAACGGCGAGTAGATACAGGTGTGGCCCTGCCGTTCACAGGCATCAAACAGGTTGGCCGTCTTATCGGAGCTGCCGCTGCCCAGTTCGATGAGGTAATCGGGACAGGTCAGCGCAATGATATCGGCGCTGCATTGCCGCAGTAACGCATCTTCGGTGCGGGTCAGGTAGTACTCCGGCGTTTCACAGATGCGGTTGAACAACGCCGCCCCGTGCTCGTCGTAAAAGTACTTGGGAGGCAGCGACCGCGGAGGCTCGAGCAGTCCCTCGCGGGCATCATCCGCCAGACCGGGAACATGCCTGGCCGGCGCAACGGGAACACAC
>CAYOEQ010000137.1:0-2827 GCA_964402775.1 uncultured Enterobacteriaceae bacterium
ACCCAAGCACCACTGCCTTGTCGCTGCCATGGCCCCTGCCGGTGGCTCCGAGGGAGCCGTACAGCTCCACCTTGATACCCGTTACGCGGGGTAGCAGGCCCAGCGCCTCCAGGCGCCGGGCGAATAACAGCGCGGCGCGCATGGGCCCGACTGTATGGGAACTGGAAGGCCCGATACCAATTGAAAAGATGTCAAATACGCTGATCAAGAAATGTTATTCCCGAAATGCAGGGGTCAGAGTAAAATCCTCGTTATCGTGGCCGATGGCAGGAATCGGGGTGATTTTACTCTGACCCCATAATTACCGCCATCAGCTCATGTCCAGCAGGCGTTCATTATCCGGGTCGAACGGGCTCTCCGGGATCACGACGGCCCGGTAGTTCCTGTTCAGGATATCAATTTCCATATCGATGCCTGCTTGTGCGTATTCCGGTCTGACCATGCCCAGCGCCAGGGACTGGCCGACCCGGAAACCGAAACCGCCGCTGGTGGCGCGCCCGATCAGTTCGCCGTCCCTGGTCAAGGCGTTGTTGCCCAGCGCATCGGCGTCATCGGTGTCCTGGACTTCCAGGGTCACAAGCCTGTAATTCAGCCCGCGCTCCCTGCCGGCCAGCAGTTGTTCCCGGCCCAGGAAGTTCCCCTTGTCCGGGAATACGAAGCGGTCCATTGCCGATTCATACGCGGAATACTCGATGGATAACTCCGTGCCCACCATGCGATAGGATTTCTCCAGGCGCAGGGAATCCATGGCGCGGATGCCAAAAGGTCGCAATTCCAGGTCCTCACCGGCGTCGAACAGGGCATCGAACAACTCGTTCTGGCACTCGATGGGATGGTGCAGTTCCCAGCCCAGCTCGCCGACGTAATTGACCCGCAAGGCATGCACCGGTATCCCGGCCATCTCCACCTGCCGGGCGGAGAGGAACGGGAATGCCCCATTGGAGAAATCATCGGCGCATACCCGTTGCAGGAGTTTGCGCGCCAGGGGGCCGGCAACGACGAGCACGCCGATGCTGTCGGTCAGGTGTTCGTAGTTCACCGAACCGTCGGCGGGCATGAATCCGGCGAGGTAATCGTGGTCCAGCCTCTGCCACGCGGCAGCCGAGACCAGGTAGAAAGAATCTTCCGCCTCGCGGGTAATGGTGAATTCCGAGTGGACGCCGCCGTTACGGTTGAGCGAGTGGCACAGCCGGATACGGCCTGTCTTTGCAGGCAGGCGGTTGGCGACCATGTAGTCCAGGAACGCCGCGGCCCCCGGCCCGGATATCCGGCACTTGGCAAACGGCGTCATATCGAGCAGCCCTACTGCCCGGTTCACGTGCAGCGCCTCTTTCCTTATGGCTTCGAACCAGCGCGAACGGCGGAACGACCAGTGGTCCTCCTGCGCCATGCCGTCGGTAGCGAACCAGTTGGCCCGCTCCCAGCCGAACTTCTGGCCGAACACGGCGCCCATTTCCATCAGGCGCCCATAACAGGGAGCAGTCTTCAGGGGGCGGGCCGACGGCCGCTCCTCATCCGGGTAATGGATGATGAACACGTGGGAATAGGCCTCTTCGTTCTTCCTGACCAGGTAGTCCCTGCTGACGTAATCCCCGAAACGGCGCGGCTCCACCCCCAGCATATCGATGCCGGGTTCTCCCTCCACGATCCACTCCGCCAGTTGCCAGCCGGCGCCGCCGGCAGCGGTGATGCCGAAGCTGTGGCCCTCGTTGAGCCAGAAATTTCTCAAGCCCCAGGCAGGACCCACGATGGGGTTGCCGTCCGGGGTGTAGGCGATGGCGCCGTTGTAAACCTGTTTGATGCCGCACTCTGCAAAGGCCGGCACCCGGTTCATGGCCGCCTCGATATGGGGCTCCAGGCGCTCGATATCCTCCTGGAACAGTTCGTACTCGGCGCCATCGCCGGGCCCGTCCAGGTAACAGCAGGGCGCGCCCTTCTCGTACGGTCCCAGAATAAATCCCTGGTTTTCTTCCCGCAGGTACCAGGAGCCGTCGGATTCCCGCAGGACGGCCATTTCCGGCAGACCCCGGCCTGCCCTGTCCGTCAAATCCGGGTGGGACTCCGTCACGATGTACTGGTGTTCGACCGGCATCACCGGTATGTCCAGACCGACCATGGCGCCGGTGCGGCGGGCATAGTTACCGGTCGCCGAGACTACGTGTTCACAGGTGATATCACCCCTGGCGGTCTTTACCCGCCACTCGCCGGAAGCGGAGCGCTCTATGCCTTCGACCAGGGTGTTGCGGTAAATGACCGCGCCCCGCGCCCGGGCGCCCTTTGCCAGGGCCTGGGTCAGGTCAGCCGGCTGGATATAACCGTCTTCGGGATGAAACAGCGCGCCGACCAGCCCGTCCGTGTTGCACAGGGGCCAAGTCTCGCCTACCTGCTCCGGTGTAAGGAATTCGGTACGTACGCCGATGGTGCGGGCCGTGGCCGCGTACTGGTAATACTCATCCATGCGGTCCCGGTTCATGGCCAGGCGCAGGTTGCCCACCTGCTTGAACCCGACCTGTTGCCCGGTTTCCTCCTCCAGTTCCTGGTACAGGTTCACCGAGTACTTATGGATCTGGCCGACGCTGTAACTCATGTTGAACAGGGGCAACAACCCGGCCGCATGCCAGGTGGAACCGGAGGTCAGTTCCGCTTTTTCCACCAGCACGGCGTCGTCACCCCAGCCTTTCCCTGCCAGGTGATAAAGAGTGCTGACACCGACAACACCGCCGCCGATGACCACAACCCTGGCGTGTGATTTCATGTTAGGAGATGGCACAGACACGCATCATAAGGACCGGGGATGCGGGCCATTATCCCAGGAACGACCGGGATT
>CAYOEQ010000137.1:2927-5802 GCA_964402775.1 uncultured Enterobacteriaceae bacterium
ACGTTCAACAGTTTCCAGCGGATACCGCCCTGGCTCAACGGTCCGGGAAATTCCACCCAGTCGACTTCATCAATCTGGACGGAACGGCCTTCGACGGGATCATACTTGTTAGGATTCATGTTATTACCTCCTTACTTATTCAGGTTTTGTTTACTTGTGAAACTCCGGCTTAATCACGATTTCTTATTATATTAAGTCTGTTTTTGTTTTTCATGTTCTTCCTGGATGCGTTGCAGTTCTTCCCAGCCGAGGTAACTGGTAAAGTTGTCATCGTCAAAGAACAACACCGGGCCGTTACAGATGAACAGGTAGTCGGTGTCCTCCAGTGCCGTTGTGGCGCCGTGGACCATGCCATTCGGTTCGTACACGTAGTCGCCTGCTTCAAGGACCCCGTCGCGCACCTGCAACTTGCCGGACAGGACATATACATGGGCCGGACTCAGATGTTTATGGGGCGGCGCCACGTAACCTTTATACCAGCGAAACAGCGCGGCCCAGGCGCCGGTCTCAGGCCCCGTCCACAGGACTTTCATAAACCCCCGCTCGGGATCCGCTTCCATGGGGATCCAGTCCATATCATCGGTTTTACACAGCGAATCCATCAGTTCGCTGTTAACGGGACTGATGTCTTGCGGTAACGGCATAATAGTCTCCAGGTATTATGTGCTGCGCAGTAACCTGTCCGTCAGAAGTGATACTGCACCGAACCGACCACGCGGCGCGGTTGTTCCAGCGTGCCGATAATGATATAACCCGGCGCTCCCGGCAGTTTGCTGCCTGCGAAGTTCGGGAATTCCTGCACGTCGATGTAGTAGTCCTCGTCGAACAGGTTCTCCACGTGAATGCCGAACTCCCAGTTGTTCCATTCCACCCCGGCGCCCAGGTCCACGACGGTAAAATCCGGGTTTGTCCAGAACGGAAAATCATCCCCGGGTGAATCCCAGAGCTGGGCATTGGTGGAAGCCTCCCCCTTGTGGCGCAGTTGCAGACGCCCGAACAGGCGCATGTCATCGCTCACCTGCTGATCGTAATCCAGCGCCGCGGTGGCGCTCCACTTGACGGTGTTGGGCGGTCTCCTTCCCGAGAGGTCGGAGAGATAATCGGTCGGGGTCGTGAATTCAGTGCCGCCGACCCATTCCGAGTCCACGTAGCCGAACCCGGCGGACAGGGTCCAGTTCTCATGCATGGACACGACCATATCGCCCTCCAGCCCCCACGCTTCGGAATCGCCGATATTGAAGATGCCCTCAAGCACGGTACCGGTCTGGGGGTTTTTCGTCTGGAGTTCGAACTGCCGGCCCTCGTAATCAATATAGAAACCCGCCAGGGTCAATACCACGCGGTCATCCAGCAACCTCCCCTTGTAGCCGATTTCAACCTGTGTCGCCTCTTCCGGCTCGATATCGAACAGGGCGTTCTGTCCCTCCAGGTCGAACGCATTGAAACTCCCCGGCTCAAAACCCTGGGAGAACGTCGCGTACACCATGGACCGGTCATCATCAAAGAACATGGAGACGGACGCACGGCCCAATACCTCGGTGTTGGACTGACTTCCGGAGGAGGCACTGTCATGGTTGGTGGCGTCGAAATCCCAGTGATCCACGCGCACACCACCACCAATCTCCAGGTTATTCATGCGATAACTGAAGTTGGCAAAACCTGCCACCTGTTCGCGTTTTTCGCGCAGGTTCTCGAAAGGAACCACCACGACTACCGTATCCTCCGGAGGGTCTTCGTCAATGCGCGGGTACGGGATCGGATCATCCGGGTTGGGATTGCAACTGGGGTCCAGGAAAAAGCAGAAACCGTAGGGAACCGGAAGTTCCCCTGACTTGTGCCTCTTCCAGTCCAGGTAGTACGCGCCGGCCTGCCATTGCAGGGGACTGTCATCTGTGGAAGTAAGGCGCAATTCCTGGGTCCATACCTCGACCGGCCATGACCGGGTCAGGTCGAGCACAAACTCCTGGTCGATATCGAGATCGGTCTCCCGGTACGAGTCCGTGTCCGTATACGAGGTAAGATATGTGGCGTCGAAGTTGCCGAAATCATAAGTCAGCTCTATGCTGCCGGCGACGGTTTCCCGCTCGTGGCCCGCATTGTAGCTGGTGTCGATGACATTGGTGTGGGTGAGATCGCCACTCAGCTCCCGGTTCCAGATGTTGTTGGGCCCGTCATACTCGTTGTAACGCAGGGTGGCGTAGAGCGAAAGCTGCTCGCTGAGACTGCCGGCTACGGCCGCACGCACGCCGTATTTCTCCGTATGCCCCACATCGGGGTCAACGTCCGGAACCCCGCCGTTCAGGCGCGGGGTGTTGGGGTTGACCAGGTACGAATCATCGGTCATGGCAAATCCATACAGCGTCGCTGCCCAATCATTGCCCAGCGGCACATTCAACTGGATCTCGCCGTCATAGTAATTGTCTTCACCGCCTGATGCTTTTACACGACCTGAAAAGGCTTCGGGGTCCGGCCGCCGGGTGACGAACTTGACCGCGCCGCCGATGTTGGCGCCGCCATAGAGGATGCCCTGCGGACCTTTCAACACCTCGATCCGTTCGAAATTGCCGAAGCGGGACGAAGCATCCCCGAACAACTGCACGTCATCCAGGTAAAACCCGACCCCCTGGGTATTGCCGAATCCCCCCAGGCCGCGAACGGAAACGTTGGGGTAACCGTCCAGGCGCCGGCTCATCCACAGGTTCGGCACCAGCAGGCCGATATCCTCCAGGCCGTTGATATTGGCGCTCTCCACCATGTCCCCGGTGAAGGTAGTGAGGGATTCAGGAATTTCCAGCACGTTCTCCTCGCGCTTGCGGGCGGTAACGATGATCTCCTCGAGCAGCGCCTCACCCTGCGCCATAACGGTTTGGCTGGT
>CAYOEQ010000138.1:0-5764 GCA_964402775.1 uncultured Enterobacteriaceae bacterium
CGCGTAGCGGAACTCCCATTCATCAAACATCGTTATTATCGACCATGAAGCTGGAAAAACTCGAAATGCGGGGCGGGTTCACCCGCCGTCACATCGGCCCGGACCGGTTCCAGATCCGGGAAATGGTAACCTGCCTGGGCCTGGACGACCTGGAACAGATTATCGACAGGGCCGTTCCCGAATCCATCATATCCGAACAGCCGCTGGCGCTGACCCGGACCATCAGCGAACGCGAGGTCGGTGTGCGCCTGCGCCGCATGCGCAGGAGAAACCGCGTGTTCACCTCCATGATCGGCATGGGCTATCACGACACCATCATGCCGGCGGTGATAAAACGCAATGTGCTGGAGAACCCTGCCTGGTACACCGCGTACACGCCTTACCAGGCCGAGATCAGCCAGGGCCGCCTGGAAGCCCTGCTGAACTTCCAGCAGATGGTCATCGACCTGACCGGGATGGAGATCGCCAATGCCTCCATGCTGGATGAAGCCACGGCCGCGGCGGAGGCCATGAGCATGGCAAAACGTGTCGGCAAAAAGGAAAGCAGGCTGTTCTTCGTCGACCGGGACTGCCACCCGCAGACCATCTCAGTGGTGCGCACCCGGGCGCACTGGTTCGGTTACGAAGTGTGCGTTGGGGACCCGTTCACGGACCTGGAAGACAGGGACGTATTCGGCGCCCTGTTCCAGTACCCCGGCAGCAGCGGCGAAGTGACCGACCTGCGCGGGCCGATAGAACAGGCCCATGGGCAGGGAGCTATCGTCAGCGTTGCCGCCGACATCCTTGCCCTGGTGCTGTTGACGCCGCCCGGCGAAATGGATGCGGATATCGTGGTCGGCAATACCCAGCGCTTCGGCATGCCCATGGGTTACGGCGGCCCCCATGCCGCGTATTTCGCATCCAGGGAAAAATTCGTGCGTTCCATGCCCGGACGCCTCATCGGCGTGTCCATAGACAACCGGGGCGACAGCGCGCTGCGTATGGCGTTGCAAACCCGGGAACAGCACATCCGCCGGGATAAAGCCACCAGCAATATCTGCACCTCGCAGGTGCTGCCCGCGGTCATCGCGAGCTTCTACGCCATCTACTACGGACCGGCGGAACTGCGCCTGATCGCGGAACGGGTGCACCGCCTGACCCAGGTACTCGCCGCCGGCCTGCAACAACTCGGTTTCCGCGTCGTCAGCAGGCAGTATTTCGACACGATAAAGGTCTGTGTCCCGAGCCGCGCCCGGCGCATCGCCGCCAAGGCCCGCGAGGCACAGATCAACCTGCGGGTATATGACGCCGATTATCTCGGCATTGCGTTCGATGAGACCACCACCCGCGCGGAACTCATGGCCGTGTGGAAGGTGTTCGCCTCGGACGCGGAACAACGGCTGGACATCGACGAACTGGACATCGGCCTGAAGGAATGCATCCCCGCGCAACTGTTCCGCAGCAGCGCCATACTGCAACACCCCGTGTTCGAGCTGTACCACAGCGAAACTGAGATGATGCGCTACATGCGCCGGCTGGCGCGCCGCGATATAGCCCTGGACCGCGCCATGATCCCGCTGGGCTCGTGCACCATGAAACTGAATGCGGCGACGGAACTGGAAGCCCTGTCATACCGTGATTTCAACGCCATCCACCCGTTCGTGCCCCTGGACCAGGCCCAGGGTTACATGCAGTTGTTCGAGGAACTGGAAGACATGCTGTGCGACCTCACCGGTTTCACGGCTTTCTCGTTGCAACCCAATGCCGGTTCCCAGGGGGAGTACACCGGGTTGCTGGTGATCCGCAAGTACCAGCAACAGCAGGGCCAGGGCGAGCGCAACGTGTGCCTGATACCGGCCTCGGCCCACGGCACCAACCCGGCGAGCGCGGTCATGGCCGGCATGGAGGTGGTGGTGGTCGCCTGCGACGACGACGGCAACATCGACCTGGACGACCTGCGCGCCAAGGCGCAACGGCATGCCGCGCGCCTGTCTGCCCTGATGGTCACCTACCCGTCCACTCACGGAGTGTATGAAGCCGGGATTATCGACATCTGCGAACTGGTGCACGAACACGGCGGCCAGGTGTACCTGGACGGCGCCAACATGAACGCCCTGACGGGCATCGCCCGGCCGGCCGAACTGGGCGCGGACGTGATGCACATCAACCTGCACAAGACCTTCGCGATCCCTCACGGCGGCGGCGGGCCGGGCATGGGACCCATCGGCGTGAAACAGCACCTGGCCCCGTTCCTGCCGGATCACCCGCTGGTGGAAGGCGTGAACCCCGCCGCGGGCGACGCCGGCACCGTCGGCGCGGTATCGGCCGCGCCCTGGGGCTCGGCCAGTATCCTGACCATCTCCTGGGCCTATATCGCCATGATGGGGGCGGACGGCCTGCGCAGGGCCACCCTGGTCGCCATCCTGGCCGCAAACTACGTCGCCGCCCGGCTGCGTGATTACTACCCTGTCCTGTATACCGGCAAGAACGGCATGGTGGCCCATGAATGCATACTTGACCTGCGCCCCGTCAGGCACAGTTGCAATATCACCGTGGACGATATCGCCAAACGGCTGGTGGATTACGGTTTCCATGCCCCGACCATGTCGTTCCCGGTGCCGGACACCCTGATGATTGAACCCACGGAGAGTGAAAACAAGCGCGAACTGGACCGCTTCTGCGACGCCATGATAGCCATCCGCGGGGAGATAGCCATGGTCGAACAGGGAGAGTGGGACCGGGACAACAACCCGTTGAAGAACGCGCCGCACACGCACCGGTTGCTGCTGGAACCCGAATGGACCATGCCCTACGGCAAACAGCAGGCGTTCTATCCCATGGACGCGATCAGGGACGACAAGTACTGGCCGCCGACAGGCAGGGTGGACAACCTGCACGGCGACCGGAACCTGTTCTGCAGTTGCCCGATGCCGGAGGATTATTCCACGGGGTGACCGGGGATATAAGGAGCCGCCCTTCGGGCGACATAGTATTTCACTGGATTCCCGCCTACGCGGGAATGACGGAGGGGGAGCGGCGATGACGGACGGGGAGCAGCAATGACGGACGGGGAGCGGGAATGACGGAGGGGGTGGACACAGAACGACAATATTTTCCCGTCATTCCCGCGCAGGCGGGAATCCAGTCAATTACTCGTCCCGGAGGGACACTTTGTCCTGCAGGCTGACGGCAAGGTCGTAGATTTCATTCCTGGGGGCGCCGCTCAGTTCGGTCGCGATCTGCACGGCCTGCTTCAGGCTCAGGGACTTGAGCAGCACCTTTAGCAGCGCCGTTAACTCGGCAACGTCTGAGTGTTCTTCCCCGGCGCCGGCGATGATGACCACGAATTCGCCCCGGCCCTGGTCGGGGTCCCGATCCATCCATTCAATCAGTCCGCCCAGGGTTCCCTGACGGATGGTCTCGAACTTCTTGGTCAGTTCCCGGGCTATGGACGCTTCCCTGCCGGCGCCGAAAATCGTCGCCGCGTCGGCCAGGAAAGCCTTGATCCGGTGCGGGGCTTCGTAAAACACCAGGGTGTGCGCAACGCCGGCCAGCGCCGCCATGCGCTTGCGCCGGGCTTCCGCCCTGGCCGGGGCAAAACCTTCGAACAGGAACTTCCCGGGCGCGACGCCGGCTGCCGAGAGGGCCGCTATCAACGCCGCCGGTCCGGGTACCGGCGATACCGGGATGTTCTGCGCATGAGCCTGCCTGACCAGTTTGAAACCCGGATCGCTGATCAACGGAGTACCGGCGTCGGCAATCAGGGCAACGCTGCTGCCGGCGGCAAGCCGGCTGATGATGCGCCCGGTCATGCGCTCCTCGTTGTTCTCATGGAATGCCAGCGTCCTGGTGCGGATATCGAACGCGTTCAACAGCCTGGCGCTGTGGCGGGTGTCTTCCGCCAGGATCAGGTCGACGCTCGACAGGATTCTCTGCGCGCGCTGGCTCAGGTCTTCGAGATTGCCGATCGGCGTCGCCACAATGTATAAAGTTCCCGGTTCGGTCATTGCCTGTATCACCCTTTTCTCTATAGAATAACCGTATGCGAGTTTCTCTCAAAATTCTGCTCATGGTTGCGCTGTTGCAGGGCTGCACTCTCCAGACCAGGAAGTCCCCGGAACCGGCGCCGGCTGAGCCGGATAGCAGCCGGCTGGAAAATGAGCGGCAAGAGCAAGCGCGACTGCACCTGGCGCGAGCGCTGGAGCATGAACTGCAGCAGGATTTCATCAACGCTGCAGGGGAACGCGTAAGCTATCACGCATACCTGGACCGGGGCGCCGACCTGGCGAACAATACGGTAAAAATCTGGGATAACCTGAACCGGGCCGGCAAGAACGCGCTGGTCCGGCGTTACCGGTCGGACCCGCAGGCGTTCTCGGGCTGGCTGGAACTTGCGTTCATCAGGCGGACCATGCTGGCCGATCCCGGGAAACTGGAGCGGGCGCTGGCTTCCTGGCAGGAGAATTACCCGGAGCATCCCGCCAATGCCGCCATCATCGGGCAGGTACGCGCGGACGGCCTGCTTTACAACAAGCAGCCGGAGAGGGTTGCCCTGCTGCTGCCGATGCGCGGCGCATTGCGGGAGGCCGCGGAAGCCGTCAGGGACGGTTTTGTTTCCGCCTGGTACAACTCCGGCGCGGACCGGCCTCCGATCAGGATATACGAGGCGAACTCGTTGAACATTGAGCAGGCATACGCGCAGGCGGTGGAGGAAGGGGCGGATTTCATCGTCGGCCCGCTGGAAAAACAGGCGCTGACGAAGCTGTCCGCCCGGGCCGGCCTGCCCGTGCCCACGCTGGCCCTGAACCAGGTGCAGCCCGCCCCTGACATGGCAGCCGGCGCCGGCGCCGACATCCTGCCCGCGCTGATGCAGTTCAGCCTGTCGCCGGAGGACGAAGCGCGCCAGGTTGCAGAGCGGGCCAGCGCGGACGGCTACGGCAGGGCGCTGGTGATTATGCCCGATGATGAATGGGGCCGGCGCCTGCACGGCGCGTTCCGGGAAGGCTGGTCTGCGTCCGGCGGGGTCGTCCTGGAAACAACGGTTTACGAACCCCGGACCAACGATTTCGGCGCGCCGGTCAAACAGATGCTCAACGTCGACGGCAGTGAGTTCCGGACACGGAGGCTGCGGCAGACACTGTCCAGGAGCCTGAACAACCGGGCCCGCCGGCGCCAGGACGCGGACATGATCTTCATGGCCGCGTTCCCCATCGCCGGACGCCAGATCATCCCGCAACTGCGCTTCCACGATGCCGCGCAGATGCCTGTCTATGCAACCTCGCATATCTTCACCGGCAGCGTCAACCCGGCGGCCGATGCGGATATGAACGGCGTCGAATTCCCCGACCTGCCCTGGGTCCTGGCGCCTGACGGCGAAACCTCGTCGATAAAGACCCTCATCAACGATAATTTCAGGGCTGCTTCATCCGTCTACCAGCGCCTGTACGCATTCGGCGCGGATGCCTTCAACCTGATCCCGCACCTTGCGCGCCTGGCCTACGAGGACGAAGCCGAGTACCGCGGCGCTACCGGCACTCTCAGCATGTCCGGTGACGGACGGATTACCAGAAAACTGCCCTGGGGCAAGATCATCAACGGCAAACCGGAATTGCTTGGTGGAAGCTGACTACCGGTTGAAATTCGGCAGAAAGGCGGAAAACCTGGCGCTGCGTTACCTGCTGAAGCAGGACCTCACCCTGCTGGAGCGCAATTTTCGCAGCCGGTTCGGCGAGATTGACTTGATCATGCAGCAAAACAATACCATTATATTCGTGGAAGTCAGGGC
>CAYOEQ010000139.1:0-2513 GCA_964402775.1 uncultured Enterobacteriaceae bacterium
GGCATCGCCATGATGCTGGGCGGCAACATAGAAGGTTTTACCCGCACCATGACGACCGCAATCGCCCTGGAGACCAGCAAGGGCGAATTCGAATTCGCCCTGGCCCTTGGAATACTGTTGCTGGCGACGGCTTTCCTGGTGAATTTCATCGTGCAATATTTTCAATCCATGGACTAATGGAGTCCCTGTACCAAATATCCGGCCTGGCATTCTCCTACCCGGGGCGAAAAGTGCTGGACCTGGACGAACTTTTAATTGCGCGTAACCAGGTAACTGCAGTGGTCGGGCCTAACGGTTCGGGCAAGAGCACGCTGTTCGACATTCTGGCGTTCCTGCGAAAACCGGATGCGGGCGCGATTTTGTTCCGCGGGAAACCGGCGTCGGGGACCAGGAGCGCGCTGTTACGGCGCCAGGTGGGATACGTACAGCAGAAACCCTACCTGATGAGAATGTCCGTCCGGGACAATATCGGCCTGGGACTGAAGTTCCGGGGCGAAACGCGAGCTGCCATCGATGCTGCCGTCAATGCCGTGGCCGGAGAACTGGGCATTACAGCCCTGCTGGACCGGGACGCCGGCAAGCTGTCGGGCGGGGAGATACAAAAGGTGGCGCTGGCCCGCGCACTCGCTCTGCAACCGGAAGTGGTGATCATGGATGAGCCGTTCACTTACCTGGATGAGGCCACCGTCCATGATATTGAAGAGTGGATTGCCGGGCAGCGCAAAATAAGGAATAAAACAATCATCTTCAGCACCCACGACCGGCTGCGTGCGCAGTCATTGTCGGATACTGTTCTCAACCTGTCACAGCAGGACCCAGGCCCAGTAGAGTAATCTCAGCGCAAAGCAGGTCATGATGATCCTGAATATCAGCCTGAACTTTTCCTCGGAGATATGGTGCAGCGTTTGTTTCCCCAGGTATGAGCCGGGGATGGCCGCCAGGATGGCGCCGAGGATGACGTAGAGATAGGGACCGTAATCAAAACCGTAATAACTGTATGCACTCAGCTTGAGCACGTTCATGAGCAGCAGTCCTGCCGCCAGCGTGCCTACTATCTGCAGCCTGGACAACGCCGCGCGTATCATCAATGGTTGAAACAGGCCGCCGAATGAGAACAGGGTGGATAAAAACGAGTGAATGACGCCGACCCAGAAGAAAGGCGTCGGAATCCTGGAGCCCCACTCTGCTTTCGGCATCCAGACGGCGGCCAGTATCAACAGGCCGATAACCAGGCTCAGAAGAAACTCCGACAGATCAAAATACACCCGCCCCCCGATGAAGACGCCGATCAGGGCGCCAAGTAAAAACGGCGTCACTATACGCCAGACTATCTCCCGGCGAAAATACCAGGACCTTCCCAGCGACAATCCCAGCATCATCCAGGCATGCAGCGGCACCGCCACCGTTATCGGGAGGATGCTGGAGACGATGGCAAGCATGATGAAACCGCCGCCCACCGCAAAAGCGGCGCTGACGTACGCTGAGAAAAACGACCCGATTATGATCAGGATTGCCGCCGGTTCAAACAGGGGCATACTGATTTGTTGTAATGTAAAATAGCATTGTGAAAATAAAAGAAACCCTGTCCGCCGAGTTTGACCGGTTCTCCGGCAACTACACGGAAGACATGATCCGGTGTGTGCCCCATTACCTCAAGCTGCTTTCCAGTTTCACTGACAGCCTGCCGGAGGACTTTTCCGCGACCCGGATCCTGGACCTGGGCTGCGGCAACGGAAACGTAACCGCGTTGCTGCTGGAGAAGTTTCCCAGGGCGGAGTATACGCTGCTCGATGCATCTCCCGACATGCTGGAATTATGCCGGAAGCGGTTTTGCGGCAAAAATATAACCTGTATCAGGAGTTACTTCCGGGATTATACCTTCCCTGAGGATTATTTCGACCTCATTACCGCATGTTTCAGCCTGCACCACAGCGACAGTGGAGAAAAGCAGTGGATATTCCCCCTGTTGTACGCCGCGCTGAAGCAAGGCGGGATATTTACCTGCTCGGATATGATGGTCAAAAAGTATTCCGATGAACACACACGACTGGTTGAGGAATGGCGGACGTTCATCAACGCCAACTATCCCGACGGTGAAAAATGGGCGTGGATGGAAGAGCATCACGAGGCTTATGACTGGCCTGATGATTATGGCGACCAGAAATCCTGGCTGCTGGACGCGGGGTTCCGTCGCGTCGCCATTGGCTGGCGTACAGGCTACTGGGTACATTTCATCGCTGGGAAGTAGCTTAGGAAACTCTGAACAAGTCCATCCTGGACTTGTCAGAGTACGAAAAACAAAAATGCGATTTTTGTTTTTCTCTCAAATTCAATGACTTATCGTCATTGAATTTGGCGATACATCCCTGTATCGCAGGAATCTCTGACTTAATCAGAGGTTCCCTTAATGAGTCGCCCGGAGGGCGACTCATTGTTCACTGGGCCTGGTCCGCCGCCTGTTTCCGTTTTATCCTCTCGTGGATGTTGTTCTTTCGGAAACTCAGCCCGAAAGT
>CAYOEQ010000139.1:2613-5742 GCA_964402775.1 uncultured Enterobacteriaceae bacterium
CCGGTTTCCATGGCAGTCTCACGCAGGGCCCCGAACAAGCCGTCCAGGTCCAGGTCGTCATCGAGATTGGCGGAATATTCCAGGATGAAATGGGGCATGCTCAGTCCACGGGAAACTCGGCGTTGATCTGCCCGGTGCCGGAACTGGGGAAATAGTCGCTGATGATTTCCACCGGTTTGTTGTATGCATCCCAGCCCAGCATGCCCAGCAGCATCGCGGTGTCGTGCATCCAGCCTTCGCCGTGGCAGCGATAGGCATACTCGTGGAACATCTCCGTGAACGTCTTGAAGTCGCCGCGCTTCCAAAGATCCACCACCCGCAGGTCCGTCTGCTGGTAAAACTCGTCGCTGATCTGGAATATCTTGTCGCCGGCGTTGGAATTGTCGTTAAAGCGGTGGGACAGGGAACCGCTGGCCAGCACCATGACCCTGCTGTCGCTTTTTTCAATGGCTTCCCTCACCGCTTCGCCGAAGATGCGGGAATCGTTCAGGTCGTGCCAGGCGCACCAGGCCGCCACCGATACCACCTTGAAATGCCGGTCCTGGTTCATGTAGCGCATCGGCACCAGGGTGCCGTATTCCAGGGTCAGGCTGTCAACATGGTGTGAGCGGGTATTGATGCCCCGGGCATTGGCGCACTCGGCGATCAGGTCGCCCAGGGCCGGGTTGCCGTCATAGTCATAGTCCATGTCCTTGATGAAATGGGGCAGTTCGTGGCTGGTGTACACGCCTTTGAAATGACTGCCGCTGTTGATGTGGTAGCCGCTGTTCACCAGCCAGTGCACGTCGAATACCAGCGCGGTATCCGCGCCCCGGGCGCGGGCCCGGCGGCTGAGTTCCCGGTGCCCTTCGATGGCGTCCTCCCGGCAACCCTGGTGGGGACCGGGCAGTTCCGACAGGTACATGGACGGCACATGGGTAATTTTTGCAGCTAAGACGATTTCACCCATTCTTTATCTCTTGCAAACACGCCCCCTGTCTGTCACCTTCCCAGCACCGGGATCTTATGGGTGCCGTGAGCGATGCACACGTTCTTGGTTTCCATGTAAAAATCGAAGCTGTAGTCGCCCCCGTCCCGGCCGATGCCGCTCTGCTTCATACCGCCGAAGGGCGACGGCAGGTTGCGGTTGTTCTCGGAGTTGACCCATACCATACCGGCTTCCAGGGCCTCCGCCATGCGGATGCCGCGCCCGGAGTCCCCGGTCCAGACGTAACCCGCCAGGCCATAGGAAGTATCATTGGCCAGGGCCACGGCCTCTTCTTCATCGGCAAAGGGGATCGCAGTCAGCACCGGGCCGAAGATCTCTTCGCGCGCGATCTTCATGCTGTTCGCGGCGTTGCGGAACAGGGTCGGCCTGAGATAATTGCCCGGTCCCAGCTCAGCCACACGCACGCCTCCCGCAGCGATGATCGCGTTTTCTTCACGGGCCGCGTCCATGTAACCCATCACCTTTTCCAGGTGGCTGGGATGGATCAGCGGTCCCAGTTCCGTGGCCGGGTCCAGGGGGTGTCCCACCCTGATGCTCTTGACCCGCTGTTCCAGCGCGGCCAGGAACCGGCCGGCGATCCCGTCCTGTACCAGCAGGCGGCTGCTGGAGGTACAGCGTTGCCCGTTCAGGCTGTAGATCATGAACACCACCGCGTCCAGGGCGCGCTCGAAATCGGCATCATCGAAGACGATGACCGGGTTCTTGCCGCCCAGTTCCACGTGGATGCGTTTCAGGGTGGCTGCCGACTGGCGCATGATGTGTGTCCCGGTCACGGTTTCCCCGACGAAACCGATGGCCTTGATGGCGGGATGCTCGGTCAATGCCTTGCCGGCGCTCTCGCCGAAACCGTTGACGGTATTCCAGACCCCGTCAGGCAAGCCGGCCTCCCTGCTTGTTTCCGCCAGGAGCATGGCCGACAGGGGGCTGAATTCCGCGGGCTTGTGGACCACGGTGCAACCGGCTGCCAGGGCCGGCGCGATCTTCCAGGTCGACAACATGAACGGCGTGTTCCACGGGGTAATGACGCCGACCGGGCCGATGGGTGTGCGTTTCGTGTAGTTCAGGTGCTGGTCCTGGTGCAACGACAGGCCGTCGCCGGCCTCCGGCGCCTTGTCGGCAAAGAAGCGGAAGTTCTCGGCGCCGCGCGCCGCGGCCGCGCGCATGAAACGGATCGGCTGGCCGCAGTCCATGCTCTCCACCAGGGATATCTCCTCGGCGCGCCGTTCGACCAGATCGGCAAAGCGATTGAGGATTTTCCTGCGCTCTTTTCCGGAGGTACGGGACCAGGCGGGGAATGCCTGCTGCGCGGCCAGGCAGGCGCGGTCGATATCCTCCGCCGAACCCGCGGCGACAAGTCCCAGCGAGGTATTGTCCGTCGGCGTCAGGTTGTCAAATGTTTCGCCCGCCTCGCCCGGACAGTCCTCTCCGTTGATAAAATGCGCGGTGACGCCATCGCTGAAACGTTTTAAATAACCCTCAGCCTTTTTGATGTTTTCTTCAAATTTCCCGGTCATCGGTTCTTCAATCAGCCAGTATTACCAACCCCTGGCCCCCAGATACTCCTGCTCGCTGATCACATAATTGATCAAACGCCCCACTTGTTCAACTTCTATCACTACCTCGTCCCCCGGCCGCACGTCCGAGAGTCCCTTCGGCGTGCCGGTCGATATCATGTCGCCCGGCTGCAGGGTCATGAACGCCGAGATGTACTCGATCAGGAACGGGATATCGAATACCATGTCCCGGGTCGTCCCTTCCTGCCGCAGTTCCCCATTGACCCGGGTGCTGAGCTTCAGGTCATGGGGGTCGTCTATATCGTCCCGGTCGATGACGTACGGGCCCAGGGGGGACAGGGAATCCCGGCACTTGACCCGCAGGTTGGGCCGATAATAGTTTTCCAGGTAATCCCGCACCGCGTAATCGTTGCACAGGGTATAGCCGCCCACGTAATCCATGGCATCGCCCTGCTTCACCCCGCGGGCCGTCTTTCCTATCACCGCGACCAGTTCCGCCTCGTAGTGCATGTACTCGACGTTGTCCGGCCGGTAGCTGCGCTGCCTGTGGCCGGTGAAGGTATTGGGGGTCTTCAGGAACAGCAGCGGTTCCTCGGGCGCCTTGAAGGCCAGTTCCGCGGCGTGGTC
>CAYOEQ010000140.1:0-5718 GCA_964402775.1 uncultured Enterobacteriaceae bacterium
TCATCCGCTGTCCTTGCGGATGACATTCCTCCATGGCTTATATGATAACCCTTCCAGACAAATCAAGGAGATCATATAAGCCATTCCGGACAGATTATATAGCTGTGTTTATTCCTTCGCGCAGGCTGATTTCCGGCTTCCAGCCCAGGGTGGTTGTTAGCGGCGTATTATCGCATACCCAGTTCTCGTGGGTGACCTCGTTGACTTTGCCGGGGGTCAGCATGGCCGGGTAGCGCAGGGTCCGGGCCAGCAGCAGGTTGGCGTGGGCTGCGCATTTCAGCAGAAGCGTGGGTACCCTGATGCGGGTTATCCGGCGATTCCAGGCGGCTTCGCCGGCCGCGGCGATATCTTTCCAGCGGTAGCCGTCGCTCGTTCCGTCATCCAGTTCGTACAGCCCTTGTATTTCTTTTGCCTGCAGCCACATGCGGATGGCGTTTACCAGGTCGGCGACATGTATCAGGCTGATCCTGGCGCCGGGTGTCCCGGCCCCTGCCAGGATGCCGCGCCGCATGAGGCGGAACAGGGGACGCATTTCCTTGTCGCCGGGTCCGTAAATGGCGGTGGGACGGTAAATGGTGCGGGTCAGGGTGGCATAGTTGTCGGTCATCAGCAGTTCTTCCGCCATGGCTTTGCTGCGCGAGTACCAGGAATAACCGGGATACCTGGCGGCGACGGATGAGATCAGCAGGAACCTGGGCGCCGGCGTTATTTTCCGGGTGGCGTTGAGCAGGTTTTCGGTACCCCGCAGGTTGACTTCCAGGAAATCTTCCAGTGAATTGCCGCGGGTTGCGCCGGCGCAATGTATGATGCTGGTACAATCCCCGACCAGTTCATCCAGCGCCGGCCGGTTATTCAGGTCGCCGTTGATCCAGGTTGTTCTTCCTGAGTCCGGTCTTGGGCGCCGCGTCAGCGCCTTGATCCGGCAACCGGTTTTTTCAAGGGCGGTGAGAAGGTTATTCCCAAGAAAGCCTGTGGCTCCTGTCAGCGCCACACGCTCCGTCATCGCGGGAGGCTATGCGGTTTCGGCTTGTGAAGTGGCGGCCTGCTTCAGGTCTACTCTTTCGATAAAACCCTTGCGCGCAGCCACGCGGGATAATTTGCCTGACGAAGTACGCGGCAGTGTGTGCGGCGCGACCAGGTCCACATAGCAGTAAATCCCGAAGCCCTCGTACACTTTCCGCTGCAGTTGCTTGATCAGCGATTGCCTGGCCGTGCTCTCGGTAAGGCGGCATTCGACCACCAGCACGACGATCTGCTGTTCATCGTCGGTCTCGATATCGAATGCGGAGGATTCGCCCATCCTGATCTCGTCCATTTCCTCGGCTATCTCTTCCAGGTCCTGGGCGCGGATGTTCCTGCCGTTTACGATTATGATGTCCTTGCGGCGTCCGGTAAGGTAGAGGTTATCGCGGTACAGGTAGCCCAGGTCTCCGGTATCCAGCCAGCCGTTTTCCAGTATTACCCGGTCGGTTGCTTCCTGGTCGTCCAGGTAGCCGCTCATCAGGCTGGGGCCTTTGACCAGTACCCTGCCGACGCGCAGGTCGGGCAGCAGTTCACCGTCATTATCGATAATCCTGATCTCGTGCTCGGGCAGGGCGCTGCCGCAATTCACTATTTCGATCACCTTGCGGTTATCCGCCTGCACGCGCACCGCGATGCCGCGTTCAGCCATGGTCAGCGCATCGACCGACATCACGTCCAGGCCGTGGTCCAGTTCCGAGAATGTTGCGGCAAGCGATGCCTCCGCCAGTCCGTAACAGGGCAGGAAGGCATTGGAGTCAAACCCGGTTTCGGCCATGGTCCTGGCAAATGCCTTGAAAGTGCTGGAACGCAGCATCTCTGCGCCGATACCGGCAATGCGCCAGCAACTAAGGTCAAGCTGTTGCAGGTCTGCGCTGCGAATCCTGCGGGTACACAGTTCGTAACCGAACGGCGGTGAGAAAGCAATGGTGCAACGGTTCCTGCTGATCAAACGTAACCACTGTAGCGGGCGGATGGCAAAATCCCTTGTGCGCAGGTAATCCACCGATAACTGGGATGCAATCGGGCCCAGAACGAATCCCACCAGGCCCATGTCATGGTAGAACGGCAGCCAGGACGCGCAACGGTCGCCGTTGTGTACTTTCAGACCGTTTCTCGTGATCCCCTGCAGGTTGCTCATTACCGCCTTGCCGGTAATGATGACGCCCTGCGGCGAGCGGGTGCTGCCCGACGTGAACTGCAGGTAGGCCGGTTCTTCGGGCCTGCTCGGCTCCATGGAACGCTCTGACGGAGTAATGTCGGCCAGTTGTTCCGGCGTGCCGATCCATTCGAGGTGTTCGTTATCGACGGCAGCTTCCTCGAGGAAGCTGATGAATTCCTTATGCGCGATGGCTACCTTTGCCCTGCCGCTGGTAAGCATGCCTTTGAGTTGCTGCACGTAAATCGCATGACTGCCGAGATTCAGGGGTATCGGCATGGCGAACGGGACCAGGCCGATATACTGGCAGGCGAAAAACAAAACGATGAAATCCTGGTGGGTATCGGCGACGAGCGCGATGTGGTCGCCGCGCTTCAGGTCAAGGCTGAGAAGGCGTTGGGCGGCGAGCCTCGCTTGCTGCTGGAGTTCGCTGTATGGCACTACGGCGCTGAGCCTGCCTTTTGCGTCATAGAAGTTGCAGCCGGTGACGCCCGCGGCAGCATAATCCAGCGCTTCGGATAAACAGGAGAAACCGGCCAGGTTCTGACCGATTGTATTATCAGTTTTCGTCGCTTCTCGGTTCACGATGAATAAACCCCCGTCTCGTTCTTTTTAACGCCAGTTGACAAAGGCAGACTTATTTTTGATTTATTAGAGCGTCCATCCGCAAGCATAGGATAATCAACCAATTCTTTCCACTTGATAAATTATAAACATAAAATACGGCTATTTTATATCTTTACATGATCCATGGGCGACAAATATGACACAACCTGAGAAAAACTTCCAGCATTTTTTTCAGGAAATTCCTCAATTCGGCCATGCGGCCCTCAGATCGTCCCTCAACCGGTTAAATACCTTCTCGTCAATGTGATTGCTCTGTGCCAGGTCCGGCGGACCGGGCCAGGCGCTATCGGAAAACACCTCCCCTCCGTAGCTGCGTTCAGCCGCATAACGGGGCAGCACATGAAAATGGACATGCGGATCGACCATCATCAGCATCAGGTAGTTCAGTTTATCATAGTGGAAAAGATGCGATAATACCATCTCGACGTCTCGCGTAACCCGGGACAATTCGGTAAAACCGGCTTCGCCCAGCCGGGAAAATGCCGTGACCGGTTCACGCGCGACCAGCACCAGGGCGCCGAGCGTTACCTGGGCGGGACGCAGCAGGACGAGCCACGAGGAATAGGTGTGGATGCAGGTATCCGGTGCGCCGAATTTCAACATCGTTTCGTTCAGGGCGTTTGATGGCATTTGCGGTTTCGTCGATCAACAGGAAAAGGCTTTTACATATACTAAATGATGAGCAACAAGCGGTCAAAGTCCTTTTCGGGGCAAAAACACAAACCGGGCGGCCCGGTACGGGTCGTCCCGGTCGATAACCGGCGCCAGTTGGCTGCGTTCATCCGTTTGCCCTGGCGCCTGTACGCGCAGGACCCCTTATGGGTCCCGCCGTTGAAGATCGAACGCAGGCTGCATTTTTCCTCCCTGAACCCTTATTTTGCCCATGGCCGCTGGCAGGGCTGGATTGCCTGGCAGGGCGACCGGCCGGCGGGCCGCATAAGCGCCCAGGTCGATGACCTGCACCGCAGCCATTATGGCGTGAAGTCCGGCCATTTCGGCTTTCTCGAATGTGAAAACGACCCGGAGGTAATGCGCGCCCTGGTGGCGGAGAGCGAGCGCTGGCTGGCGCAACACGGGACCGGAGAGATCACGGGACCGTTCAACTTTTCCATCAACCAGGAATGCGGATTGCTGGTGGACGGTTTCGATACCCCGCCGGCGATCATGATGCCCCATAACCATCCCTGGTACGCGGAATTACTGGAACAACAGGGCTATAGCGGGGCGAAGGACCTGCATGCCTACTGGATCAAACCCGATTTCGCCATCCCGCGGGTCATGCAGAGCCTGGTGAACAGGTTCGGCGGCGCCGTCACGCTGAGAGGGTTGAACAGGAAAAAGTTCAAGCAGGAACTGGAGACCCTGCGCGGAATTTTCAATGATGCCTGGTCGGACAACTGGGGCTTCGTCCCGTTTACCAGGGAGGAATTCGCCGAACTGGGTACCGCATTGCGGCTGTTCGTGCCGGACGATTTTATCCGCATCGCGGAATACGAGGGGGAACCGGTTGCGTTCATCGCGTGCCTGCCCAACCTGAACGAAGTGTTGCCCGAACTGGACGGTTCGTTATTTCCCCGCGGCCTGTTCAAAATCATCAGGGCATTGCGCGGGAGGCGCATCCGTACCGGCAGGATACCCTTAATGGGCGTCAGGAAGAAACTGCGGAACAGCCCACTGGGCATTGCCCTGGCGTTGCTTGTCATACACGACCTCAGGGAGCCGGTCATCGCCAGGGGGATCACAGGCGTGGAAATGTCCTGGATACTGGAAGACAACCAGGGCATGCGCAGCATCCTGGACAGGATTGGCAGCAAGCTGCACAAGACTTACCGGATCTACCGCAAGCAGTTGTAAGATATGATCTTTTTCTTTCCCGGAAGTATCGGTCGGCGGACCGGCAATGGCGCCTGGGCGTAACATCGCCGCCCTGGTGCCCGCCGGTGATCGCGGCGCCGGTGATCCGGTGGCAAAGGTTTCCGGCGTTTCCGCCAAGGCGCTGGCGCCGCTTGCCGGAACGCCCATGATCATCCGGGTGCTCAACACGCTGCAGGCGACCGGGCGGGTAGACTCCGTCGTATTATGCGGGCCCGACCGGGACGCAATTGAAAATTCCCCGCCGTTGCAGGAGGTTCTCAACGAGGACAATGTGGAGTGGGTCCCGGCTGAGCGCAGTCTTGCCGGCAGCATACAGGCAGGCCTGGCAAGGATCGATCCCGCCGCGCTCGTCCTGATCACGACCGCGGACCACGCGCTGCTGGACGCGGAAATATTGAATCACTTCCTGGACAGGGTTGTTGACAGCAACGCCGACGTCAACGTGGGACTGGTGGAATACGGCCTGATCGAGGCGGCTTACCCCGGCGTAAGGCGCACGGTCCTGAAGTTTTCCGACGGCGGCTACTGCGGCTGCAACCTGTACGCGCTAAACGGCGCCCGCGCCAGGGACATCATTTCATTGTGGCAGCGCACACAGGCATATAGAAAACGGCCTTGGCGAATGGCCTTGGGGTTACTCGGTTTCGGCGCGCTGGTAAGGTATCTCAGCGGCCACTTGAGCCTGGATCATGCCAGGGAATCAATACTGGAAACCACTGGCATTGCGGTGGACTTTATCAACCTGCCATTTGCCCATGCCGGCGTAGACGTGGACACACCAGCGGACCACAAACTTGCCGAACAGATTCTGGAACAACGCCATTGATCTATAGTCCTCTCGGCAGGGCGGGATGGTGTTTTAAGGAATGTCGTCAGCCAGGACGGCTGACGATAAAGCGTACATGGACGTATTCACAGCGTGTCCTTAAAACACCATCCCGTCCTGCCAACGCCGCCGACCAGCAATAAAGCGTACACGAAAGTATTCACAGCGTGTCCTTAAAACACCATCCCGTCCTGCCAACGCCGCCGACCAG
>CAYOEQ010000141.1:0-5696 GCA_964402775.1 uncultured Enterobacteriaceae bacterium
ATGGCGCAGCTCGCCCAGGGGGCGTCTGGGATTAAGAGGGGGATGCCGTCAGGCAGAGAGGAGCGAATGGGTGCGTGAAGTCCGCAGGGAGAGACGATCTGAGGTGCCAGGTCACTTCCAGGCGAAACTGACGGCGGACGCGTCGAGGGCCAGTAGGGGGCGGTCATGGGAAATGCAAGCGGTGGAAAAGGGCGCAGGTCGCCCAGGGGGCGTCAGGGATAAGGTGGGGTTGCCGTCAGGCAGGGAGGGAAGGTAGGGGCGTGAAGTCCGGGTGGGAAGAAACGGTTTGCGGGGAGCCGGCGACGTATGGGCGCGACTTGTCGCGGACATAGTGAAGAGCACCGCTGCTTTTCGCCTGTTTGCGAAATGCGGTGTGCAGAGGCTTTCTGAATTGCACCGGAAGGAGCGCAACGCGCTGCGACTTGACTGGCGCCATTTGCCGTCACTGCCCTGTCTCAGGAGCGCGTAGCGCTGCGACTGTAAGACCGGGACACCCGTTGCCGGAAGCGACTCCGATAGTGACGACTACGGCCGCTTGAAAGCTGCGGACGTAACTAGGGGTGTGGGATAGATATTTACACTTCAATTATCTCACGGGATATGGCCGAGTCAAGGAAAACGCACTGAAAACGGCGGAAAATGCCCCAAGATTCGTCATATTCCACTGGCGGCACGCATATTGCAGCGCATTTCGGGGCGGTGTCGATAGAAGCTATGACTGACCGACTCTTAACGCACGGCAGCCGGCGCCAACGATAATTGCGCGGGAAAAGCAACTCAGGGTTTCTGTGCTGCATCTGCAGTGGTATGCTAAGCCCTGGTGGCGTTCGCCACGCCCTCGGGGTCATCCTCGGGGTCGATGTTCCGATTGGCGAAGACCAGCAGGTGGGGAAGGTCAAATATTTCGGAGTGGATTCCGTATATTTCGATGGAGTCGCCTGGCCCAGTCCGCATGCACGGGTTAATCTGGAATCTCGTGCATTCATAATCCCTCAGCAGCGACAACACCTCACAGGGAGGCCCTGCCAGGATTTGGAAGGGCTTCTCACTGGCTAGTCAGGCGTTCGCACATATTTCTACAAGTCACAGGGTTTATCTCCGATCTTGCTCGTGCCCATCAGGTACTTCACATTGTCCGCATCGAACCCACGTCAGCCGAATTGCGATGTTGTTGGCTTCTTCCGGGAGCGGCTGAGGTTTCCTCATCTGAAAGAATCATCTGTCGTGAGTATTGTTCCTATGTCTCGCCCAATGTCATGAGAACGAAGATTTTCGATGTGCGGCGGTCCCATCCCTTCATTGAAATCAGGCTGACGCTCGGTTTCCGTCTTCAGCGCGCGCAGCCAAAAGGTCTGCTCGGCATGCCAAAAATTCAGCATAGTCCATCCGGCGGATGATTCGTATCGGTTCTGCTCTGCGGTCAGCAGACCGCCAATGCTCAGGTGAACACCGTCCCATTCTTCTGCTACTGCCCCCCAATTCGGCACAAGGCGGTTGTCCTCTGTCCCCTTCTCCGGATACTTGACACAGAGGTCATGCCAGTCGGCGGTCCCGTGAATCTCGAACACCTTCACTTCCTCTAGGAAGCGCATCGTCCACCACGCAAGGGGAAACTCGCACATGTAGTCCCCAACACGGTCATGACGACCTACGAGTTCGGATGTCAGGTGGGGTCCATACAGCGTTGAAGTGGTCTGATTACCAAAAGGCTTTTGCGCCTTGCGCTCCCAGCGCTGAGACGGATTTGCGGGGCGTTCCCATCCCAGTGTATTAGGCGGAGTGCCGTAGATGAAATTGGTCAGAGTCCCTTCGATGGAAAGCCATGCCTGAGCGTCGAGGTCTATATCATTGAACCACCACGCGGTGCCCGGATGCCCGATAATTTCGCGCGCCTGGTCTGCCTTCTCCCTTGCGAGAGCGGGCAGTTCGGCGGCTATCTGGTCGTGGTCTGCTCGGAATATCTCTACTGAGTCCGCCGCCGCCGCCAACCATAGGCTAATCTTTGGGTCTGCCAAGTCTTCCGGCGAAACCTCACTCTCGACAACCGTAACCAGAAAATCACATCCAACGAGAGAATTCAGAAGGGCTTCTATTCGCGCATCTGTGTTTGTCATCTCTTGTCGCCTTTCTCTTTCAGGCATTGTAGTGATTTTCTCGGTCAATTCCCAGACACAGAAACGCCCCCGCAGATTTGCTCTGCGGGGGCGCTCTCCGTATCCAGTCAATTAAGAATCATCACTGGTGAGCAATGTTCCCGTGTCCCAGCCAATGTTATGAGAGCGATACCCTTCATCAATCTCATAGTATCCCATGCCTTTAAGGAAGTCCGGTTGCCGCTCGGATTCAGTCTTCAGTGGGCGCAGCCAATAGGTCTGCTCGGCATGCCAAAAATCCAGCATAGCCCAGCCATGCTTCCATCCTGAGACTGATTCGTGCCGATTCTGCTCTGTGGTCAACAGACCGCCGAAGCTCAGATGAACTCCGTCCCACTCTTCTGCCACCGCTCCCCAATTTGGTACTAGGCGAGTCCGCCCCTCTTCGTACTTCGCTGGATACTTGACGCACAGGTCATACCAGTCGGCGGGCCCGTGAATCTCGAACACGCGCACTTCCTCTAAGAAACGAATCGACCACCGCGCAAGGGGGAAGTCGCAAT
The DNA here is from genome assembly GCA_964402775.1 of uncultured Enterobacteriaceae bacterium. Classification (GTDB taxonomy): domain Bacteria; phylum Pseudomonadota; class Gammaproteobacteria; order Eutrophobiales; family Eutrophobiaceae; genus JAAXHV01. Next base: position 2,657 of record CAYOEQ010000141.1, read on the forward strand.
GGTAGTCCCCAGTTCGGTTTTCATAGGCTACGAGTTCGGATGTCAAGTTAGGTCCATACAGCGTTGATGTGGTCTGGTTTTGGTTGCTGCTAGGCTGCTGTGCGTAGCGCTCCCATTCGCTAGACGGGTTTCTCGGTCGCGTCCATGCCATCGTGTTAGGTGGAGTGCCATAGATGAACTTGAAGGGGTGGTCAGTCCAAACTATCGAAGCCCATGTCTGAGCGTCGAGGTCTATGTCATTGAACCACCATGCGGTGCCCGGATGCTCGATAATCGCGCGTGCTTGGTCTGCCTTCTCTCTTGCGAGAGGCGGTAGTTCAGCCGCGAGCAGTTTGTGGTCAGAGGTATGGATGTTGACGGTCTCTGCGGATGACGACGCCAACGATAGGCTAATCTTTGGGTCTGCCAGGTCTTCCGGCGATAGTCCGCTCTCGACTACCGTAACCAGAAAATCACAGCCAACCAGGGACTTCAGAAGGGCTTCTACTCGTGCATCTGTGTTCGTCATCTCTTGTCGCCTTTCGCTCTCAGGTATTGTAGCGGATTTCTCGGTCAATGCCCAAACGCAGAAAAGCGCCCCGCAGAACACTTCTGCGCGGGCGCTTCCGTTCATCAGCCTAATTTCTCATGTCTCTGCATCTTATTCTCGCATTATCACCGTCTAGTCCTGAATAGGTCACGCCTTCTACGGTCAGAGTAGCGACGGCTATGTGTACCCAGTTGTATCTCTTGCCAATTTGGCAATGTCTAGGTGTTGTCACATATCCTCGCATAAGCGCTCCACTAATTAGCCTATTGGAAAAGCAGTCAGGGTCGCCCTGCCCGGAAGGGCATACGCTGTAATTTACCGCCATAATCGTGTGGGTCGAACCTGCCCACCTTGAGAGTTCCTGCGAGATAGTGGCTACATGACCGGCAGGCGGGAGAGTGCGGCAAGTAATCGTGGCTTTTCCTCGAATGTGTCCGCGATTGGGTCTTTTGCTCGCTTGGTGAGGTCTTTCAGCCCGTATCTTGCAACCCCCAGGGGTTGACTGTAATGTTTGAGGCTGTTGCGCTCGCTGCCCCTGCTGCGCTACCGTCTGAACCCACGACCAACAAAGCCTCTCCGTCACCGCCGTTCTCATAGACGGACTCACGGAAGTCCGCCAACTCATCCTCCGAGATGGTCGGCGTCGGGACGGGCTCGTCCGCCGCCGCGATGCCCCCGTTATAGGCGACTCCTGCAATCGCAATCACCAACGCCAACGCCATCATCACTGCCAATTTCCTAAACATCTCATACCTCCTTCTATTACTACGATCCGTAACTGATGCGGGCAAGCGTAGGCGAGGTTTGATGTTTTGCATATCCGACAAACGAACCATTCATGTACTATTTTTAGGCGGGCAACGTACTATGCCTAGATAGTCCGCATGCACTACGTGGCCTAGTCCATTCGGACTATTGGGAGGGCTGGTCTGATGGTGGGTTTGGAAGTCCCTTATCAGCTCCTCCTAGCCTTCGCCGCAAAGTGATGGTCATGTTGTGGTGGTGACGGCGAGGCAGAGAATGCCGTAGAACCTCGAGGTGTCGAGAAGGACTCAGAATTGAGCGCTGCGCGGCCTTACCAGCGCCTTCCGGAGGGCGAAAGGCTATTGTCAGGCTGGCAGTGGTCAACGACCAAGTGTTGATATGCGGGAGGTGAGAGCAGAGGGCGATGAAGGAGATGACATAGAGATGACGGGCAGTTGCGAGAACGCGAATTCTGAGGCCGGTTGACAAACTCAGTGCCGACCGGACATGGTGGGTCCTTTCATTCGCATATCTTGTCGCGGCCCGACCCGCCTACGGGCGGAACGATGCCACCTGACTCCGCCGGCTCACTCCAAGTTTGCGCAGGATGTGGCTCACGTGGTTGCGCGCAGTATTCTCACTAATGAACAGCTGATTGGCGATGTCCTTGTTCGTGCACCCTTCCACAATCAGGGCAAACACTTCGTTCTCCCGTTCAGACAATAACTCGGATACTCCACCAAGCTGTTCATCTTGCGCAGAGGCATCCCGGTCATTAACCATGCCCTTCAGTCTATCAGGCACTCTCTCCGTCACCGCAGGGTGGAGAAGCGATGCTCCTTTTGCAACTGTCCGCACCGCTAGAAGAAGTGCGCGGACATCAGTGTTTTTCAGCAAGTAGCCTGACGCCCCGGCCATGATCGACGCCACGATAGTGTCTTCGTCAATCTGGGAAGTCAGAATAACCACCTTCACATCGGGAAGACGGTTGCGAATGTGGCGGCAGGCGTGGATGCCGTCCATTCCGACCATTCGTATGCCCATCATGACGACATCCGGGTGAAGCCTTTCCACATTCTCCAGAGCTTACTCGGCGTTGCCGTAGTCGCCGACCACCGCCAGGTCCTCCTCAGATTCAGCGAGAGTCCTCAGGCCAATTCTAACCAGTTCGTGGTCGTCGACTACCAAAAGTCTAATTCGCTTCAATTTGCCCTCCGCGGATCCCACGAGCCGCCATCATAAGTCAATTCTTCTATTGCGGTAATATGAAATGACTTCCTGTATGAGTGAGAAAGGAGGTCACGTCAATGTGTGTGTAATCGAGATCAGGCGGCGACCTTCTCCGGCATCGGTTCTATGACGATTCCATCTCGGTATACGGCTCCGAGGTGGACATCCTTCATCAGCTCAGGAGCCTTCAGCCTCCTGAACCTGCCTTCGGCAACTATCAGCATCTTCCAGATCACGGCTATCGCCCTGTCCACCCTCTTGAACCACTTCGCCGCTTCGGTGCGCAGCCTCAGCGTTGCAAAGGGCGACTCCACGACATCCGTCGTCCTCAGATGCCTCCAGTGCTCGGCTGGAAGTCGTAGAATGTAACCATCCGTTCCCAGTCACGCTCCAGACTCGCCGCAGCACCGTCGTAGGAGCGCTCACGACACCAGCCGCAGAACACCGACTTCAGACGCTCAGACTCGCCGTTGCTCCCGGCATACGGGATGCTCCGCAGCATCAGCTTGCCCTGATCCTGCTGGCTCTTCGGCAGCC
>CAYOEQ010000142.1:0-5645 GCA_964402775.1 uncultured Enterobacteriaceae bacterium
TGCGGCTGAGGTCCATGACCACAGGATGGCCGCTGATGTCCTTGCCCAGGCCCAGCACCGTGGTCGAATAGAGTTCTTCGTACTCCTTGGAACTCAGTATCTCACTCAGGGTGACCAGTTCGCGGCTGGAGTTGGGTATTTCCAGTCCGATGACGGATTTGCCCGGGATCACATCGACGACGCGCACGCTGACCACCGACAGCGACCTGGCCAGGTCCTTGGACAGGTTGCTGATCTGGCTGCCCTTCACTCCCGGCGCCGGTTGCAGTTCGAACCGGGTAATTACGGGACCCGGGTTGACCGCCACCACCTCCACCTGGATATTGAAATCCAGCAGCTTGAGTTCCACCTGGCGCGACATGGCTTCCAGAGTCGCTTCCGAATACCTGCCCTGGGAAGGTGTGGGCTGGTCCAGCAGGTTCAGTGGCGGCAATGCCGCTTCAGCCGGCATCTCGAACAGGGGTTCCTGCTTCTCCGCCTCTGCGCGGGCGCTGGTTTCCACCTTGCTGATGACGGGTTCGATGCGCGGCGGCGGCCTGTCCCTGACTTTTTTCTGCTGGGTGCGGACCAGTTCCACCCGCTCCTTTTTGGCCTCCATAGATTTAATATATTGCGTTAGTTTATCTGTGTAAATTATTATTTTATCTATGGTTCTTAATGTAATAAATCCTGTTTTTTCGATCAGCCACAACCAGGACATGCCGGAGTACAATGTCATGCCCGCCAGCAGCATGGCGAGCATCAGCAGGGTGCTGCCCGCATAGCCGAACACGCCAAACAGGAACGGGCCCAGGGCAAGACCCAGTATGCCGCCGGCGCTGCTGGTCTGGTCCGGCAGGTGCTCCGGCAGGCGCCCGCCTGCGCCGATATGCAACCATGCCAGCGCACAACAACCGCAGAACAGCAGGATAAACCCGAATACCCTAAGCGCAACCAGGAGCCGGGAGGCAGCCGTATCGTCCCGGCGCGATTTGAAGATGCGCCAGCCGTCAAAGATGAATACCAGGGGGAACAGGTAGCCAGGGTACCCGAACAGGTAAAGCAGTACGTTGGCGATCCAGGCGCCGACGATTCCCCCGTCATTATGGATTTCGGCGACACTGACCGCCTGCGACCAGCCGGGGTCGGAGGGATGGTAGGTAAACAACGACAGGGCGATGAACAGCGCGCCGGCTACCATGAAAATGAAACTGATTTCCTTGATATACCGAACGACCTCTATTCCTGAAACCGTGCCGGGTTGCCTTTTTTTCGATGCCTGCTTCACACTTCACCGGATGATTTGGTTCCGGTAAATATTAAGAGTTATTACTGAAAAAGGAAAGGGCAGTCGCGGGTGCTTTTTTTTGTGTTGACTGAATTTACCTGGAATTGCTAGAATTGGTTGTTTTTCAACCAACGGGGTAAATCTGATGGGTAATTCCAGTATTGTCGGTAACGCAGGTTATCGGACCATGTTAATTCCGAAGCGGTATATTCCGGCGGCAATCCTGGCGCTGCCGTTCCTGTTGCAGCCGGCCGGTCCTGCTGTTGCCCAGGAGAGCGGCATCGATGCACTGATGGAAGAAATAACCGTTACCGCCAGAAAACGCGAAGAGGGCTTGCAGGATACCCCTATCGCGGTATCCGTGTTCAGCGGTGAGAGCCTGGAAGCACGCGGTGTCCAGCGTATCGATGAAATTGCCGGGCTGACGCCCAACATGTCTTTCGACAATATCAACACCAACGGCGGCGGCGGTAACAGCGCGGCCGTGTTCCTGCGCGGCGTCGGGCAACGGGACTTCCTGCCTTCCGCAGACCCGGGCGTGGGTATCTACGTGGACGGCGTCTATTACGCCCGCAGCATCGGTTCGGTGCTGGACATCATTGATATTGATCGTGTCGAAGTCCTGCGCGGCCCCCAGGGCACCCTGTTCGGCCGTAACACCACGGGCGGCGCCATAGCCATCCATACCCAGAAACCCCATGAGGAGTTCGAGGGCAAGGTACGGGTGAGAGTGGGCATCGACGACCGGCTTGACGTGCTCGGCAAGGTCAATGTCCCGCTCAGCGACAAGGTATTTATGAGCGCTACCGTCGCCAAGTTTGATCAGGATGGTTTTGTGGTCAATCCATTAAACGGTATGGATACCGGGGACGATGATACTTTAGCCGTCCGCGGCGCCTTGCGCATGCAGTTGAACAACAACGTCGAGATTAATTTCAGCGGCGACTACTCCCGTGATCGGGAAAACGGCCAGGCCCGCGTGGTGACGGAAAATCCCAACCGCGCCGTTGACCCTTCACCCGGGGCAAACCTGTTCAACCATAATTTCCTGCTGGGCGCCAATTCACCGCTTAATCCGGCGAATGGAGGCCCTGGTATCAACAACCCGGGGACGCCTATCGCCAGGACGTTCAGTAACTGCGATGCCACCCCCGCGAACATTCTGGGGACCACCTCGGGTTGCGCCAATGCCAACACCATCGCCCTGGGCAAGAATACCAGCACCATGCCTACCTACTCCAACCACGATATCTATGGATTCTCGGGCACGGTTGACTGGCAGCTTACAGACAACCTGGAAATCAAGTCGATAACCGCCTACCGTAATGTCGACAGTGAATTTGCCCACGATGGCGACAGCACGCCTTTCTTCCTGTCCTGGGTAAGGGATGAGATATACACGCAGGAGCAGTTTACCCAGGAAATACAGTTGCTGGGTACGGCTGTCAACGACCGCCTGCAATGGATCATCGGCGGCTTCTATTTCACCGAAGACGGCAACAACTACAACCCGGTGGATTTTGCCTCGATTGATATAGAAAGCGGCGCTGCGTACGACCATGAGAGTATCGCCGGTTTTGCCCAGGGTACGTTTGACGTAACGGACAAGCTGCATATTACCGCCGGTATCCGCTACACCGACGATACCAAGGATTTCATCGTCACCAGTGACGGAATGCATAGTACGCCCGGTGTCCACTTTCCCATGGGTAACAGTGGCATAGTGAATATTCAGTCCGCGGTTCCTTCATTTGCCCCGCCCGGGATACTGGTAAAGCTGATCGCCGATGGCACCACCACCCTGAAGGCCGACGACTGGACCCCCATGGCCAATGTTTCCTACGACTGGAACGACAGCCTGATGACCTACTTCACCTACTCGGAAGGTTTCAAGAGCGGCGGCGTGCAGCAGCGTAACGCCGGTGTATTCGGCGCCGCGGCGCCCACCTACGACCCGGAGTTCGTGGAATCATTTGAAATCGGTTTCAAGTATAACAACCCGAACGGAAACTTTGTGCTGAACGTGGCCGCGTTCTATGCCGATTACACGGACATTCAACTGGAAACACTGGCGCCCGAAGGCATCGCTCCGCAACTTGACAATGCCGGTGAGGGCGAGATCAAGGGTTTCGAAATTGAATCGCGCTGGTCGCCGCTCGACACCTTGTTCATTGAACTGGCCATCGGCCATCTCGATGCGAAGATCACGAAATCCGATCCCACCGTATTCAACACCGGCGGTCCAGCCAAGGGCGACAGGTTGCCGCAGGTGCCGCGCTGGTCGCTGGCGTCCTCAATCATCAAGGAATTCGGACTGGGCGATATGGGCACCCTCATCGCGCGGTTGGATTACAACTATCGCACCAAGGTATTTTTCGACCCGGCCAACGACCCGGGCAGCGTGATGCAGTCCCACGGCCTGATGAATGCCAGTCTCGGCTGGGACAGCGTCGATGACAAGTATTCGCTCATCTTCCATGCGAACAATATCTTCGACAAGCGCCGCATCATCTACACGGAGCTTTCGGGGTCGGCGCGCACGCAGAACGACGTCCTGGCCCGTGATTTTGCCTGGTACCTGACCGGCGAATACCGGTTCTGATTTAGATCGGTAACGGCGAAAGCATGCTCAGTTGCCGGGTTTTCAATTCAACCCGGCGGCTGAGCAACTTCCAGGAATCCGTTGCTTTTTCCCAGCAATCATCGTAACGGCCTACCGCGTAGCATGAGGTAAGCCCCTCTTCGCCGGTATGGTACAACGCGAAACTGCTTGAAGTATTTGCCGCCCCTCCGTTGACTTCAACCAGGTCCACGGACACTACCCGGGTCTGTTCTACCTCAGCGATTTCCCATTCCTGTTCGGACATGGCGGCGATGCGCTCGCTCAACTCCGTGCGGTTGCGCTGCATCCAGACCATGGGTTCAGGCAATTCGGGCGCTTTGGTGACAATCGTGTAACTGCCCTCCTCCCGGTACAGTTCCAGGTACGCCTGGAAATCCCGGTCGTCCAGGTAACGAGCGGTGGCGTGAACCAGACGGTTCAACTCTAACTGATCAGCAATATCTTCGGACATTTCCAACCCCGTTATTACATTATCCGGGGACGGATTTAAAATCCGTCCCCCGTGCTGCCGGTGCGCTCAGAATTGAGGTCGTGCGGCCTGTATCCGGTCAGGCGGCCCCATTCCGCATAAAAATTACGCAGTGAAGAGTCATCCATTGGCCCTTCCTCCTCCCGCGCGATAACGCTGTAGCGGCTGCTGCCGTTTTCCATGTTGCGCATCTGTGCCTGGACCGCCCACATGTCTTCGGCCAGGTTGATCCCGGTTGGTCCCCACACCTGGTTATGGTGGCGAACGCGCATGGCGCGCACCTCCCCGGTATCATCGGCCAGGCCCAGCCCCCGGCATTCCAGCAAGGTGCGGGTGGGTGATACGGGAATCAGGGAATCAATACGGGCGACCGTTGAACGGCAGTTCAGCAACATATCGGGGAACAGGTTTATGACCACGTGTCCGTTCGGCTTCATCCCCGGCATCATGTTGGCTTCACGCTGTTCGTAGTTCAAATTCCCGTAACTGATCCTGGCGTGGTCAAAGCTGACGTGACCCCGTTGATGATTCGTCCATTGCCGCTCCTGGTATTCCTGCTGGGCGACGCCGGTGGTCCTGTTCAATAAATGCAGTAACTCGTGGTACCCCTCGTAGTTCGTCTCGACGAACAGTTTCCAGTTGGCCTGGATTTCCGTACGGTGCAGGTGGAATACTTCGAGGTCGGCTATGCCGAACGGCGTTCGCATGGCTTCAATGACGGCCTCACCGAGAAACTCATGCAGCGGACACGCTGCATCATCCAGGCATATGAAAACCAGGTCAAACAGCGTTTCAACACGCACCGGCCTCAGGCCGGTATCTTCTTTCCGCACGGACGAGTCCCGGTACCCTGCGGGCCGGGAAATACCAGTGCATCGTCCCTCGTCGTCATAGCTCCACAAGTGGTAGAAGCAGGTCATGCGCCCCTGTTCCAGCGTGCCGGCCGCATTTCTGACAACACGCGCGCCGCGATGGGCGCAACTGTTGTAAAAGGCGCGGACCTCCCGGTCTTTTCCCCTGACCAGCACCAGTTCATGACCTGCCACCTGCACCAGGCGATAATCGTACGGCCCGGGTATCTCGGAAGCATGGCAGACAAAACGCCAGGTCCGGGCAAGAATGGAATCCCTTTCTGCCTCGAATACGGCCGGATCGGTGTAGATGCGGTTGTCCAGATAATGGGTCGGCGGCAACTGCGGCCTGGTGCGGCTGTCCAACCTTGTGGATAAACTCATAATTTTATCTATGCTGCGCAGTTGTTGAATATTGAATGATAGATGGGGTCA
>CAYOEQ010000143.1:0-5643 GCA_964402775.1 uncultured Enterobacteriaceae bacterium
CGAACATGGCCGCCTTGTTTTTTTTCAGCCTGCGCCAGGCGTCCTGGCGGGGCGAGACGCTGATTGTGTTGCGGGCGTCGGTCATAACGGGTTTGCCCTGGGGACGGACCCCAGCTGACAACATGCGAGGGCATGCTTAAGTCCGTCCCCGGTTGCGGCGCGGGGTATCCTGGAATCAGTCATTGAATGCCTCCTGCCGTACCTTGGGGTCGAGCCAGGCAAGCATTATGTCGGCAATGAGGTTGAACACGATGATCAAGGAGGCAAACAGCAGGGTGGTGCCCAGGATCAGGGTGTAATCACGGTTGAATGCGCCCTGCACGAAATACCTGCCAAGGCCGGGTACCTGGAAAATGGTTTCAACCACGAACGAACCGCTCAATAACCCGGCCAGCGCCGGTCCCAGGAAAGACACCACCGGCAACAGGCCCACCCGCATGGCGTGACGGAAGATGATAACCACTTCCGGCATACCCTTGGCCCGCGCGGTGCGGATAAAGTCCCGGGACAGGGTTTCCAGCATGCCGCCCCGGCTCAGCCGGGCAACGTATGCGGCATACACGGATCCCAGGGTAACGGAGGGCAGGATTTTGTCTCCCGGTATCAGCTCCCAGCCGGCCACGGGCAGCCATTCCAGCCAGATGCCGAACACCAGCACCAGAAACGGGCCCAGTACGTACGCGGGCAGGCAGATGCCGATAGTGGCGAACGTCATGGGGAGGTAATCCCGCCAGGTGTTGGGACGCAGGGCGGCGCAGACGCCGCTGCCGATGCCGATGAGCAGCGCGAACAGCAGGGCATAACAACCCAGTTCCAGGGTAACGGGGAAGCCGGCGGCGATGATCTCGTTGACCGACCTGCCGGGATACTTGAAGGACGGTCCCAGGTCGCCGCGCACGGCATGGCTGATGTAGTCATAGAACTGGATATGAATGGGCTGGTCCAGCTTGTAGCGCTCATTCAGGTGTTTGAGTACTTCCGGCGGCACCGCCTTCTCCTCGGCAAACGGCCCGCCGGGCGCCGCATGGATCAGCAGGAAGGTGATGACGCTGACCGCAAGCAGTACCGGGATGGCCTGCAACAGGCGTTTGAGTATGAAATTGAGCAAATTCCTAATTCCTTACCGGGATATCCATGGGTCAGAGTAATTTACTCTGACCCCATAATTAATTCATCTGCGGATTGAACCAGGGAGATATACTTGTACGGGTGGATGTCCAGTATGTTCGGATACCAGCCGCGCACGTCGGGGGAGACCAGGGCCTTGCTCATATAGGTGTAGATAGGCATGATGGGCAATTCCGTCATCAGTACGGCTTCAGCCTCCCGGAACAGGGCGAAACGTCGTTGCCGGTCCGTGGTTGCGCCGGCCTGCGCTATCAAGGCGTCATAGCGAGGGTTCGACCACCCGGTATCGTTATTGCCGCTGTTCGATGTGTACATGTCCAGGAATGTATTGGGGTCCAGGTAATCGCCGATCCAGCCGGCCCGCGCCACCTGGTAGTCCCGGGCGTCGCGTTTATCCAGGTAAACCTTCCAGTCCTGGTTCACCAGCGTGACGTCGATATTAAGAGCGGTTTTCCACATCTGCTGTATCGCGATGGCGATACGGCGGTGGCCTTCGGAGGTGTTGTACATCAGTTCAAGGGGAGGAAATCCCGCGCCGCCGGGATAACCGGCCTCGGCCAGCAGCGCCCCGGCACGTTCCACGTCGTAGCCGAAACCGGGCTCGGCGCGGTAACCGTTCACTTCCGGCGGGGTGTAACTGAACGCCGGAATCTCACCCGCCCTGGTGATTTTTTCCACAATCTGTTGCCGGTCAATGGACATGGCCAGGGCCTGCCTGACCTTTACCTGGTCGAGCGGCGGGGCGCCCGTGTTGAACAGGTAGTAATAGGTGGAGAAGAAGGGGAACAGTTTCAGGACTTCCGGCCGTTCCTGCCGGTAGTATTCCACCTTGTCCAGCGGCGTGGTGCCCGTGATATGTAACTGGCCGGCGCGGAACATGCGCTCTTCCGTGGTAGCATTCTGGATCGGGTAGAACACGATCCGGTTGAGTTTTACGGTATCGGCATCCCAGTAGTGTTCGTTCTTCTCCACCACGATGCTGCGGTTCAGCACCCATTCCTTCAGTTTGAACGGACCGTTGCCCACGTGGTTCCCCGGGCGAGTCCAGCGGGTGCCGCGCTCGTCCGGCGCGCCGAACGCTTCTATGGTCGCCCGGTGCACGGGGAAGTAGCTCATGTGCGTCAGCAATTGCAGGAAAAATGGCGTAGGGTTATCCAGTTCGACCACCAGGGTCAGGTCGTCGGGCGCCTTCACGCCCACCTCGTTGAAATCCGTTATCTCCCCCCGGTGGAACCGTTCCGCGTTCCTGATGTAAAACAGCATATAGGCATAGTTGTTGCCCAGGGCAGGCAGCAGCGCCCGGCGCCATGAGTAAACAAAGTCCGCGGCCGTTACCGGGTCGCCGTTGGACCACCTGGCGTCCTCACGCAGGTGGAACGTGTAAATCATGGCGTCTTCGCTTACCTGCCAGGCGCGTGCGACGCCGGGAACGATACGCAGGTTTTCCGGGTCCCGGCCCAGCAGTCCTTCCAGCAGCGCCAGGCAAAGATTGTGTTCAATGCTGCCGGTGACGACATGGGGGTCGAGTTCCCGGGGTTCGTCACCGTTGCCGACGTGCAGAATCCCCTGGCGCGTGCCGCTATCGACGTTGGTTTCGTGGTTGAACCCGCAGGAGGCGATGAATAAAAACAGCACGGTGGGAATGGGGTTACGTAAGATATTCATTTTGCTGTGCGCATGCGGCGGCGCCGTTCCAGGTCGCCGGGGACGGGGACGGCATTCAGCAGTGTGCGGGTGTATTCATGCCGCGGGTTGAAGATGACGTCGTCCGTCCTGCCGCGCTCCACGATTTTACCCTGGTGCATCACCAGGATCTGCCCGGACAGTTGCCGGACGACACTCAGGTCGTGGGAGATGAACAGGTAGGCGATGCCGTAACGCGCCTGCAACCGGCGCAGCAGTTCGATGATCTGCGCCTGTATAGTTACGTCCAGGGCGCTGACGGCCTCGTCGCAGACGATGAACTTCGGTTCCAGCGACAGCGCCCTGGCGATGCTGATGCGCTGGCGCTCGCCCCCGGAGAACTCGAACGGGTAGCGGTTGGCCATGTCCGCCCGGAGCTCGACCTCTTCCAGCAGTTGCACGGCCTTGTCCCGCTTCGGCATGTCCAGCAGGCCGTGCTCCTGCAGTCCTTCCGTCAGGATGTCCATGACCGTCATGCGCGGGTTCAGCGAGGAATAGGGGTCCTGGAAGATCATCTGCAGGTTGCGCCGCCAGGGTTTCATGCGGCGTTTGTTCAGGCCGCCTATCTCCGAGTCCTCAAAGACAATGCTGCCGTCATTGATGGCCTGCAGGCCGACAACGGCCCGTCCCAGGGTGGTCTTCCCCGAGCCGGATTCCCCCACCAGGCCCACCGTTGTCCCCCCGGCAATGGCCAGGTCGATATCGTCCACGGCCTTGACGTGACCGGTAGTGCGCGCGAACAGGCCTTTTTTCACCGGGAACCAGACCCGCAGGTTTTTAACCTGTAATAATCCGTTCCTGCCCGTCGTTACCTGCCTTGCGCCGGTTTCCGGCCTGCGCGCGCCGTCCCCGGTCTCGTACAGCCGCGGCACCGCGCGCAGCAGCGATTTGGTATAGTCATGGGCAGGTTCCCTGAAGATGGGTTCGATATCCCCGCGTTCGACCAGCCGGGAGTCCTTCATGACGTAAATACGGTCGCACACTTCCCAGACCACCGCCAGGTCGTGGGTAATCAGCAGCATGGAGGTGTCATCTTCCTTCATGCGCATCAGCAGCCTGAAGATCTGTGCCTGCACCGTCACGTCCAGGGCGGTTGAGGGTTCGTCCGCGATAATGAGCTGGGGTTTCAGCATCAGGGCCATGGCGATCATGACGCGCTGGCGCATGCCGCCGGACAGGTGGTGGGGGTAGAACGACATGCGTTGTTCCGGCTCCGGCAGGCCCACCTTGTCCAGCCATTCCACGCCGAACTTCCAGGCCGCTTCCGGGTCCAGGCCGGTATGAAAGCGCAGCATCTCGCTGAGTTGCCGCCCGACCTTGTGCAGGGGCGAGAGGGCGGTCATGGGTTCCTGGAAGATCATGCTGATCCCGGCGCCGCGGATGCGCCGCAGGCGTTCGATGGGCAGGGTCAGCAGGTCTTCGCCGTTGAACACTGCCGAGCCCCCGACGAATCGGGCGGGCGGGCGCGGCACCAGGCGCAGGATACTTTGCGCGGTTACGGTCTTGCCGGAACCGGATTCGCCCACCAGGCCGACGATCTCACCGGGCCGGATGTCGAGACTGACGTTATTCACAGCCTCGACAACGCCTTCATCGGTGTCGAAATGCACCGTGAGGTCGTTGACGGACAGCAGTTTTTCAGAAGTCCTGATCATTCGAGCCGGGTGAATTTTCTGGGGTCAAAGGCGTTGCGCACGCCCTCGCCGATAAAGACGCACAGCAGGATGACCAGGAACAGGGCCAGGCTGGGATACAGGATCAGCCACCAGTAGGCCTGTCCCTGGGCCTGGGCCAGCAACTGGCCCCAGCTTGCGGTGGGCGGCGGCAGTCCGAAACCAAGGTAATCCAGCGCGGCCAGGGTGCCGATGGCGCCGACCAGGGAAAACGGGAAGAACGTGGTCAGCGGCACCAGCGCGTTGGGCAGGATGTGCCGGAACAGTATCTTCCGGTCCGGCAGTCCCAGGCACTGGGCGGCCTCGACGAATTGCTGGTTGCGCAGGCGCAGGAATTCGGCGCGCATGTAATAGGAGATGCCTATCCAGTTGAACAGGCCGTACACTACCAGCAACAGGACAAAGCTGCGTCCGTACACCGATCCCAGCAGGATCAGCACGTACAGGAACGGCAGCGCCTCCCAGATCTCGGTCAGGCGCTGGCCGGTCAGGTCGATCCTGCCGCCGTAATATCCCTGGATCGACCCGATAATGGTGCCGATCACCATGGATGTCATAACCAGCAGCAGGCCGAAATTGAGCGAGGTGCGCAGGCCGTAGAAGATGCGCGCCAGCACGTCGCGGCCGGTATCGTCCAGGCCGAACAGGTGCGGGCCGACCGGACGGAAGGGGAAGCGTACATCTTCCCTGTTAAACGTAATGCGGTAATCGGCGCCATCGTGCTCAAGGCGCAAATCAGCGACGGGCGCGGATACTCGCGTCTTGGCTCTGTTGCGGATTTCATCCCTCCGTTCTGCCGGAAGCGCGTTCCATAACGCGCCGTGGGCGGTGATTTGGCCGTCTGCCGGTGTATACAACCAGGTCTCTGTCTCGCCATGCCGGGCTTGACTCCTGTTTTCGTCATACCGGCCATGGATTGGCCGGTATGACGAAGGAGGGTTTACTTCCCGTAATAATATCCGTACCGTCTGTGGAGGCCTGCTGCGGGGTTTATAGGGCGACAGACTGAGTTCCACGTCTGCCGCATCCGGTCCGGACGCAAACACCCGGGAATAGGGGGCAGCCGGCTGGTTGGCAAAGCGCAGATCCAGGGCATCTACGAACGGTTCGGGCAGTTCATAAACGCTACGGATGTCCATCCCCGTGACCGGACTGTCCG
>CAYOEQ010000144.1:0-5504 GCA_964402775.1 uncultured Enterobacteriaceae bacterium
CCCTTGGGTTGAGTCGGTGTGCCCTGCGGTGAGACGGGTCCTGCTTCCGGGGGCCTTCCTGCTCGGGGTGGCTCGGTGTGGCCCTGTACACGGAGCCGAGGCGCGGGCGGGCGTGATGGCCGCGGACCTGGGCACCAGCGCGCCGGCTCGCGCGGCATGTCTTGGGGGGCGTGGCCAGGATGGTGGGGGTGGCTTGGTGTCGCCCGCCCTGCGGTGGCCGGCTTGGCTCTGGCGTCCAGGAGCTGAATGCTTGCTTCTGTTAGCATTGGACGAACTGGCCGCGGGCTTGGCCCTGGGTCGGATGCAGGAGCCCACTACCCCCCGTCAAATCTGGCGTTTTGCGCCTTTCCCGCAACGCCGCCTTTTTGACCGCTTGCAAAAGGCAGCGCGCCCAAGGCGGGTGGGACAAAACCAGCGGGCGCTGTGCCCGGCAACAAGGGCCAGGGGGGCCTACTGAGTGTAAACTTCTCGGAGTCTAGATCGAATCTGCCCTAAATACACTGAGGAGGTTGTTTTATGGTGTTGATTGAGGACCATTGTCGGACGGTTATGTCTCCTGAGTCCTACAGCGTACTAGAGTCTGCGGTGTACATCGCGGGGGAAGAGGTTGAGCAGTGTATCCGGGAGGCACGTAATGTGGGCATTGCAATGGATGCGGCCCTGTATATGGCCCGGACAATCGGGAAGACGCGACTGGGGGAATGGCAGAAGTGAATGCTGGAATGAGAAAAACCGGCCGCTTAAAATCCCATAATGCGCCAGACAGCATAAGCCCGTTTTCATAGGAGGACGGGCTATATGAAGCTTTGGGTTTCGTGAAAAAGAAAATTACATAGGGAGGTGAGATCGTGAGCGAGCTAAAATGGCCAGCGGAGATGGAACAATACGATATGAAGGGGAAGTACCTCATGGAGCATTTATCACCAGAGGGCAAAAAGAAACTTACGAAGATTGAAGCGTCTGAACCGGAAACAGTGAGGGACTACCTTGATAATCTGTCCCCGGCCCGTCTTGATGAATTTATTAAGGTGGTCGAAAAGACCCGGATAGAAGAGCTTAGACTTATAATGGGAGAACCTTCTTGATGTGAGGGATGAAGAATTATCGAGGCATCTGTTAGGATCGTGGGCACTTTCTGCCGCTCGGCTCGTTGCGTCCGATAAGATTGTTTGTGTTCAACTTGCGCCGGCGGCCGCTGGCTGACGCTGGCGCCCAAGAAGAAACCATTTGATGATCTCCACAATGGCTTCCCGAGCTGCGAGGCGAGATGTAAGGGCCGCCATGACATACCCTGGGGATTCGGATCGACAAGCTTGACGCCCGCCACTGGGACGCCTACAGCGAACGGTGGGAGAACAAC
This sequence comes from uncultured Enterobacteriaceae bacterium, assembly GCA_964402775.1. Classification (GTDB taxonomy): domain Bacteria; phylum Pseudomonadota; class Gammaproteobacteria; order Eutrophobiales; family Eutrophobiaceae; genus JAAXHV01. The sequence continues at coordinate 1,361 of CAYOEQ010000144.1, forward strand.
CAATGGACAGAGCTGGCCTTCAGTGACTAGACAGTCAAAACCGCGGGCCTCGCCCGCCCGCCTCTCTGTGGTCCCCGCCCCCTGGCCGCTATCCGGCGGGCGCCAGACCTGCTATCTCCAGAGAGGAAAGGAGGCGCCCCTGGCAATGAGAGCACTCTGGAGCCTCGTGTTCGTCCTGACCGTCGTGGCCCGTGTGGGAGCCAGTGGGGGCGTGGCCCCCGTTCCCTTCATCCAGGCGTTCTACGCCCTGGAGACATACGAGCAAAAAATACAACATTTACGCAGTTGGGGGATCGCTCTGGCCGCCCAGAACGGGATTACTGAAACCACCGCCGGGCGGTTTCGGGCCTTATTGATGATCTCTCTTTTTACCTATGTAGAAACCGCCAGCGTCCTGGATTGTGAGGAACTGGCCGGAGACATGTCCATGTCTTGGCCCAATTTCGCCAAGATCGACGATGCTGGGTATCGGATGTATGCGCAGGTCCTTGGTCATTTGTGCCCGGCCCAGCTTGGTCATTTGTGTCCGGCCCAGTAAGAATGTATGCGCGCGGGGTTTTCCTCCAGTGCAGAAGAACTCCCATGCCGCTGACCGTTCGGGTTCTCCCTCCCTGCTTGCGGTGGAGACCGCCCCTTTAATCTTCTCGTGAGTCATGCCGAAGACCCTTCCTCCTTGGCTGCCCGCGGCAGTCACGCTGATTTGCCTCCTGCTGGCCCCGGACGGGCACGCGAAGCAACTCCTGGAAGTCGATGGCATCGTGCTGCGCGGCACTACGCGGCTCGTGGCCCGGGGGGCGGGCACATGTCGGGTTCTGGAGAGTCATCACTCGGCAGACATGTACGAGCGGATGAAGGTGAATCATGGGCAGCCCCTGGATGTCTGGCAACTCGATTTTTCGGTTCACAACGGGTCCGGGAAACGCTTGGATCATTTGATTGCCCGGTTTTCGATTGCCGCAGAGCATCCACCCTGCACCAATTGGGATGGGCCTGCTGGGAGCTATCCTGAGCCCGTCCAGTGGGGCGGCACAATTGGACATATCCAACGCAGCGGTACTCCTTGGGTCGTGGCGCCAGGCGAAACCCTCAAAACGAAGAGGTTTATGATCGTCTTTCACACAGACGAACCTCCTCGGTTTAGTAACTGGTCCGTTGATTACACCTTCGCCGCTCCGTCCAAGCCGCCACCCCCCCCGTCTCCCGCAAGCAAACAACCACCGCGCCCCGCAGGTAATACTCCGTCGGGCAGTTTGATGCTCCTCATCGACGTGAGTGGCAGTATGGCTGGGACCAAGTTGCGGGCGGCCAAAAGCGCGGCGATTGAGACCATCCGCAAAGCCATCGGGAGTCAAACCGAGGTCGCCGTGCTGGCTTTTGAAGGCGATTGTCAACACCCGATCCATGCGTCCACGGGCTTTACCCGCAATGAAAGTGCGCTCATTGCCTTTGTCAATGGATTGACCGCTGAAGGAAGCACTCCCCTAGCAACGGCCCTTGAGGCGACCAACCGATTCATGAACTAGCACAAATCCGCCACGAGCCGAACCCAGATGATTTTGCTCTTGGCCGACGGCGACGATGATTGCGGTAACCTGAACACCGTTTTGCAGGACCTCAAGCAAAACAATCTGCTATACCGTCATGAAACCGTCGGTCTTGAGGTATCGGGGGCCGCTCAGCAACAGCTTCAACACATCGCGACGCAATCAGGCGGTAACTACCACAGTGCCAGCAGCAAAAACCTTTCAAAAGTGTTCTCGGACGCGGTGGACTTGATGAAGATGCTGGACATGATTGGCAAGTTTCGGTGAGTGTCTGGAGGGAACGGATATGAAAAGAACACTGATCGTCCTTGTAGCCGCCACCCTGCTGTGTTGCGGTGCTCCAGCCGCGCAAGAATTACCGCCCGACATTCTTGCCGATCAATATCTGATGGCCGCAACTGCCGCCCTCCAGCAACAAGACCGACAAGCCGCTATCAATGCCTTTCAGAAGATTGAAGCGTTAGATGTCACGCCGCCGGCTGAGTTCTTCTATTTCTACGGGAAAGTATTGGTAGAAAATGGCATTGCAACGGGTGACGTACCGAGTGTCGAGAAGGGACAAGCGCTGCTGAAAAAATATATCGTCGCCTCTGGGAGAGAGGCTGAACATTACCGTAGTGCATTAGAGGTGCTGAATACTGTAGAGGAGCACCGTAGCCAAGTAGCAAGAATGATAGAAATGGTCGACGCGCAGATGGTGCGGATTGAGGGCGGGACCTTCGCTATGGGGTGTACGCACGAGCAGGAACTCGAGAATAAGTATCATTCTTGCAGGGAAAAACCGGTGCACTGGGTGGAAGTCCGCAGCTTTGAGTTGAGCAGATACGAGGTGACGCAAGAACTGTGGGAGGCGGTAATGGGGGAGAACCCGAGCACTTTCAAGAACTGTCCCCAATGCCCGGTTGAGAAGGTCAGTTGGGATGACGTGCAGGCATTTCTGCGGAAACTGAACGCGGGGGGTGGGCGATATCGATTGCCGAGCGAAGCAGAGTGGGAATACGCGGCGCGGGGCGGGCAGCGGAGTCGGGGGTATCGCTATGCGGGGAGCAATACCCCGGATGCAGTGGCATGGTACGAAGAGAACAGGGGGGGTAAGCAGCACCATCCGGTGGGGCAGAAGCAGGCGAATGAATTGGGGCTATACGACCTGGCCGGGAACGTATGGGAATGGGTGCAGGACTGCTGGAATGAGAGTTACGCGGGCGCGCCGAGCGATGGGCGGGCGTGGGAGAGTGGGGATTGCCGTCTTCGGGTCATGCGCGGCGGTTCCTGGTACACCGAACCGGTGAACCTCCGTTCGGCCAACCGCGGCAGGCACACCACCGACGATCGGAACTTCGAAAACGGATTCCGCATGGCCCAGTCGCTCCCGTAGGTCCTGCCTGGAAGCGGCCAATTTCTTCTGATAACGCGAATTATCGGAAAGATTGTCCGGTTTCGCCGGAACCCTTCCCAGCGCGGCGCGCCAAATACCGTGTTGCGTTTTGTGAAACAACTCGAAAAACCGGTGCTCTCATTTACCGTACACGACCCGGTCTCGACCCGACGAAGGGTAATGGACCTATATTTCCAGAGCCTGGCACGGCTCCGGAGTGCCCAGGAAGGTGTCGGAAACCGGGGTTTCTGAGATGTATCTCTGGGGGCCGGGGGGACTCATATACCTCACCCAACTGACTCATTTGAATGCGAACCGGACAATTTGGAGAAAATAGGGGCGGCCGGAGCAGGTTAATATGGGGGTTGGCCCTGCCCCGGCCAGAGCATCATACCAGCGGTCATGATGCCCAACTGTAGCATCTTGCTTCCTTAATTGGGGGGATGCCCTGAGAACGGCGCGCCCCTTTTCCATTCTACGCCGAATCCCACCCACGGATTTTATTGGCTTCCTCAATAAAATCCTGACGTGGACAATCTCTACGGTCAGGGGGCAAAAGTAAAAATGGTTTCAAGTCTCTTCTGAACCTGTCTAAGCCGCCTTATCAACCGTCAGAGAGATCCGTGCGCCGAGATGGCGTAAAACAGCCTCTATCGTGCCGGCCTTCGTGGCATGATCCGGGTTCAACATCCGCCGCACCTCGTTTTCTGCAATGTTCAGCTCGCGGGCGAGGCTGCGTTGCGAGATGTTGGCCTGGCGATAGGCTTCGTAGAGGGCCGCTTTCAGCGCGCTCTGCAACGGCGGAATGACCAACGGCCGCCGCTGACTGGCGCGCGACGGCGTAGGGAAGGGGCGGCCCTTGCGCATCGTCGTCGTGAGCAGCTCCCGCAGTAAGTCCTTCGCCTCGTCCAGCGCTTCCTCGCGGGTGGCTCCATCCGTGGCCCCCCACCCGAAGTCGGGAAACGTGAGGACAAACCGGCCATCTTCGTCTCGTTCGATCTTCGCCGGATAGTTGAAAGTGTGTGGCATTCGGCGCAATCCTCCTTAATTGAGATTAAGAAAAGTTGTTCTTGCCCTAATCCTTACGGTAAAGACGAAGCTCTCCTAGCCCCAACTGAATGGGGGGAGAGCGCGGCCGCGGGCGGGCGGCGCTGCACTCGCATGCCCGCGCGGTGCAGACTCCCTGTTCCTTGCTGGACGGCTGCCTCGTCCAGTTTCCCACCCC
>CAYOEQ010000145.1:0-5432 GCA_964402775.1 uncultured Enterobacteriaceae bacterium
CTTCACTGCCCTCTTTCCTGACGACGACAAGCAACGGCCGTTCCGACCATTTCGGGTGAGGCACCCCGATCACTGCCGCCTCGGCAACGTCGGGATGGCCGACCGCGGTGTTTTCCAGGTCGATGGAGCTGATCCACTCGCCCCCGGACTTGATGACGTCCTTGGACCTGTCGGTGATCTGCAGGTAGCCTTCGGCATCGATTGAACCCACGTCACCGGTACTGAACCAGCCGTCCCCGTCGTGCACGTCACTCGGGACTCCGGTGTTGTAATAGTCGCTGCAGATGAACGGGCCGCGTACTTTCAGCAGCCCTGTGGATTGTCCGTCCCAGGGCAGTTCATTATTTTCATCATCGACTATCTTCATCTCGACGCCGTAGAGCGCGCGCCCCTGCTTCTCCCTGATGGCGAATTGCTCCTCCCGGGACAGTTTCTGCATTTCCGGTTTCAGGGTATTGAAGGTGCCCAGGGGGCTCATCTCCGTCATCCCCCAGGCATGATTGACATAAACGCCATGGCGCTCCTCGAACTCCTCCATTATCGACCGGGGGCAGGCCGACCCGCCGATCACGACCCGTCTTAAGGTATCGACCTGTTTGCCCGTTTCGTCAAGATACTTGAGCAGGTTCAACCACACGGTGGGCACACCGGCGGAATAGGTCACCTGTTCCTCTTCAATCAATGCCTGCAGGGTTGCGCCATCGCCCATTTTGGGGCCCGGGAATACCAGCTTGGTGCCGGCTACGGGCGCGCCGTAGGCCAGACCCCAGGCATTCACGTGGAACATGGGCACGACCGGCATGACCACATCCCGGACAGACAGGTTAAAGCAATCCGTTGATATGCCGATAAGGGTATGCACTACCATGGAGCGGTGATGGTACAGCACCCCCTTGGGATTGCCGGTGGTTCCGGAGGTATAACACAGGCAACAGGCTGTTTTCTCGTCCAGTTCAGGCCAGTCAATCCGGTCCGGTTGGGACCCGATGAAGGATTCATAGGACTGTGCGTTCTTCAGTCCGGTATCAGGCATATTGTCATCATCCGTCAGGATGATATAAGCCTCCACGCTGGGCAGATCGTCCTTTATTTTCTCCAGCACCGGGACAATCAGGGGGTCGACAAAGACCAGCCTGTCCTCCGCATGGTTTACGATATAGGTGATCTGGTCCGGGAACAGGCGCGGGTTTACCGTATGGGTCACGGCGCCGATGCCTGCTATGCCGTAATACAGCTCGAAATGGCGGTAATCGTTCCAGGCAAAGGTCGCGACACGGTCCCCGGGCCGTACGCCATACCCGATCAGGGCGTTCGCCAGCCTGCGGGTCCTGCGGAATGCATCCGCGTAGGTATACCTGTGTCTCGGACTGTCACAGGTGACGGATACGATCTCCGCGTTGGGATGGTTGTTGTCGGCATGTTCCATTATCGAGGTAATGGTCAACTGCCTGTCCATCATCAGGCCCTGCATTGTCTGCCTCCTTCCATCAAACTGAATTCTGGGGATACAATACTTGATATATGGGGTCAGAGTAAAATCGTCTTTATCGTGGCCGATGGCACTGTGGGGGTGATTTTACTCCGACCCCTGCAATTGGAGCCCGTCGAAGCGGGAATAGAACTCCTTTGCGGGTTCGCCCAGGCTGCCTTCGATGGTTTCCATATTCTTCATCAGGTAGTCAACCGACCCTTTCCGGACGGCGCGGTAGATATTTTTTGTAAGATTATATGCCGGGATGCCCGGCCAGTTCGGCGGCAGAAGTTCTCCTGGAAGATCGGAATCCTGCAACTGTATCCGGCGATACTCATGGATGAGCAGGGTCCGCACCTGGAAGCATTGCTCGGCGCTCCTTTTCCTTGCTCTCCTGAGAGCGCGATCCACCGAACTGAAACGCTGAATGAAGTGGTTGTACCTTTTTTCTATGCCATCGAGATTCCAGCAGTCATGGGACAGTTTCCTCAACACTTCGCGGGAGGCAACGTCGCCGGTACTGGCGATTAATACCACTACCTTGTCCGTGAGCTTCAATTCAAGCAGGGTCTCATCCAGGGACTGCCGGTCTCCGGAAGGATGTCCCAGCATACCCGATGACAACGCGCCGTATCCAAGCCAGGACAATTCCCTGCGCAACAGGTCTCTCTCTTTATTGCTGCACAGGGCCGGTAATACCAGGGTCCACTTCCTGTCCCAGGGCTGTCTGTTGAAGTAGTAAATCCTGCGCGCGGCCTTTTCATAATGCCTGTGGCCCGCCTCGGTAAAGCTGTAATAACTGCGCCGCCCCATCTGCCTGGCAACCAGCCAGTCTTCCTGCACCAGCCTGAATACCGCAGTGCGAATCTGCCTGTGATTTAAACCGAACGGTTCCAGTATCTTAATCAAACTGCCAAGCCAGACGGCGCTGCCATGCTGCGATACGGCATCACCGAACACGGTGACGATCAGCGATCCGGTGCGAATGGGCTTGCGGGTAGAAAATTCCTCCAGCAGGCTGCTGATCTGTTTCATGGGAACTCGATATATGGGGTCAGAGTAAAATCGTCGTTATCGGGGTCGATGGCATTGTCGGAGGTGATTTTACTCTGACCCCTGCGTCATCTGCGTTCATCTGCGTCATCTGCGGATAAATTTACTGGTCAAAATCGACGACGACGCGGTCGGTTATCGGGTGGGACTGGCAGGTGAGTATGTAACCCGCCGCCAGTTCATCCGCTTCCAGGGCGTGGTTGATATCCATATCCACTTCCCCTTCCAGCAGTTTTGCCTTGCAGGTGGCGCAGACGCCGCCTTTGCAGGCGAACGGCAGGTCCACCCCGTTATCCAGGGCGCCGTCGAGAATGTTCTGGCCGTCCGCGGTCAGTTCAAACCGGGTCTGGCGGCCGTCCGCATTGACCGTGACCTGCGACACCATGCCGGCCAGTTTCAGGGCGCGCTCATGGTGCCTGGCCACTCTTGCCGCGGCCGCTTCGGCCGAAGCCGCGAATAATTCGTAATGTATTTTGCTCTCGTCGATGCCTTCGGCGCGCAGCCCCCTGGATACTTCCGAGATCATCGCTTCCGGTCCGCACAGGAAAAACTCGTCGATCGCGTGCAGGTCGAGCAGGTATTGAATTAATTCGGCGCCCTTCCTGTTGTTGATGCGGCCGTTCAGGATTTCGATGTCCTGGCGTTCCCGGCTGAGGATATTGATCCACTGAAAGCGGGACATGTATTGATTCTTGATCGCTTCCAGCTCCTCCTTGAACATCATGGTCGCCACCCGCTGGTTGCCGTACAACAGGGTAACCTGACTGCGTTGTTCCCGTTTCAATATGGTCTTGACAATGGAGATAATCGGCGTGATGCCGCTGCCGGCGGCAATGCACAGGTAGTTGCGTTCGCTGTCTTCATCCAGCGGTGTGAAGAACGTCCCCCGGGGCGGCATCACCTCCACCCGGTCGCCCGCGGCCAGGTTTTCGTTGGCATAGCTTGAAAACACACCCCCGGCAACTTTCTTTACGGCAACCCGCAGGGTTCCGTCGTCGACACCGGAACAGATGGAATAGGAACGCCTCACTTCGGTTCCATCGATATGCGCCTTCAGGGTCAGGTACTGGCCCTGGGTGAACCGGTAGGCTTCCGACAGATCGGCAGGCACGTCAAACGTCAGGCACACGGCGTCGTCCGTCTCCTTCCTGATATCACTGATTGTCAAAGGATAAAATTCAGGCATCTTCAACATGAATTAGTCTGTATACACAGATGATACGTACAAATATAAAGAAAAGAGCCATCCCTCATCTGCGCTAATCCGCGTAATCTGCGGATATAAAGGTTCTATATACATTTGAAATAGTCAAAAGGCTCCAGGCAGGCGTTGCACCTGTACAAGGCCTTGCAGGGAGTTGACCCGAAGCGGCTGATTTCCTCCGTGTCGGCGGATCGGCAGCGCGGGCAGGCCAGACCTGTGACAGGCACGCGCAAACTCTGTTTGGCGCTGGAACCCGCGGGCGGGGCAATACCGTATTGCAGCAGTTTTTCCCTGCCGGCCGCGCTCATCCAGTCTGTTGTCCAGGGCGGCGCAAGTTGTGTTTTCACTTCAACGTCCGTATAGCCGTTCCGGTTCAATGCGGCCCTGACATCCTGCTCTATGGTCTGCATGGCGGGGCAGCCGCTGTAGGTAGGTGTGATGACGACCTGGATCCCGCCGCCGTTCCAGCGCACGTCGCGCAGTATGCCCAGGTCGGCAATGGTCAACACCGGGATTTCCGGGTCGGTAACCTGTTCCAGTACCTGTCTGACCTCTTTTGTGGCATCTTCCGGGGACAAAGGGGACAGATTTGAAATCTGTCCCCGGCCAGCGTCAGTGGAAAATAAATCTGTCCCCTTTTTTAATGTCATCACCAGTTCAAACCGGGATAAGTCCGCTGCAGGGACTGCATCTCGGCCAGCAGGAACCCCATGTGTTCCGAATGCAGGCCCTGCCGTCCGCCCCCGCGGGTGAAGCTGATCTGCGGGCGTTCCAGCATGGCTTCGCTGAAAACCCGGTCCACCTCTTGATTCCATGACGTTTCAATACTGTCCAGGTCCACGCCGATACCCTGTTCCTGCATGGTCCGGTCAATCTCGTCGGCAGCGAATAACTCAGGGGTGAAGGGCATCAACCCGGTTACGGCCCGGGCGATTTTTTCATGGCTTTCTTCAGTGCCGTCACCGAGACGCACCATCCATTCGCTGCTGTGGCGCAGGTGGTATTCACACTCCTTCAGGGTTTTGGCGGCGATGGCCGCGAGGGTGGCGTCTGCCGAATCCCGCAATGCCAGGTAATAGTGATAATCATAGGCGTCAACCAGGAACTGGCGCGCCGTGGTAAAGGCAAAATCTCCCACCGGCAATTCCATGATGTGAAAATTGCGGAACTCCCGTTCGTTGCGGAAATAAGCAAGGTCGTCTTCGCTCCTGCCCTCGCCTTCCAGTTCCCCGGCATAGGTCAGCAGCATGCGGGCGCGCCCGATCAGGTCCAGCGCGGTATTGGTCATCGCCAGGTCTTCTTCCAGGAACGGGCCGTGACCGCACCACTCCGCCAGGCGCTGGCCGTTGATCAGGGCGTTATCCCCGAGCCGGATGACATACTGGAACAGGTCCTGTTGCAAATTCTCCGGGGACGGATTTGAAATCCGTCCCCTGTCCTGAGGCCCATTCACAGCTTGAGGTCCTCGGGCACGTCGTAAAAGGTCGGGTGGCGGTAGATCTTGTCTTCCGCCGGCTCAAAAAAACTGTCTTCGTCTTCCGGCTGGCTGGCGACGATGTCCGCGGACTTCACCACCCAGATGCTGCATCCCTCGTTGCGGCGGGTATAGGTGTCGCGGGCGTATTGCAGGGCCTGTTCGCCGTCGGCTGCGTGGATGCTGCCGGCATGTTTGTGGTCCAGACCCCGCTTGTTGCGGATGAATAC
>CAYOEQ010000146.1:0-5363 GCA_964402775.1 uncultured Enterobacteriaceae bacterium
CCCGGCATCCAGTGAAACACCATGTCGCCCCCTGGGCGACCCCTTGATACTGCCATTATACATCACTGCAATGGAAATTCATTGTATACTTGTCCGGCATCAAGGCAGTAGTATAATTGGGCCTGGTCATAAATTTTTGAAACATTACGCTGGAGGGGGTAACGATGAATCCGCTTAAAACCATAAAGGGCACCCTGATTTTGGGTTTTGTCACCGCGATTGTTGTAGCCGCACTGATTAACTTGAGCGTGAGCGACGCTGCCATGGGCGGCCTCAACAACTGGTCGCTGATGGTCTGGCTGCACGTCTTCTTCGGAGTCATCTGGATCGGCCTGTTGTATTATTTCAATTTTGTACAGACCCCCGCCATGGCAACGGCAACGGCGGACAGCGACGGTCCGGGGCCGGCCGCGATCGGCAAATACGTCGCGCCCCTGGCGCTGCTCTGGTTCCGCTGGGCCGCGGTGCTGACCTGGCTGACCGGCGCCGCCACGCTGGAAATCATGGGGCTCGGTATCGGCAATGCCTTCATGCTGGGCAGCGGGGCGGTGATTATCGGGGTCGGCGCCTGGCTGGGCACCATCATGCTGTTCAACGTCTGGGTATTGATCTGGCCGAACCAGAAGAAAATCCTGGGAATAGTTCCGGCGTCGGATGAAGAAAAAGCCAAGGCCAGGGTGGTAGCAGCCATGGCTTCGCGCACCAATACCTTCCTGTCCATCCCCATGCTGATGTGCATGGTCGGACAGGGCCATGGATTGCCTTTCTGACCCGTACGAACGAATAAACCGAGGACCTGGACTGCCGGCGTGAACGATTTGTTCTCCGGCAAAGGGGACGTGGCGATCAAGCGTATCACCCCGTCCCCTTTTTACTTTGAATGTGCAATGTGAAGATCTGCAATGCCGGAAGCGATAATGGCAACCTACAAGCGTCTTGACGTGGCTTTTGAGGCCGGTGAGGGCGCCTGGCTGATTGACAGCCGGGGGGAAAGGTATCTCGACGCCCTGAGCGGAATTGCCGTCTGCGGCCTGGGTCATGCCCATCCCGGTATCGCTGAAGTGCTGGCGCGCCAGGCGCGCCGGCTGATCCATACGTCCAACCTGTACCGTATTCCCCTGCAGGAGCAACTGGCCGGCCGGCTGGCCGGCATCTCCGGAATGGATCGTGTATTTTTCTGCAATTCCGGCGCTGAAGCCAACGAAGCCGCCATCAAGATCTGCCGGAAATTCGCTCGCCACAAGCAGGTCGAAGAACCGGTTATTATTGTCATGGAGGGCAGTTTTCACGGCAGGACCATGGCGACCCTGAGCGCCACCGGCAAGCCCGAGGTACGCGCCGGTTTTGACCCGCTGCTGCCCGGTTTCCGGTATATGCCCTATAACGATATCTTGGCCCTGGAGAAACTTGAAGACGCGGGCGAACGGGTTGTCGCGGTAATGCTTGAAGCCGTGCAGGGAGAAGGCGGGGTCATCGTCCCTGATCCGGGTTACCTGAAAGCGCTGCGGGATCTGTGTGACCGGAACGGCTGGTTGCTGGTCCTTGATGAAGTACAGACCGGGATGTGCCGCACCGGCGCCTGGTTCGCCTACCAGCACGAAGACATCCTTCCCGACGTCGTCACCCTGGCCAAATCCCTGGGCAACGGCCTGCCCATCGGCGCCTGCCTGGCTGCCGGTCAGGCGGCGGAAATGCTGCAACCGGGGAGTCACGGTTCGACATTCGGCGGCAATCCGCTGGTCTCGGCTGCCGCGCTGGCCGTCATTGATATCCTGAGTGAGCAGGACCTGGCCGAACGGGCAGCCGCAAACGGCAAGGTCATGCTGGAAAGCTTCCGCACGCAACTGGCGGGCCTTGACCAGGTCGTTGCGATACGCGGCAAGGGTTTGATGATCGGTATGGAACTGTCCGGGGATTGCGGCGTCCTGGTCGAACGGGCGCTGGAACGCCGCCTGCTTATCAATGTCACCGCGGGCCGGGTAGTGCGCCTGCTGCCTCCCCTGATCATCACGGAGGATGAATTACGTCATATAATCGATACCGTCTGCTTCCTGGTGAAGGACTTTGCAGGTTAAGGAAGCTCTGAACAAGTCCCTCCTGGACTTTTCAGAGCACGCAACACAAAAATGCGATTTTTGTATTGCTCACAAATTCAATGACTTATCGTCATTGAATTTGACGATACATCCTTGTATCGTAGGAACCTATGACTTAATCAGAGGTTCCTTAACATGACGCGCCATTTCCTGACACTCGCGGACCTCAGCGCGACAGAGATTGAGGCACTGATACACCGCGCTATCCGGCTGAAGGAGGCGTTCAGGCGCCGTGATCTGCAGCAGACCTGCGCCGGCAGGGTGCTGGCGATGATATTTGAAAAATCTTCCACCCGGACCCGGGTTTCCTTTGAAACCGCAATGGCGCACCTTGGAGGACATGCCGTTTTCCTGTCGCCGCAGGACAGCCAGTTGGGCCGCGGGGAGCCTATTGAGGACACTGCCAGGGTATTATCGAAGATGGTTGACGGCGTTATGATCCGGACTTTCGAACATGCCCGGCTGACACGCTTTGCCGAGTATTCCTCGGTCCCCGTCATAAACGGCCTGTCGGACAGTTATCATCCCTGCCAGCTACTGGCGGACCTGCAGACTTTTTACGAGCTGAAAGGCGCAATCAAGGGAAAAAAGGTGGCCTGGTTCGGTGACGGAAACAACATGTGCAATTCCTGGATCAACGCGGCAAGGATTATGGATTTCCACCTGCATGTGGCAGGACCGGCGGAATACCGGCCGGCCCCGGAAATCGTCAGGCGGGGCGGGATGAACATAACCCTTGCCCGCGACCCCCGGCAGGCGGCTGCGCAGGCTGACCTGGTCGTTACCGATACCTGGACCAGTATGGGACAGGAAGCCGGAAAGGAAAACAGGCAGGCGCTGTTCAAACCGTTCCAGGTGAATGAGGAAATCATGGAGCTGGCAGCGGCGGAGGCCGTATTCATGCATTGTCTGCCGGCCTATCGCGGCGCCGAGGTGAGCGCAGGAGTCATTGACGGTCCCCGCAGCGTGGTCTGGGAAGAGGCAGGGAACCGGCTGCATGCCCAGAAAGCCCTGTTGGAATTTTTGCTGGAACAGGGTAACTGACCCGGTGCATTTTCTTCTGAGTAATGATGACGGCTACCAGGCTGTGGGCCTGGAGGTCCTGATGCGGACAATGCAATCGTTCGGCGATATTACCGTGGTAGCGCCGGACCGGAATCGGAGCGGCGCGAGCAACTCACTGACACTGGATGCGCCGCTGTATACACGCCAGGTCTCCGACAGGTTTTTCTATGTTAACGGCACCCCTACCGATTGCGTGCACCTGGCTATAACAGGTCTGCTGGAAGACATGCCGGACATGGTAGTCAGCGGTGTCAACCATGGATCCAACCTGGGTGACGACGTGATATATTCGGGAACCGTAGCGGCGGCCATGGAGGGGCGTTTTCTGGGACGTCCGGCCATTGCCCTGTCGCTGGCCGGTGAAAATCCGACACACTACGAAACCGCAGGAAAAGTTGTCGGTAAACTGATCGGCAGGTTGCTTACGGACCCCATCGATAATGATATGTTACTGAATATCAACATACCGGACGTGCCGTTTGAGCAACTGGAAGGTTTTGAAGTGACGCGGCTGGGTCAGCGGCACAAGTCCGAACCGGCTATCAGAATGAAAGATCCGAAAAACCGCACCGTTTACTGGGTCGGGCCCGTGGGCGCCGGTGAGGATGCCGGCCCCGGCACTGATTTTCACGCTGTTTCCGTAAACAGGATTTCCGTTACACCGTTACAGGTGGACCTGACCCGCTATGCAGCCCTGACCCGGGTCGGTGACTGGCTGGCTGACCTGGAACTGGAAGAGATGTGAACTGAACAATACCAATGCAGGCTGATCATTTTCAAGGTATCGGAATGACTTCCCAGCGTTCCCGGGACAGGCTGGTAGAACAGTTGTCTGACATGGGAATTAAGTCTGAAATTGTTCTGGAGGCTCTTCGCAGCACTCCCAGGCATATTTTTGTGGACGAGGCGCTGGCCAGCCGCGCCTATGACAACACCGCACTGCCTATCGGCTACAACCAGACAATTTCACAACCCTATATCGTCGCGCGCATGACCGAGGCGTTACTGGAAGCCGGGGACCTGGACAGGGTCCTGGAAATCGGCACCGGCTGCGGTTACCAGACCGCCATACTTGCCCAGTTTGCGCGCCGGGTTTACAGCATCGAACGCATAGAGGCATTACTGGCCGGCGCCAGGGAACGCTTTCATACCCTGAGCTACCGTAATATCAGGGCGAAATACGGCGATGGCAACAAGGGCTGGCCGGAGCACGCGCCATTCCAGGGGATCCTGGTATCGGCTGCACCCGCAAAGATTCCCGAGGCTCTCATGGAACAACTGGCTGTTGGCGGGCGCATTATTATTCCAATCAGCCACAGCGGGGGACAGAAGCTGCTGTCGGTAGTCCGCACCAGGACCGGCTTTGTGGAAAAAAACCTGGACCCGGTCAGTTTTGTCCCCATGCGTACGGGTACGGAGTAAGCTCAGGTCCTGGTCATGAAAAAATTCAGCGGTGTATGCCTGTTATTGATCCTGCTGGGTGTGGTCCCCGCCTGTTCCACGGTCAAGGCTCCCGTCAGCGCGCGCCAGGGGCCGGACAAGCAGGAGGTAGTCGTATCTTCGTCCGATTCCGCGCGGCAACGGGACAAGAGCGCCCGGCATACCGTCAGCAAGGGCGAAACCCTGTATTCCATTGCCTGGCGCTACGGGCATGATTACAAGAGCCTGGCCGCGTGGAACCGGATCAAACCCCCGTTCACGATTTATCCGGGTCAGGTCATCGAGTTGATACCGGCGCGGAAATCCCGCGCGTTACAACCCCCTCCGGTGGCGAATAAGCGGTCCCGGAGGCCTGACCGGCCTGTTGCAACAACGCGGAAAACAACCTCGCCGAAGATGACTGCGGCCGGTCCTGCCCCGCCGGCTGCGGATATCCGCTGGCAATGGCCGGCCCGCGGCAAGTTGTTGAAGCCGTCTACACTGACTGCAAAAAAAGGTATAAGTATCGGCGGGCGGAGAGGCCAGAAAATCGTCGCTGCGGCTACCGGCAGAGTAGTCTACAGCGGCAGTGGTTTACGCGGTTATGGTAATCTTATTATCATCAAGCATAATGATACTTATTTAAGCGCCTATGCCCATAATCGCGATCTGGCTGTAAAGGAAGGGGAAACGGTAAAGGCCGGGCAACAGATATCGACGATGGGTGTTGACGGCAAGGGCGCGCCGGTATTGCACTTTGAAATCCGCAAAAACGGACAACCG
>CAYOEQ010000147.1:0-2784 GCA_964402775.1 uncultured Enterobacteriaceae bacterium
GCGTCAAAATCGTCACTGGAGGCAAAGGCTGCGGTGATATCAATGGCGGGGAGTTGGTCGATGGTAAGTGTCATGAGACTCTTGTGGAATTATCTGTTTAACCCCGTCTGATTCGGTTGCTATTTTAGCAGGATATAGAGTCTTCCAATCATAATTATTGTTTATAAGTGATGATAATTAGTTGGCCGACCTGATTGAGTGGTCAATGGTTTTTAACCCTTCCATAGAACGCCGGCGGTTGACTGCCCGGGTCAGCGCCAGTTCGTAATTCTCCCGGGCCTGGTCCGGGGCGCCGGTTTCCAGGTAAACGTCCGCCAGGGCTTCCGCCGCGGGTTGGGGCATGGCTGGGCCGATGGCGGGAGCAAGGGTCTGTTCCAGGTCGACGGCCTGCTGCATCAGCGCCAGACCCCGTTCGCGCTTCCCTTCGGCCACCACCAGCCGGCCTTCCAGCAGCAGTTTCAGCACCGTGGGCGCGGCGGCGCGGATGTTCCTGCTGTCCGGATCGGGTGAGCCGACAAAAGCGTCCACGATGGCCCCGGCCGTACCGGTGTCGCCGCGGTGCAACGCACGCATACCCATGACGTATTGATCCATGGCAACCGCGGACGGCCATACCCCGTCGTAACTGATCTCAAGGTCCAGCAGCGGGTCATCCCAGGCCCGGGTGTCGATAATGTAATTGCTGCGGCAGGTGATGAAGCCGATGCGGTTGACCGGCGTGTCGGCCTGCATCCATTCCTGTTCGGCATAGCCCACCAGGCGCCGGGCTTCATCGAAGCGGCCTTCCTGCAGGCGCGAATAGATCAGCCAGGACAGCGAGTGGTAGGCCTGGCCGTTGTAGGGGAGATCTTTTTCCTTGATTCGGTCCAGCGCAGCCTCGAATGAGCGGGCGTTCAGGTGGCCGGCGCGTTCGTAATCGCCCAGGGCGAAATAGATGTGTGACGGCATGTGCAGGGCGTGGACTGCGGCGGGCGCCACTTCGGAATAGACGTCCGCGGCGCGCAGGCCCAGCGGGGCGTGGACCGGGTCGTCATAACTGTGAATATTGTAATGCAGCACGCCGGGATGGCGCGGCGCGCGGTCCATCAGTTCCTCCGTGATGGCGCCGGCCTGCATGAACTTGTAAAAGTCCCGGCCGTCATGGCTGGTGGTCAGCACCGACAGCGCGTACAGCGCGCCGGCATCCACGTCCTCCGGCCAGGTTTCACTGATGGCCTCCAGGGCGGCGCTGTAGGTGTAATCACGCTCCCTGGCGTCACCCTCGCCGAACAGGATGTTTACCGAACGGATGTACGCTTTTTCCCGTTCGGTCTGCGCCCTCTCGACCCGTCCCCCGGCGCTCGGGGCCAGTTGTTCCAGCACGGCCCTGGCCGCGGGCAGGTTCTGCTGGTTCCAGAGCGGATGTTCATGGGTAAGGGCTTCACCCCAATAGGCCATGACGAAGTCCGGGTCCACGTTGCGCGCCTGCCGGAACACGGCCCTGGCGTCTTCGTACTCAAAATTGTGCAGCATTACCAGGCCGCGGATAAACAGGGCATGGGCTTCGGGGTCGCCGCTGGCATGGAAATCCGTGGTGCCGTACTGCTGGGCAGCAGCTTGGGCAGCAAGCAACGGCATGAGTATCACCAGCGTGGCCAGGCGCCGTTTTATGTACATATCATTCTCCCGCTTTTAAACTTACAACCAATACACCTGCAAATGATATATGGGGTCAGAGTAAAATTTCTGACGAAATTCTTACTCTGACCCCTGGTTAATACAAGCGCTCACTCCACCAGCAGGTCGCAGATTTCGCTCAGGTCCTGTTTTCCCTCCCTGATTTCCTCAATGGTCAGGCCGGCGAGTTCGTGGGGAAACACCAGCCATTTATCGGTCTCGTGGACGTAATAGTCCGGCACGATGCCCGTTTTGTTGTTTCCGGGCTTGTACCAGGGACAGGCGATTTTGAAGTTGGCGGGCATATTGCGCCGGGTCTTTTCCGCCAGTTCATCCAGCACCGCCCTGATGCTTCTGCCGGAATCGAAGACGTCATCGACGATTAGCAGGGCATCCTCGGCGTTAACGTTTTCGATGATGTAATGCAGTCCGTGCACCCGGATGGCGCTCGATTGCTCGCCGATGCCGGTGTAGGAAGACGTACGGATGGCGATATGATCCGTTTCCACCCCGCGAAATTCAAAATATTCCTGCACGGCAATGCCTACCGGTGAACCGCCGCGCCAGATCCCGACGATGAAATGGGGGCGGAAGCCGCTGGCATAGATCGCCGCGGCGAGCCGGAATGAATCTTCCAGCAATTCCCGGGAACTAATGTAGAACTTGTCCCCGCCCTTGTTATTCACTGTACTTGTAGCCAAAGACGCGAAAGCGGCTGATGCCGCCATCGGGATGCATATTGATCCTGATGTGGGTGACGGGCCCCGTGTCCTGCAGTTCATTCCTCAACAGGTGTTCCCTGTCCGGCCCCATTTTATGTTCAGGCAGGAGTGTTTTCCAGGTGGCGCCATCCTTGAGCAGCGCGTCCGGGTCCTGTTCCAGAATGAGACCCAGCACATCGTGCCACGCAACCTCTTCCAGCGTGGGGGCGTCCTTGGTGAACCCGGACAGGTACAGGGCGTCCAGGCTGACCCGGTCCGGATAGTTACCCTTGAAAAAGGCGGTATCGATATTGATGCGCTCGACTGTCCCGGCATGGCCCAGTTGCAGTATGAGCCAGTCGTGGCCGGAGTCGCGCCGGCGCCGGGTTTCCCAACCGTCTCCCATGTTGATGCCTCTGCCGGGCAT
>CAYOEQ010000147.1:2884-5359 GCA_964402775.1 uncultured Enterobacteriaceae bacterium
TCCAGGCTGGACTTGGGGATGATCTCCGTCCACTCGGTATTTTCATCCGGCGGGTTTTCCGTATTGCACGCGTCCAGCGATGCCTGCGCCGGATAGTTCCCGGTAAAATACCGGGTATCTATGTCCACGGCCTTGATGATGCCCGATACGCCCAACCGCATGATGCAGTAATCATGGCCGCCCTTGCGCCTGCGCCTGGATTCCCAGCCGTCCATCCATTTGCCGTGCTCGGTAAACTTGCCGGGCATGTGTACCGGCTCTGTCGGTTTAAGCAGGTTTTCCATGGGAGCGAAGAAATCGTCCGTACAATAAATGGCCCTGGTGCCCATGCGATTGTCGGCGAGGTCGACGAACGCGTGCCTGATGTCCAGTAGTCTGGGGTCTTCGCTCATATTGTGTCCGTGAAATATATATTCGGATTAAGTTTCAGGCGTCATTATAATGGTTTTTTCTCCGCTTGGCCTGTAGAGTAGGAGTACGAATTACAAATTAATAATTAGGAAGTAAGAATTCATAATTGAATTAAAGTATGAAAGATACGGAATACCCGCGTGATGTAGTCGGCTACGGGGCAAATCCGCCCGATCCGCAGTGGCCGGACGGCGCGCGCCTCGCCCTGCAGATCGTGCTCAACTACGAGGAAGGCGCGGAGAATTCCGTATTGCACGGGGATGCGGCATCGGAGGCCTTTTTATCGGAGATTATCGGCGCAGAGGCTTACTCCGGAGTGCGCCACAAGAGCATGGAATCCCTGTATGAGTACGGCAGCCGGGCCGGTCTCTGGCGCCTGCTGCGTATCTTCCGCGAGCGGGACATCAGGGTCACCGTGTTCGGGGTGGCCATGGCGTTGCAGCGCAACCCCGAAGCCGTACGGGCCATGCTGGAAGACGGCCACGAGATTGCAAGTCATGGCTGGCGCTGGATCAATTACCAGTTTGTGGACGAGGAGCTCGAGCGCGAACACATCAAACTGGCGGTGGATACAATCACCGGGTTGGCGGGGAGCCGGCCGCTGGGTTGGTACACCGGCCGGGACAGCCCGAATACCCGCCGCCTGGTCGTCGAACACGGCGGGTTCCTGTATGACGCGGATTCCTACGCGGACGATTTGCCTTACTGGGAAACAGTCGGCGGCAAACCGCACCTGGTCGTGCCGTATACGCTGGATGCCAACGACATGCGTTTTGCCACCAACCAGGGTTTCAACACCGGGGAGCAGTTTTTTACCTACCTCAGGGATGCGTTTGACGTGTTGTACAGGGAAGGGGAGACTGCGCCAAAGATGATGTCCGTGGGCCTGCACTGCCGCATCATCGGCAAACCGGGCAGGGCGGCCGCGCTGGAGCGGTTCCTGGATTACGTACAGCAGCACGATGGAGTCTGGATCTGCCGGCGGGTGGAGATAGCCAGGCACTGGTATGACACACATTCGTATTCCGGTTAATAAGAACAAAGCCCTGTTCGCAATCTTTGCCTGCGTGGCCATGTACGGCTTTACCCTGGGGCTGGGCCGGCCCCTGCTGGCCCTGATCCTGGAAGCGCGGGGCATCGATCGCAGCATAATCGGGGTCAATGCCGCCATGCCCGCCATTGGCATATTCCTGTCCACCCCGTTCATTCCGGTGCTGGTGGAGAAGCTGGGCATGCGGCGTTTCCTGCTGCTTGTCCTGGCGGTGGACGTGGTGGTGTTGCTGCAGTTTCCCCGCTTCGATCACCTTTATGCCTGGTTTTTCCTGGGCATCTTCCTGGGGGCGATGACCAACTGCCTGCTGGTGACCAGTGAAACCTGGATCAACGAAATCGTCGATGACGCCAACCGGGGCCGGTTGATGGGCCTCTATAATGCCCTGCTTGCCGCCACCGTGGCCATGGGGCCCCTGGTGATACCGGCGGTGGGCATACAGGGTTGGGCGCCGTTCCTGGTCGGGGCGTGCTTCATCGCGCTGGCCGCGCTGCCTTTGCTGTGGACGGGCCCGCACCGTTTGTCAACCCATGATGAGCCTTCGTTCAATATATTCAGCTTCCTGTGGGTGGCGCCGACCCTGGTTGCCGCGGTGCTGTTGTTCTCCCTCAAGGAAACGGCAGGCAATGCGTTGTTGCCGGTGTACGGCATACGCAGCGGGATGAACGAGGCCGAAGCTGCGATCATGCTCACCGTTATCGGCCTTGGCGGGGTTTCACTGGCTTATCCCATGGGCTGGCTGGCGGACAGGTTCAACCGCTACGGCCTGCTGGTATTTTGCGGCCTCTGCGGCCTGGCCGGCGCTGTCCTGCTGCCTTATGCCATGGATGCCGGCATCTTTCTCTACCTGCTGCTGTTTTGCTGGGGCGGCGTTTTTGCCGGTATGTACACCGCGGTATTGACGATCATCGGCCAGCATTTCCGCGGCAGGGACCTGGTGACGGCAAACGTCTCCCTCGGTATGCTCTGGGGTGTAGGCAGCCTGGTCTGGCCGCCCGTTACCGGCGTAGCCA
>CAYOEQ010000148.1:0-5351 GCA_964402775.1 uncultured Enterobacteriaceae bacterium
GCCGTTGTTGGAGACAACGAAGTTGCCGTGCTCCGTCAGCCAGTTGTAGTTGCCGTGTTCCCTGAGGATGCTCCTGGCGCGGGCCAGGCGTTCCACGGCTTCGCCGGCTTCGGCCGCCGGGAACGGGCTGTTCAGGTCGTGTATCGCCTGCCAGCCGTGACTGATATGCACCGTTGCCATGGCAACCACCATGGTCACCATCAGCGGGATGCAGACCCAGCGGGTCGCCAGGCCCAGGGCCAGCAGGACGGCGCCTATATATTCCGCGCCCCATGCCATGTAGGCATTCAGCGCCGGGAACGGCAGGCCCAGGCCCCATTCGGGATTACCGAACCATTCGATGACTGAATCCAGTGAACTGTTCTCGTCAAACGGGTTCCACTTGTTGTTGCCGGCCACCCAGAATACGGGAACCAGGTACAGCCTGAGCAGCAGGGGACCGATAATATCCAGCCGGTTCCTGACGGCATCGAGTACGGATTGGGCCCACTCGATAAGTGAAATGATACTGCGCATCATGATTGCTCCGGTGTTCGTTACATTAATTTTAAACTAATCAACTGTATGTTAATATACGGTTCCAGCCTATGCACGAGTTACAGAACTTCAGTCTGGTTTATCGCGGCTTGCTGGAGCCGACAGCCTCCCTCTCACTTTTCCTCCCGGGCCCGGCGCGTTGACCCGTTTTGTATTTGTCACCGGCGGCGTGGTGTCTTCCCTTGGAAAAGGGCTCGCCTCGGCGTCCCTGGGAGCGATCCTCGAATCCCGCGGGCTGAACGTGACCCTGTTGAAACTGGATCCGTACATCAACGTAGATCCCGGCACCATGAGCCCGTTCCAGCACGGCGAGGTGTATGTAA
Source organism: uncultured Enterobacteriaceae bacterium (assembly GCA_964402775.1). GTDB lineage: Bacteria > Pseudomonadota > Gammaproteobacteria > Eutrophobiales > Eutrophobiaceae > JAAXHV01. Next base: position 861 of record CAYOEQ010000148.1, read on the forward strand.
CGGAGGACGGCGCGGAGACCGATCTCGACCTGGGACATTACGAGCGTTTCGTTCGCACCCGCATGACCAGGCATAATAATTTCACTACCGGCAGGATCTACCAGAACGTCATCCAGAAGGAGCGCCGCGGCGATTACCTCGGGGGCACGGTGCAGGTCATTCCCCATGTTACCGACGAGATCAAGCGCTGCATCCTGGAAGGAGCGGGGGATGCGGACCTTGCCATCGTGGAGATCGGCGGCACCGTGGGCGACATCGAATCACAGCCTTTCCTGGAGGCGATCCGGCAGATGCGCATGGAGTTGGGCGCGCGCAGTTCCCTGTTCATGCACCTGACCCTGGTGCCGTATATCGAGACCGTGGGCGAGATAAAGACCAAACCGACCCAGCATTCGGTCAAGGAACTGCGCTCGATAGGCATTCAGCCCGACGTGTTGGTGTGCCGTTCCGACCGTCCCCTGCCGGAGAACGAGTGCCGCAAGATAGCCCTGTTTACCAACGTGGATGAACGCGCCATCATCTCCGCCGTCGACGTGGACAACCTGTTCCGGGTACCGCGCCTGTTTCACGAACAGGGTCTGGATGACATAGTGCTGGACAAGCTCAGCGTGACGGCCCGGGATGCGGACTTGTCGGAATGGGACGCCGTCATCGACGCCATAGAGCATCCCTCCGGGGAGGTCAATATTGCGATGGTCGGCAAGTACACCGGCCTGACGGATTCCTACAAGTCCCTGGCCGAAGCCCTGATTCACGCCGGCATACATACCCGCACGACCATAGATATCCACTATATTGATTCCGAGGACGTGGAGCAGGGCGGCACGGACCGGTTGCTCAGCATGGACGCGATCATCGTGCCGGGTGGTTTCGGCGACCGTGGTATCGAAGGCAAGATCGCAACCGCGCATTACGCCAGGGAAAACCAGGTGCCGTACCTGGGTATCTGCCTGGGGATGCAGGTGGCGGTCATCGAGTTTGCCCGGCACGTAGCCGGCATGAAAGGGGCAGACAGTACTGAATTTGCGGCGCAGACCCCGTTTCCCGTGATCGGGTTGATTACCGAATGGCTGAATGCCGACGGCGGCATGGAATCGCGAGACGAGGATTCCGACCTGGGGGGCACCATGAGGCTGGGCGGGCAGGAATGCCGGCTGCTCGACGACACGCTGGTCAGGGGCCTGTACGGCAGGGACAGTATCATGGAGCGGCACCGGCACCGTTACGAGTTCAACAACAACTATCGCGGCCGGCTGGAACGCCACGGGTTGAAGGTGGCCGGCATGTCGGCAGATGAAAAGCTGGTGGAGATTGTCGAACTGTCCGATCATCCCTGGTTTGTCGGCTGCCAGTTCCACCCCGAGTTCAATTCCACTCCCCGGGACGGGCACCCGTTGTTCACCGGGTTCATCAGGGCTGCGCTGACTCACCGGAACGGCGCCTGAACATGAATTTGTGCGGTTTTGATGCCGGCCCCGAACACCCGCTGTTCCTGATCGCCGGCCCTTGCGTCATCGAAAGCGAACAACTGGCCCTGGACAGCGCCGGCGCCCTGAAGGAAACCGCTGATGAACTGGCCGTCCCGTTCATCTACAAGTCCTCTTTCGACAAGGCCAATCGCAGTTCCGGCGAGAGTTATCGCGGCCCCGGACTGGAGCAGGGGCTGCGTATCCTGGAAAAGGTCAAGCAGGAGATTGGCGTGCCGGTATTGACCGATGTGCACGAAGACACGCCGCTCGGTGAGGTGGCGGCAGTCGTGGACGTGTTGCAGACCCCCGCGTTCCTGTGCCGGCAGACCAATTTCATTCGCAACGTGGCCGCCTGCGGCCTGCCGGTGAACATAAAGAAAGGCCAGTTCCTCGCGCCCTGGGATATGGCGCAGGTCGTGGACAAGGCCCGCGCCGCGGGTAATGACCAACTACTGGTGTGCGAACGCGGCGCCAGCTTCGGATACAATTACCTGGTCTCCGACATGCGCGCGCTGGTCATCCTGCGGGATACCGGTTGCCCGGTGGTGTTCGACGCCACCCATTCGGTACAGTTGCCGGGCGCACAGGGCAGGCAATCGGGCGGCCAGCGGGAATTCGTCCCGGCCCTGGCCCGGGCTGCGGTGGCCGTGGGCGTTTCGGGGATATTCATGGAAACCCATCCGCAACCGGACCAGGCCCTGAGTGACGGCGCCAACTCCCTGCCGCTGCATGAAGTGAAACAATTACTGGAAACCCTGGCCGACCTGGACCGGCGCGTAAAAACAGCAACAGCCTGATGTCGAAAATAACTCAAATAACAGCGACCGAAATCCTGGACTCCAGGGGAAATCCGACCATCCTGGCCGAAGTCGAAACGGCTGCCGGCAATGCCGGCAGCGCCATGACGCCGTCCGGCGCCTCGACCGGCTCCAGGGAAGCCCTGGAATTAAGGGACAACGACGCCGGCCGTTACCGCGGCAAGGGCGTATTGCAGGCAATAAGCAATATAGAGAATATCCTGCGCCCGGCGCTGCTGGGCATGGAAGCCTGCGACCAGGCCGGCATCGACCGGGCCATGCTGGAGCTGGACGGCACGGACAACAAGAGCAGGCTGGGGGCCAACGCGATACTGGCTGTTTCCATGGCCGTTGCCCATGCCGCGGCTGCCGATGAACGTTTGCCCCTGTACCGTTACCTGGGCGGCGACGGTCCTTTCGACATGCCCGTGCCGATGATGAACATCATCAACGGCGGCGCCCATGCGGATAACAGTGTCGATATGCAGGAGTTCATGATCCTGCCCGTGGGCGCAGCCAGCCTGGCGGAGGCCGTGCGTTACGGCGCCGAAATATTCCATGCCCTGAAGTCGGTGCTGTCGGCCAGGGGGCTGAATACCGCCGTGGGGGACGAAGGCGGCTTTGCGCCGGACCTGGATTCCAACGAGGCGGCCCTGGAAGTCATTCTCAGCGCCATCGGCAAAGCCGGCTATATCCCGGGCGAGGATATCCTGCTGGGCCTGGATATCGCCAGCACGGAATTTTACCGGGACGGCAGGTACGTGCTCGCATCCGAGGGCAAGTCATTGAATGCGCAGGAATTCCTGGATTACCTGGCGCCCTGGATGGAGAATTATCCGATCATCACCGTGGAGGACGGGATGGCCGAGGACGACTGGGACGGCTGGCGGGCGCTGACGGCGCGGTTCGGCGACCGGGTGCAACTCGTGGGAGACGATTTGTTCGTGACCAATACGGCCATCCTGCAACAGGGTATTGATACCGGCGCGGCAAACTCGATCCTGATCAAGGTCAACCAGATAGGCACCCTGACGGAAACCCTGGCGGCGATTGATATGGCCCGGAAAGCCGGTTATACCACGGTCATTTCCCACCGTTCCGGCGAGACTGAGGATACGACCATTGCAGACCTTGCGGTGGCGACGTCATCCCGGCAGATTAAAACCGGTTCCCTGTCCCGCTCGGACCGGGTGGCCAAGTACAACCGCCTGATCCGGATAGAGAAGGAACTGGGTGGCGGTGCCAATTACCCGGGGGCAGATGCGTTTTCCAACCTGACGGGATGAGATGCGCTACCTGGTCATCACCCTGCTGGTAATACTGGCGTTGCTGCAATACCGTTTGTGGTTCAGTCCCGGCGGGCTGGCCGACGTCAACAAGCTTGAGCAGACAAAACAGGACTTGATCGGTGAGAATGAACAACTCAGGGAAAGGAATGCTTCTCTCGCCGCAGAAGTGATCGATTTGCAACATGGCCTCGAGGCCGTTGAAGAACGGGCCAGAAGTGACATGGGCATGGTTAAATCCGATGAGGTGTTCTACCAGATTATCGACAACCCGGCTCAGTCAACCCGGGAGTCAATGCCGGGGATTCCGCTGGAAGAACCGGTTACCGCGCCGTGACGGGCCAGCCGGATTTCTGGGCTGTCATTCCTGCGGGGGGTATCGGCCGGCGCATGGGCGCGGACCGGCCCAAGCAATACCTCAAACTGCTGGACCGCACCGTTCTGGAACACAGTGTGCTGCCGTTCTGCGAGCATCCGCTGATCAAAGGTATCGTCGTGGTTGTGGCGGACGGCGACGAGTTCTGGCCGGCCCTGGCGCCGGCCCGCCATCCCCGGGTGGTTACTGCGCCCGGCGGCCGCGAACGCTGCCATTCGGTGCTGAACGGTCTCAATCGTCTGGCCGGATCCGCCGCTGACAGCGACTGGGTACTGGTCCACGATGCGGCCCGGCCCTGTGTTACCCTGGCCGACATAGATTGTCTTATTGATGAGATTGGCGATCATTCTACAGGCGGTATTCTGGCGCTCCCGGTCAGGGATACGGTCAAACAGGTGGGGCAGGGCCAGGAAATTGAACTGACGCTGGCGCGCGAACGGCTCTGGCGCGCGTTGACGCCACAGATGTTCCGGTTGGGCATGTTACGGGAGGCGCTGACCGCGGCCATGGCCGACAATCTCCTGGTTACGGATGAAGCCCAGGCCCTGGAGCACAGGGGCCAC
>CAYOEQ010000149.1:0-5331 GCA_964402775.1 uncultured Enterobacteriaceae bacterium
ATCTTTCTCGTGAGGAAACGGGCAATAATCGCCGCAATCCAACCCACCAACAGCAGGCCGCCCGCGCCTAAGGCCGCAGGCAGCATCGGAGCGAGGCGCTCTGATATTTGCTCCAGGACGTTCGTCCAACTGGAAAAATTCATGGCTCCTCCTGAAAGGTTTGTCACAGGAATCAGGGATTCCAACTACAAAGGTGAGGCAGAAACGCTCATTTGAAGGTATCATGCGGATTCAAAGAAAAGGGAGAGGGCCATCTCGAAGCGGCGCTTCAATTCTCTCAGCCGGTGGGGGTCCATAGCCAGGGTTTCCCGCTCAAACCAGGGCGCTGCCAAATAGAGCGAACGGTTCATCTCGACCTGAATCCAGGGCAGGGGCCTGCCGCCATAGGTGCGCGTAATATAGCCACCCGAAAACGGCTGATTGAGTGTCACCTCGTGTTCTTGCAGATCAAAGGCCCGCCGTAAGCAGTCGGCCAGGCGCCGGGCGGTCTCCGGCGGACAGGCCTGACCCCGGGCATTGCCCAAACAGAAGAGGGGGCGGGGTTGGCCCACATCGGGCGAAATCTGCGGCCCGACCGCCTGCATGGAATGACAATCGAGGGCCAGCTTGATTGTCGAGTTGTGGACGGCAGCGCGAAGCCGCTGGTGATACGGAGCATAGTATCGTTCCAGCAGGGTGTCGATTAGCGCTGCATCAAGTGCTTTCCCAGGCGCATAAATCTCCTTGCCCACACAGGTCAGCGTCTTGACCACGCCGTCCGGGTTCCGGGGCGGACGATCGTCGCGGGCGCGGTTCAGGTCCACGAAGGTGCGAGGGACAGGTGTGGCAACGACTGTGGCGACTTTCGGGCCAAGGTCGTATATCTCGCGCACAAAAGGATCGATATCGTCGTGAATATCAAGCGTGCTGAGACACACCCTGTCCTTCACCTCGGCAGGCACATCCATGCCGCCGTGCGGGATGGAAAGCAAGACGGGCAGCGTGTCCATTACAGCCCCCCTGCCGTCCCGTCCCGGCGGACTTCGGCCACCCCCTGAAAGCCGCTCCGCGTCTGACATTTCAGGACTGCATGAATCGCGCCAAGATAGAAGGCGTAGGGCTTGCGCCGGTCGATCTTATAGCCCATTTTTTCAAGATGACTGACGACGCTGGGATCAAAGCGGTCCGCCTCAATGCTGAGCTTGCCTCCAATAGAGCAGTGAAAGCGGGGATGCCGCATGGCTTCATCCATGGACAGTCTGCCGTCAACGCAGTGGACCAGAAACTGGCTGACCGTTGAAAAGATACGTTCACTCCCCGGACTGCCCGTCACCATCCAGAGTTTGTCGTCATGAAAAATCAGGGCCGGCGCAACCGAAGTCCAGGGAACCCCATTGGGTCTGAGATAAAAGGGATGGGCCGGGTTCTTGACCTCAAAGGCGTCCATATAATTGTTATAGAGAAAACCAAGCTCCGCGGCCGCAGCCTTTGAGCCATAGACCAGCTCTATGGACTGCGTAATCCCAACGGCATTGCCTTCTGCGTCCATAGCGGACAGGTGAGTGGTTTCACTCGGTCCCTCAGGCGGGTCAATCAATGGAAGATGAATATCCATATCGTCCCGAATCGACTTTGCCAGTTCTTTGGCAAACTTCCGGTTGATCATCTTTTTATCGGGAAACTGGGGATAGGTGTTCGGATCAAACGGACGCTCACGACGCTGCAAAAACGCCTTGCGAAAGGTTTCGGCAATAAAGTGATAGGACTCCTTTGAGCGGCTCCGCAGAAACCTGGACGGCAGGTGACTGAGCATCAACAGCACGAGCAGCAGCGTACGCCCGGCGGCGGGCGGAGGAAGGGTGACAATGGACAGGTCTCGGTACTGTCTTCTGAGGGCCGGCCGCTCAACCGGCCACGGTATGAGTGCCAGGTCATCCGCGCGCAAAAACCCGTCATTGGCTCGCATGTCCGCGTCAATCTGCTGAGCGACCTCGCCCTGATAAAACGACCGAGGCCCGTGAGCGGCGATATGTTCCAGGGTGGCCGCCAGTTCAGGCTGCTTGAAAATCTCCCCGGCGCCGTACGGCACCTTGCCTTCCTTGAGAAAATAGCGCGCTCCGGAACGCGCCGGGATGGCCAGGAACTGTTCCAGCGAGCGGTCCTGGAGGTCGTGCTGAAGCGGCGTGATCGCATAGCCCTCTTGGGCGATCCGGATGGCCGGTTGCACGACGGTTGACCAGTCGAGTTTGCCGTACCGAAAATTGAGGTAGCCCAGGACGGCCACGGTGCTGGGGACTGTGGTGGCGCGATAGCCAACCGCGTGGTCGCCCTTGTCGAACTGACTGATATGGGCGAGCGAGGGCGCACGGGTCGAGCCATCGATGGTGATGGTTTTCCCCCGGAGGTGCAAAATGGCCATCGTCTGCCCGCCAATCCCGCTGGCCTGCGGTTCGCACACCCCGACCGCGAGGGCGGCGGCACAGGCCGCATCTACGGCATTGCCGCCTTGCCGGAGCATTTCGACGCCAGCCTGGGTGGCATCGGGAAAGGCAGTGGCGACCATGCCGTTTTCGGCAGCCGCCGCTTTTTGATCTGCGGTTGGGGCGAAACGGCCCTCAGAGGTGGCGAGCTTCATGCCTGGAATCCCTCTGCCGCAAGGCGAATGGTCATCGCCAAGACGGCAGCACGGTCGATTAAGCTGTCGCGCAGAATATACTCGTTAGGGGTCTGCGTCGCGCCACCAATCGGGCCAAAGCCATCCAATGCCGGAATCCGGTCCGGGACGTGACAAATATCAGACGAAGTATCCCGGTGAACCTGGCAGATTTTGACTTCCAATCGCTTGGCCACCTGTTGGATATGGTCGTAGAATTCCTGATCCTTCTCATTATCGACAACAGGGAGGCGCGATACCCGCCTGGACACCCGGACCTGGCAGCGCGGCGGGAGATTTCTCCGCGCAATGCCCCGGATCTGCTCTTCGAGTCGTTCCCCCTGGTCCGGCTCACGAAATCGTACGGAAAGGGCTGTACTGGCAAAGTCGGGAGCCAATCCGTAGAGAGTGCGTCCTTCGAGTTGGGTCGGCTTGATAAAAATACCGTCCTCTTCGGAGGTGAGTTTGTCCCAGGCCGTCAGCTTCTGGCACAGGATTTTGATCACGTCAGGGAACTTCCCGTTCTCGCCGGTCTTGCTGTTCGCTACTTCAATCTGAAAATCACTCCGCCCTGAACACGAGGTGACAATGCCACCCTCAAGGCTTCCGTTCTTGAGACCGACGACATAGTGGGAGTTCAGGGCAAGTTCTTCAACGATCTTCCGGCTGAAGCGACCGCCCAGGGCGTCATCCGTGGTCAGCAGGACACCACAGCCGATACGGTGCAGGCGACGAGTGAAACGCAGCGCCCGCAGGGCCGCCAGCATGACCGCCAGGCCGCCCTTACTCTCGGCAACTCCCGAGCCGTAGAACCGACCGCGCTCCTCGCGAAAGGAAACAAAATCGCGGTAGGAATAGAGGGTATCAAGGTGGGAAAGCAGCAGGATATCGTTGCGTTTACTGTCGTGATTGGAGAAGTACAGGACGTTGCCCACTTCGGTCTGCGGATAGACCTGTCTTTTGAATCGCAACTGGCTCAGGACCTTGGAGAACCAACTGCCGAGTTCGTTGACCCCCTCGGAATTATAAACATACGTATCCATTCCCACCATGGAACGCAGGTCGTCTTCCATAGTGGTCAGGTTGCTGCGGATGTGAGACCGCACCTGGACACGCAAGGGTTGCGTCTCATCAGGCTTCTTTTCCCGGTCCGGGAGACTGATGACATTTGGGTCGGGCCGGCCAAAATACCGGACGGCGGCAACATCGAGCATGCGGTTGACCAGCGTTTCATAGGTATAGCCGGCGGTTTGCGCGGCATGCACGTACGACCCGGTTCTCCCCAGACTGGCCATCGAGTTGATTTCCAGGACGTAGGGCTTGCCGTCTGCATCCATGCGTACATCAATGCGGGAGAAGTCGGACAGCCCAAGCGCGTCGAATGAGGCCCGGGCCAACTGACGGAGTTCTTCCGTCATGGCGTCGGACAGCTTGGCCGGGCAGATTTTCTCGACGGGCTGCTGGAGCTTATTGTCCTGGGTCTGAATCGCGTTGGGGTCGCCGCCAAAGTCGAATTCGACAATAGGCAGCACCTCCAGGTCCGGGCCGTTGCCGAGCAGGCCCACCGCGAACTCGCGGCCGGCAATAAAGGCTTCGACCAGCGCCTGCTGTCCGTAGTTGTCGATAATATCCCTAACGGCGTCTCGAAGGTCGTCCTTGTTGTCAACAATTTTGAGGCCCATGGAGACGGCTTCCATCTTGGGTTTGACAATGACGGGATAGGTGACGCGGTCCATGTCGTCGTCCGGCCTGGCAAAAAACCAGAATCCCGGAGTTGCCACACCGTGCTGCTGAAACACGATCTTGGCCATGATTTTGTCCAGGGCGACGGCGTGTGCTTGAGGGCCGGAGCCCACATAGGGGACACCCAGCATTTCCAGCATGGCCGGCATATGGGTGTAACGGCTCTGGCCCTGGATGCCGTAGGCCATATTAAAGACCATGCCCGGCCGCTCCCCGGCCAGTACCCTGGGCATAAAGTCCCGCAGCTCATCCGCCACATCGATATTGCCCTCAATCACGCGGACGTTATGACCGCCCTTTTCCAGGGAGGAGGCCACGAGTTCTACGGTATGTGGATTATAGGTTTCCTTGGTCTGCGGGCCGAAGGTGTTGATCACGTCCGAGGGATGGACCTCCCGCTTGTTGTAGATCACTGCCACTTTCATGGACTTACTCCTCCTCTGAGAGCAAAAAAACAGGAATCAGAAGAACGCCTCAGGCTCGCTCCGCCTTGACTCTCGCGAAAAACCGGAGCGAACCGAACACAACCAGCAGAGCGACGGTTGCCAGCATGAAAAATTCTATCGCAGAAGCTAAGTCCTCAAGACCGCGCCGTCAAGCTTACCTAACTCCAGATATACATCGAGGCGTATAACTTCCTGACTCAATAAACCACTCGTCTCACCGCCTCAAACGGCTGCTCCGCATCCTCGGCCAGGGCGGTGATAGTGTCCAGCGTCCGCCGCAGGTCATGGTTGTTTTGCTCGTACACCTGCTCGAAGACGCGCAAATCCCGGAGATAGGTCAGATAGTGCAGGATGACAGGCTGCCGCTACAGGAGTGACTTGATCGCGTTCACGATAAGGAATGGCAGTGTCGTCTTTCCCGTCCCTGCTTCGCGAGGCGGCGAGCAAACCACCATCCGGCCTGCCTCAGCCGTCGGCCGGAACCAGGCCCACGGTCAGCCGTGTGCCGGT
>CAYOEQ010000150.1:0-5309 GCA_964402775.1 uncultured Enterobacteriaceae bacterium
CCGGGCACACCTTAAACAAGCCCTCGGACTGTCCTGTGAATCAGGACCACCTCATGAACAGTCACTAAAGTCCCTTCATGATGCGGTGAACACGCTCGATAACTCTCAATCCCTTTCGATACTAAATATAGATGAGGACTTGCTCGATTCTCCCGCTACAACACTGGAGTATCTAGAGCGATGTCGCGCGTGGATCCAACTCCGCAACATCTCAAAGTCTATTCCATATTTGTTGAGCCAATCTGACAGTATCGCGCTTGTTGGCTTTCTTGGACACTTTAGCTCAGGGAAATCGAGTTTGATCAATGCGCTCCTGGGCATATCGGCTGACCAAAACCCAGGGTACAAGCGAGAAGTTGGATTGCACCCCACGGATACAGGGATAACACTGATTTCACATCGCGACAACGCACACTTAGTTAGAAAGTCCGCATATTCAACTATCGACGGTATTGATGTAGTTCATGGGCCTGCATTGGAATTCCTCGAACATGCGACCTTAGTTGACACTCCGGGTCTTGGAAACGAGACGACGGAACATGAAGCAGTAACCCGGTTCCTCCACCTTTGTCATGTGCTAGTAATTACGATAGATGGCAGACGTCCGTTCGCAGACAAAGATAAGGACTTCGAGCTGCTAGATGCAGCGTTTAATAGACTCTCTGAAGTTCCAAAGATTATTGTGGTTACGAGCGCAGAAGAATTTCTGACCTCACGCACCGCGAATTTCGCGACGGATTGGCAAGCGGACCAAGCTGAGGCGTTCTGGGACGAAGCCATAGAAAGGCTACGAGAGGATTCGAGATTCCGAAATCACCTCGATAGGTTTCAAACCGTACCTCGTTTCTTCGTGGATTCTAAGGAAGGATTCAGAGTAGATCAGGTCAGAGATGTATTGCTGCCAATTGTCACGGATGACGAACACCGAGCGCGCATCAGGCAAGCCCAAGCGCGCTATGTTCTGGCGATCTCGGCCGATGCGCTAGGTGTCTTATATAAGTATACGGAATAAGCCATCAGGGGCTTGAATTATAGCGGCAGTTGGGTTTGGCTGGAACCCCTGCCGCGTGGCGAGGGTATCTTGAACCGCTCGCCCGCCAGTATCTGATCTATCGTCAAGACCTGCATTTTCGCGTAGAGCATTCCATGCACGTCCAAGTCGCCCGCCTCGGCCATGAAGCGACTGAAACTCGCCATTTGCCGATCAGACGGCTTGTGCAGCACGATCAGGCCCGCCATCTTTGCCTGATCGTTTTCGAGTACGCCGAGCAATTCGCGCAGCACGGATATGCCGACGTTGCGCCCGCCTTTCACTTCCAGCGCCATGCTCTGGAAATCGTCATGGCCGGGCAAATCGAAGTAAATCCGCCCGTCGATTCCGCCGTCTGCCGTTCGCTTCGTCGTAACAAACCCGTCTACTTGTTCGACGGCCCACTTCTGGAAGTGATACTTGTCGCGTTCCCACAGGTCTTGTGCGCCCTCCCTGGTTTGCGGTACGCCGTCAATCACGAAGTCGCGTCCCTCGACCAGGCCGAGCCGTTCTTCCAGTCGAACCTTCGCGACGCGCTTTATCGCGTGAATCGCAATGTCAATGCCGATCCACTTGCGGCCCAGCTTGTGCGCCGCTTCCAGCGTTGTAGCGCAACCGCAAAACGGATCCAGCACAACGTCGCCGGGGTTGCTGCTCGCTTCAATGATTCGCTCCAGTAGCGCGACGGGCTTCTGGGTAGCGTAGCCGAGCCGTTCTTCCGCGTGAGCGGCGATAGGCGGCAGATCAGTGATAATGTCTTGCAGGGCCATGCCGGGCATTTCATGCAGATAGCGTTTGAAGCGCGGCTTCCCGCCTACCTTGTTCGGCCATACGAGCCGACCCATTTCCTCCAGCGCATCAAGGGCCGCATGGGTAGACTTGGGCAGCTTTTCTGCGCCCTCGAACGATCTCGGCACAGCCCAATGCCGACTGCCGGGATTGATGTCTCGCCAAGTCTGGCCGGATTCTCCCGTGCGCGCTCCAGCAGCGGTTAGATCAACAAGCTGGTAACGGCCAGTCGCATCCTCATGCCGATAGAACTGGTCGATATATGCCTGATCATACGGCTGGTAAGTCTTGTTCCAGCGATAAGTCGAGCCGCGGCTGTAGAACAGTATCGTATCGTGAATCGGGCCGTATCTCTTCGCGGAACTGTGAGCATTGGTCCGCTTCCAGACGATCTCGTTTCTGAAATTCTCATGGCCGAAAATCGCATCCATCAGCACCTTGATATAGTGGCTGGCGGTTGCGTCGCAATGCAGGAAAATTGAACCTGTAGGCGTGAGAATCCCCCGCATCGGCAAAAGTCGCTGGACCATGTAGGTGAGATAGGCCAGCAGGCTGGGATTGGTATTGCGCAGTGCCTGCATCCACAGCCGCCAGAACTCGGCTACCTCGTCGGCTATGCCGTTTTCGCGCATCAGAACGGGTTGCACCCGGATTGCCCTTTCGGTTTCCTCGTCGAGCGTCCACTGATCACAGAATGCCTGCACTTGGTCGGGCAGGGGTCTGCCCGTTTCGTCTTTGTAGATCGCGCTATAGTCGCGCTCCGAATTGAAAGGCGGGTCGAGATAAATCAGGTCTGCCGTCGCAAGGTTCATTTCGCGCATGACTGTCAGGCAGTCCCCATAATAGAGGCGGTTCATGCGAAGCACCCGCCGAGGAAGTCATTGAACGCCTGCGGGTTTTTCCGGTTGTTGTACTTCCACGCTGTCTCGGCAGCGAACAAGGCGACGAAGCGCGGGCTGTAGTGGTGATGCGAGCCGAACCATGCCCGTTTGACCAGCGACCAGAATCCCTCGATCGTGTTTGTATGCGTGTAGCCGTCAACGTATTGCTTGCTGTGATTGATCACGCCGTGAACGACTGTATCTCGTACGGCCCGATAAGCCTTGTATTCGTCGGTGATCAGCAGGGTTCCATCTTCCTCTACGTTCTTCCGAATGAAGTCCATGATGCCCTTGCCGCTCAAGTCATGGGCTACCTGCGTGACTACTCGACCGCCGCGCTCGACGGCGCCGATAAGGGCTGTCTTGCGCGTTGCGCGGCCTCTAGGTGCGGAACCGCCCGGCTTGTCGTTGTCGCGCTTGTTGCCCTTGCGAGGCTTGCCGCCGATGTAGGTTTCGTCGGCCTCGACGATGCCTTGCAGCTTGATCAAGCCTTGCTTGCTCCCCATCTGGGCGCGTATCTTGTGCTGCATTCGGATAGCGGTACGTTGCGGCAGGTCCAGATCGCGGGAAAGCTGGTAGCTGGAAAGCGACTTCTTGGCGTTGATCATCAGGCCAATGGCGAGGAACCACTTTTGCAGTGGCGCATGGGACTTCTCAAAGATGCTGCCGGACAGCACGTTGAAGCTGCCCTTGCAATCATGGCAGTTCCAGCGGCCCACGCGCTGGCCGTCGCACTTGCGGGCAACCTTGAGACTGCCGCAATGCGGGCAGTATGGGCGGTCGCCGAAGCGGACTTTTTCAAGATGCTCGATGCAGGCTTCTTGATCGGGAAAACGTTGGAAAATGGTAAGTAGGTTCATGGCTTTGCCCTCGATTTAGGTTCATTGTGCCGGACCTAAAATCAGAAGTCAAGCCCCTGATGGCTTATTCCGTAAGTATATTTCTACGCGCAGCAAAAATCTCAATCGCCTACATATCGAGGCTCAGAAGCGCGCTGATGGGACCGTAACAGCAGTAGAAGAACTTATTGAGTCTCTAAAGTTTTCCTTCGAGTCCGTTCGGCAGAGGCTACACGACTCGCGTCAGGACATACCAACTGACTCATTTGCGGTCGAAGCAATCGTAACGGCACAGGCTATCAATGAAACCCAAGGACCAAATCTTCGCGAACTTGAGGGAAAAATCAGGGAAGTCTTAAGGCAACTTCTGGCTTACGCTCGCACACCAACATGGCATCGCGTGCGAAGACATTACATGGCAAGGACTCGCAGTTGGTTTCCGATAAAGGATAATGACGACGCAAAATCCTTCCTTGACAGCCAGATTAATGTAGGTAGTAACGAAACCGACCTTAAAAGTGCATCTACAAGTTGTGCACGAGGGATTGTCCGCATCGTCAATCAACAACTCACAGCGGCTATTGCGGGTTCCATACAGTACTTGCGTAACCCGTCCGAAGCTAGGGAAATTGGAACAAGCGCTCACGATATTGAATTTTCTTTAGAAAGATTTGAACGCAAACATGATGACAGCGTCAAATCCTTCTACGCGTACATTTCGGCACCTAGTTCTACCGATCTACTTCGAGAGCATGGTTTTGTCGGGTTTGACGAGTCGGGAGAACAGGCCGTACACACGAGATCTATCAATGCGCTGGAGTGCAATGGTTTCGCTGCCATTTCAAATAGCTCCGAGAGTTGCAAGGAGCGCTTAAGGCTTGTTAGTCGTGAAGTGCCAGAGGATTTCGACTTACCTATGGATGACGACGAGGAATCATTAGATGGGAGCAGCGTACTTAGCGACGATTACTGCAAACTTGTAGTAGAGCGTGTCAACGCTGTCTGCCAGCAAAGAGTGGATACATTTCTTTCGAGCTTGTCAGAACGAGTTGATCATTTCATTAACGAGATTGATGCAGAGCGGATGCGAGCTGCAAGTTCGAAGATGCGGATTTGTAGGGCTAGAGCGACTTTGTTAGGTCGTTCTGCCTTGGTTTTCATTTTGCTACTAGCTTCGATCTTTGCTTTTTCTGAGCTTGCACCAAATCAATTTAATATTCTCTTATCAGCCATATCTGATCGTCTAATTGAATCGATTTTGGTCGGCGTAGTGTCGACATTCCTCGTCCTTGCATTCATATACATTATTGCGGGGGCGAAGAATGAAAATGTGCGATTAGCGCTACGCCCAGCTTTTATAGAAAATTGGGCATCTTGGACAAAGCGACGTCATCTAGCAACAGCACTTAAGGCGTGCTTTGATGATTTCTATGATCGGTTGGTCGATGACTTGAATGAAATGCCGCTCCAAGTAGACAATGCGATCGCCGAAGGTGTTGTGGAGTGGCTGAAGAGTCATTCTGAATCACATCAGAAAGCGGAAAACATACTCACCGAATTTCGCCAAGTTATAGTCGCACGATGCAAACTGTTCGATGAGTTCATTGGCGTTGTCAGTGAGCGCCTAAACGAAATCCCTGTTGAGTTAAGTGAAACCGCGAACGAAATCAAGAACAACGTGATAGAAGAGCACATGTCTAGAATCCGAAATGCAGCCGTAAGCTTCCCCTTTTGTGAGACAGGCTGAAATTGGAGTTTTCTGGCAGGATA
>CAYOEQ010000151.1:0-5261 GCA_964402775.1 uncultured Enterobacteriaceae bacterium
GGTCAAAACGGCCTGCGCGCGGAAATGCGGGAGCAGCGGAAAGAAATGCAGGAGCAGGGCAAGGAGATTAAGGGAGTGAAAATCGAACTTGCCGCTCTCAAGGCCTCTGTGGATACCTACTTCCGGGTCCGTGTGGACCCACCCCAACAGGCAGCCGTGGCGGAGCCCCCCGGTTCCTGAGGACCTTCCCGTAACGCCGGGGTTCAGGCGAGATCGAAACGGTCGAGGTTCATCACCTTGTCCCAGGCAGCGACAAAGTCCTGTACAAATTGCTGCCGGGAGTCGTCACAGGCATAGACTTCTGCGTAAGAGCGAAGCTCGGAGTTCGAACCGAAGATAAGATCGACACGGGTGCCGGTCCACTTGAGTTCGCCCGTTGCACGGTCCCGGCCCTCGAACACGTTGCCGTCTTCGGAGACCGGTTGCCATGCCGTACCCGGATCCACCAGGTTCACGAAAAAGTCGTTAGTGAGCGCCTCAGGCCGTTCGGTAAAGACGCCATGACGCGAATGCCCGGCATTTATTCCCAGGACGCGCATGCCGCCGATGAGCACCGTCATCTCGGGCGCCGTCAGCCCCAGTAACTGCGCCTTGTCCACCAGCAGTCTTTCCGCCGCGGCGCTGTTTGCGCCGTTCAGGTAGTTGCGGAATCCGTCTGCAACCGGCTCAAGTACGGCAAAGGACTCGACGTCAGTCTGCTCCTCAAGGGCATCCCCGCGCCCCGGCGTGAACGGAACCGTCACATCGTGCCCGGCGTTCCTGGCGGCCTGCTCAATGGCTGCACACCCGCCAAGGACAATCAGGTCGGCCAGTGACACGCCCTTTCCATTGGCCTGTGAACTGTTGAAGTCCTGCTGGATACCTTCAAGGACCTGCAGGACATGCGCCAGTTGCTCCGGCTGGTTGACCTCCCAGTCCTTCTGCGGCGCAAGACGGATACGCGCGCCGTTCGCCCCGCCGCGCATGTCGGAGCCGCGGTAGGTTGACGCCGAAGCCCAGGCGGTCGAGACCAGTTGGGAAACGGAGAGGCCTGAAGAAAGTATCCTGGCTTTCAGGGCCGCGACATCCTGCTCGTCAATCAATTCGTGGGTGACGGCAGGAATGGGGTCCTGCCAGATCAGTTCTTCCGCAGGCACCTCCGGGCCGAGATAGCGGGGGCGGGGCCCCATATCGCGGTGCGTCAGCTTGAACCATGCCCGAGCGAAAGCGTCGGCGAACTCGTCCGGATTCTCGTGGAAGCGCCGCGAGATCGATTCATAGATGGGGTCCATGCGCATGGCCATGTCCGCCGTGGTCATCATGGGCGCATGCCGTTTGTCCGGGTCGTGGGCATCCGGCACGGTATCTGAGCCCGCGCCATTCGCGGGCTTCCACTGCCACGCGCCGGCAGGACTCCTGGTGAGTTCCCACTCGTAGCCGAACAAAGTGTCGAAGTAGCTGTTGTCCCACGTTGTCGGGGTGTGGGTCCATGCGCCTTCGATACCGCTGGTGATCGCATCGCCGGCCTTGCCGCTGCCGAAGCTGCTCTTCCAGCCGAGGCCCTGCTGCTCTATGGGCGCGCCCTCCGGTTCGGGGCCGACATGGGTGTCCGCGGGCGCCGCGCCGTGGGCCTTACCGAAGGTGTGACCACCCGCGGTGAGAGCGACGGTCTCCTCGTCGTTCATTGCCATCCTGCCGAAAGTCTCGCGAATGTCCCGGCCCGAGGCGAACGGGTCGGGATTGGCGTTGGGACCTTCCGGGTTCACGTAGATCAGGCCCATCTGGACCGCGCCAAGCGGTTCGGCGAGTTCCCGGTCGCCGCTGTAGCGCTTGTCGCCGAGCCACTCGTTCTCGATACCCCAGTCAATGTCTTCTTCGGGCTCCCAGATGTCTTCGCGCCCGCCGGCGAAACCGAAGGTCTTGAACCCCATGGACTCCAGGGCGCAGTTGCCGGCCAGGATCATGAGGTCGGCCCATGAGATTTTCCTGCCGTATTTTTTCTTGATCGGCCAGAGCAGCAGGCGCGCCTTGTCCAGGTTGCCGTTATCCGGCCAACTGTTGATGGGCGCAAAGCGCTGGTTGCCCGTCCCGCCGCCACCGCGGCCGTCGCCGATACGATAGGTGCCGGCGCTGTGCCATGCCATGCGGATGAAGAACGGTCCATAGTGACCGTAGTCGGCAGGCCACCAGTCCTGTGACGTGGTCATCAATTCGTAGAGGTCCTGCTTTACCGCGGCGAGGTCCAGGGTCTTGAACTCTTCGGCATAATTGAAATCCTCGCCCATCGGGTTGGACTTTGAAGAATGCTGGCGCAGAATGCCCAGATCCAGTTGATCCGGCCACCAGTCCCGGTTTGTGGCGCCTCTGCGGGTAGCGCCGTTACCGTGTTTGCCCATTACCGGGCACTTGCTTTCACTCATGATTTACTCCTCCGTATTACTATTTCAGAACTAAAAATTTAGAAAAAAAACTTTCTTTCCAAGTCTTTAGACCAACTATAGATGGATTTATTCATTGTGTATAACGATTATTATATGCTATTATAATCGTATAATACGCATATTTATTTTTTGGCAGGACTTGATGAAGCGTTTACCCACGATGAAACAACTCCAATACCTGGTGGCGCTGGCCGACACGCAACATTTCGGCCAGGCGGCAGAGCGTTGCCATATCACCCAATCGACACTCAGCGCCGGCATCCGTGACCTCGAGTCGGCGCTCGGCGCCGCGGTCGCGGAACGTACCAACAGGCAGGTGCTGATCACCCGGGCCGGCAAGCGGATTGCCGAGCGGGCAAAGGCGATATTGCAGGACGCGGAACAGATCATGGAAGTGGCCCAAGCCGATCTCAAGCCCATGACCGGGGAGATGCGCCTCGGGGTAATACCGACAATCGGACCCTTCTTCCTGCCGCGCGTGCTGCCGGCGCTCAGGGAAAGATACCCCGAACTGACCATCTACCTGAGGGAGGAGCAGACGGTCCCGCTGCTCGCCCGCCTGGAAGAAGGGGAGCTGGACATCGCCTTGATTGCGCTGCCTTACGATACCGGGGACCTGGTAATTGAGTTCGTCATGGATGATGAATTTCTGTTTGCCTGCAGCGGGGACCACATGCTTGCCGGCAGCGATGAAGTGCCGATCGAAGCGCTTAAGAGCGCACAGTTGATGTTGCTGGAGGAAGGGCATTGCCTGCGCGGCCACGCGCTGGATGTCTGCGGCCAGGGCAACAGCAAGATACGGTCACAATTCGAGGCAAGCAGTCTGCACACGCTGGTACAAATGGTGGCCGCGGGCATCGGCGTCACTCTCATACCCCGGCTTGCGGTTGATGCTCACATCACCCGGGGAACGGATGTCACGCTGTCACGGGTCAGCGCGCCCGCTTCCCGCCGGATCGGATTGGCATGGCGCCGGACGTCGTTGCGATTTGAGGACTTTCGACTGCTGGCGAATACGCTGCGCGAACTGGTTTAGTTCGTGATTACTATCACCCATATTGAAGTTATCCACCTCAGTGCAACCAACGCCGGCGGCAGGTTCAGTTTTCTGGGCGCCGGTGACTTGCCGGATAGGCCCGAAATGACGGCTTCGCGTCCCGGGGAAAGAATTAGTGCCGGATAACTATCCTAACGCAATGATGAGGCCGGCAAAAACGAACAGAGAGCCGACCATCCATTTGATAAGCCGGGATTCCGCTGCCGTTATCTTCTTTTCCAGAAGTGCAATATCGGCCTTTGTCGCCAGTTGCGGTAGCTGTGACACCTGAATGACATCCTCCGAGGCTTTGGTTGCGCTCTCCTCTGATGCACCGGCTTCAATAAATGCTTTGTAGAGTGGAATACTGCTCATAAGGGATACCTCCTTTTAAGTTTAACATTACGTTCCAGGTCCGGAAGCCGATTCGCTTCCGCCCATGTCTGTAATTTACGGTCTCTGGCCCGGGTTGTCAAATCAATTGGGATGGATGGGGTCGGCCTGTGACAGCCTATCGTGGAAGCGCCAGGTGAACCTTGTCATTGACCATGTCTCCGGCAAGCGCATTGCACCAGGCTGACGCTTCAGCTTCGCGTGCCTTATCGGCAGCCATAGCCTGGTAATGCTCATCCAGAGATGTATCCATCACGTGTGGCCTGACCAGCTCTTCAATGAACTTGCTTATTCTGCGCTTGCCAATTCTCCGGTACAGTCCTTCATAAACCGTCTCATCGAGCGTGATCGTCATTCTTTTGTGCATTTCAAATCTCTTTTATACGTTATACGTGTAACACATAGTAGCATAATTTGAAGAGATGGGGTCAGGTCGCACAATGCACACGCGGAAAAGATGGATGGGGCCGGACCAACATAACCCCATCGTTTCAGTTGCTCGCTGAGTTGCAGGACCAGGGGCTGGATCCGGGGGTCTGCCAAGACTGCTCAGGCAATATAGCCCCACGCCTTGAATTGTTCCTGTAAGTCGGGGTCATCCTGGAAGGCAAGATAAAACAGGTATTCTGATGCCAAATCCAACTCATCAAACCAAACCACAGTATTATTCTTGACTTTAAAATTTTTGAAATTCGATTTTTCTTTTATTTTTGAAAATACAGATCTTTTATCACCGAATATCGTTTGTTCAAGATCTGCCGTGCCGGTTTTCCCATTGTTGAAAACCAGTTGTATAGTGTAATTACCGGAGTATTCTGCCCGCTCAACCTCTAACATGCTGACCTTGAATCTATACCAGTGGATTGATTTTTCTGTATTGGCCCGTTTCCTTGATGCTATTCCAGTTTTCCAATAGTTCTTCCCGATGCTCCTGTGCCCACTCAATCACCAGGCTCATTACTCTTGAGGGCAACTTCCCTTCCATCAGTCCCAAAGATTTGATTGATATTGATGCCTTGTAGTCGTTGTACACCGCGTGAAAGTGGGGCGGGTTATGATCATTGAAATACATGTAGATTACAATGCCAAGAAAGCGACTTATTTCGGGCATAATCCTCTCTCCGTTTTGCCAAATAGCGTTTTGTCCTGATTGAGTCGCAAGTATACATCACTCAAATGTCAATACCAAGGTGTATCGGATGCCGGACGGCACAGGAAACACGGGGTCAGGTCGGATGGGTCGATGGAATGGAAACACTGCCGCATTCTACGCCATTCCGCTGGAATTGACCGCAGAGTGAGAAATTTATCCGCAAATCATTACTGAAAGAGAAAACTGACCGTAAATTTCCAGATAAAAGTAAATTGCGGATAGTTTTCTCACAATATGGTAATATGCGGATATATTTCTA
>CAYOEQ010000152.1:0-5258 GCA_964402775.1 uncultured Enterobacteriaceae bacterium
CTGACCCCATAAAACATGCCCACCTATGCCATCGGCGATCTCCAGGGATGCTTCGATGAGCTGACGGACCTGCTGGAGAAGATCCGTTTTGACCCTGCCCGGGACCGGCTCCGGTTTACCGGGGACCTGGTCAACCGCGGCCCGCAGTCGCTGGACTGCCTGCGTTTCGTCAAGGAACTGGGGGATGCGGCAATCACGGTGCTGGGCAACCATGAACTGCACCTGCTGGCGATCGGCAACGGCCAGCCCCAGTACCTGCACGCCGGCGATACCCTGGACGACATCCTGGCGGCGGAGGATCGGGATGAATTGCTCGACTGGCTACGCGGGCTCCCACTGATACATCGCGACGAGCAATCCGGCTTCACCATGGTGCATGCCGGCCTGCCGCCGCAGTGGGATCTCGCCGGGGCGCTGCGTTATGCACGGGAAGTCGAAGAGGTCCTGCAAGGCCCCGGTTACCGGGACTACTTCGCGCACATGTACGGAAACGAACCGGCTGCCTGGTCACCCGACCTGGACGGCTGGGACCGGCTGCGCTTCATCACCAACTGTTTTTCGCGCATACGGTACTGCTCCGTGGACGGCCGCCTCAACCTGGTGGAGAAAGGCGTACCGGGCAACCAGCCCGAAGCGGCGCTGCCCTGGTTTGAGATAGCGGCGCGGAAGACCCGATCGGACAAAATCATTTTCGGGCACTGGGCCGCGCTCCGGGATTACCCCCAGGACTACGCCCGCTTCAACGTGTTTCCCCTGGACATGGGCTGTGTCTGGGGCGGTGAACTGGTGGCGTTGCGACTGGAGGATGAGCGATATTTCAGTGTGCCGTCCAGGCAGGGATTAGGGGTTAGGGGTTAGGGGTTAGGGGATATGATCTCCAGTCCCTAGCCCCTAGCCCCTGGTCCCTGCTTTTTCCAACACCCGGAAGCTGACGGGGTATTCGTTGTGTGCGTCCGCCTGGCGTTCCCGGCGTTCGACCTCGTTCCAGGCACTCTCGTCAAACGGCGGAAACCAGGTGTCGCCGCCGACCTCCGCCTGTACCCGGGTCAGGTAGATGCGCCCGGCGCGGGGCAGGAACAGCTCGTACAGCGTGGCGCCGCCCATGACCATGACCTCTTCCGCGCCGGCGCAGGTTGCCAGGGCGTCTTCCACGTCATGGACAACGACGCAGCCCTGCGCCGTATAACCCCGTTGCCGGGTGAGGATGATGTTGCGGCGCCCGGGCAGCGGCCGGCCGATGGATTCATGGGTCTTCCGTCCCATGACCAGGGGTTTGCCCATGGTAATCGCCTTGAATTGTTTCAGGTCATCGGACAGGCGCCAGGGCAAGGCGCCCCCGGCGCCGATGACGCCCCGGCGGTCCATGGCGACTATGAGTGAGATGATCATTTCATCGGATGGCAACAGGGTGAACGACGGTTTGCAGGGCGCCGACAAATTTCGGCGCTGCAAGCATGAAGAAAAACTCATACGCCTTGTCTTCGGCCAACTGGCCGGTCCTGATATTTTCCAGGATGTACACGCCTTGTTTTACCAGGAGCGCGCCATGCACCGGAAATCTTTCCTGCGGATTTTCCGGCGGTAACACTTCAAGCGCCCAGGTATCGGACCCGATCGCGACGACGCCCAGGCTCGCGAGGTATTCTGCTCCCTGCACGCCCAGGCCTGGTGTTGTCCTGAGTGAATTTTCCGGGTCTTGCTCCATCATCTCCATCCATCCCGTATGCAGCAACACCACATCACCTGCCGAGATGGTTACTTTTTGCCGATCCATGGCGGCTTTCAATTCCGGTTCGTTAAAGACCGTTCCTGCATCCAGCATTTTCCTGTCCATCAGGCCCGCCATATCCAGCAGGACGCCGCGGGTGACTATCGGCGGTAAATGATGAATGCCGTACACCGGGCTTCCGTGGGGATGAAAAACCTCATCAACCGGCACACCGTTATAATGCAGGCCATCAATGGCTATATGACCGAACCCGTCAATTTGCGTGCCAATTCCAAGCCAGGAAATCAACAGGTCATCAAACCCGGCAACCTTGTTGGGAGGACCGGCTGTACCACTGTCGGCTTCCTCAATCGCCTTGGCAAGTAACTGGTAGTTCCGGTAACCAAAAGCGGGGGTATCCGGCCCGGTATTCATCGCCAGTGAATAAACGGTGCCTGACTTTATCAGGCCCGCCGCCGTTTTTACCATCGCCGGCGACAGGTTGTTTATGGCGCCCAACCTGTCAGTCTCGCCGTATTTCGACGGGTACCAGGACTCTTCTGCGCTGATGTTCACGGAACAACATAATGCCAACATCAGGTATAGGGAAAAAAATCCTGTGAAAGGGTAACTGCGATTTTCAGTTAAATTAAACATAATGCCTCCAGATTCAGGCGATCATTTTATGCTAACTGATTGACCAGGGGTTGAGGAACTGCCTGCCCCGGAGTAATCGTTTATCGACTTCACCAAGCTGCGCCTCATCGCATACTGTATTCCAATGTTCCTCGATTGCCGCTTGCAGATCATTTATGAGGGCTGAGGCATCGGCCCGCGACAGCAGGAAATTATGCGCGCTCTCAAGGCAGGTTGCCAGCCGGCTGGAATTATCGTTTCCCGAGATCAGCATAGCCTGTGAGGCCTCGTTGCCGGTACGACCCTGCGGACATATATCATAAGCGGGCGTTAGCGATAATTCTTTTCCATCCCAGAATGCCGCGTGGTTACGCGCATGGTCGTCCGTATTGCCGCACAGCACGTTGAAGACCAGGCGTTTGAATAGTTCCCGCAATGTCTGCTTCGGGTCGGAGAAACGATGCCGGATGATTTCGGCCAGGACTTCGTAGCTGGCGTAGCGCGCCATCATTTCATCAAGGCCCAGGAGCGTCAGCGCCGATACCATCAGTTTACGTGTCCAGCCCTTCTCCGAGTAATTCCGGTCGAAGCGCCTGACGAGCAGCACATCCTTGCCGGCTGCGCTCGCCAGTTCCACCGGCGCAACGTCGAGTCCCGCCAGCGCGGCCAGCCTCATCGCGATAAATTCCGCCTTGATCACGTTATAGACATCACTGCTGGATGAGAACTTTGCGACGAATTTCACACCTCTGTCTTCGATCAGCGCCTTGGGGCGCGCTCCGCCTATTGAACTGTCTTGCAGCAGCCCCTGGTCCAGTTCCGGTGTCAACGGTATGCCCTGCTCGACACGATCGGCAGATTGAAACAACTCTCCCAGTGTCGCATTGCCTGCAGAACGAGGCACATATTCGGAAGGCGACTGTTGAAAATCCAGCGCCCCGATACGGTCGGACCCCGATTCCAGGAGATAGGTCAGTTCATCGAGTTCGTCCGTATCCGTCCCATCAGCCTTCGGCCCAAGCTTTTTATTGATTATCACCCGCCGTCCCCAGGCATCGGGGGAGGCATCGCGAATACAACCGGGCATCCTCAACCCGCTGAGAAGGGGCAACTCGCCGGCTCTTAACGGTAATTCCGGTTCATGGATGGGAATAGCCGGTCTTGCATCATTGACCCGCTCAAGATAACTTCGCCCGTAGTTGAACAGGATCTGGCCGTTATCGGCTTCGAGTCTGCCGGCGACAACCGGTTCGGTTTCATCGGGCAGCCATATCCAGACAAAGGCTTCCCTAGAAATCATCAGTTACCGCCCTTGGGGGCCTGCGTACCGACTTCGGCAGGAGGGCCAGGTGCTGTTCGGCCTGCCTTGCATGGCCCGCAAGCGTGGTCTCATCGGCATCGAACAGTTGCACGCCGACGATAGTGGCGACTTCAAATACAGCGCCGATCCCGCATTTCGGGTCACCTTTCTCAATGCGTTGCAGCAGTCCCCTGGAAATACCTGCCCGGTCCGCCGTTTCCTGGGCGGTGAGTCTGCGTTGTTTACGTGCGGCGCGGATCAGTTTGCCCAGCAGGCCGGCTGCCGCGCGGCTGTAACGTGAATAGCTGTGCGTGAGTGACTTTGGCATAGTTTGGTTTACAGATAAACCGTTATAATATTTAATGGATTATATATAAACCAATATTAAGTTTAAACCAAAATATTGTCAAGGTTTTGTATACTGTCTTTGTCTGTCGACCCCACGCCCCGGCAACTGGCTGAACACCGAACCGCTACAAAAGCGGACCTGGCTGAACTACAAATGGCCACAAAAGAAGACATGGCAAAAATGGAACTGAGGTTAGTCAGATGGATGGTGTCCCTCCAATGGACAACACTGGTGCTGCTCGCCACATTTATCAAGTTCCTGTAGGAAACATACGTGATTTTCGTCAAGGATAGGGGCGGACCTGCCTAATTCTTACCTGCGTCTGATCCAGGCTGATCCTGAGTTTGTCCGGAGGACCATAGCTGCTTAACAAATTCCGACCCGGGATCAAACCGCAATAGGCGCCGAGATGGACGGGTGCGCCTGGTCAGGGCGATACAGCTGTGACATAGATTGTTGACTTTTAGGGTTCAATGAACCACAATAAGGTTTATAGGAAAAAGGATGCAAGATGCAAACACTCGTTCCAATCGGTACGTTTGAAAACAAGGCGCGTGGATTACTGGGCAATAAAGGATTTGAAGCCATGCTTGAACTTTTGGCCAGGCGACCCAGGGCTGGAAGACTTATTCAGGGCACCGGCGGTTTGCGGAAGGTTCGTATCGCCAGGCCGGGTCATGGCAAAAGTGGCAGTACCCGGGTGATTTACTATTACCACAATGCGCATAAACCAATATTGTTATTGTTGATCTATGCCAAGGCCAGCCAAGAGAATCTGACATCCGGTCAGAAAACACGATTGAAAAAGTATGTTAACGAGATTATCGACGAATTCGGTTAGGGGCTGAACGTGGACGACAAGTTATTCAACGAACTCGAAGCCAACCTGAAAGAGGCAGTAGACGTGGTCAAAGGCAAAGTAGCGCCTGAAACTGCTTATTTTGTGATCACGCCTGCGACGATCAAGGCGATTCGACGTAAGGTAAAGATGTCGCAGGCCATGTTTGCCCGTTCGTACCACCTGAGTCTGGACACACTGAAAGGATGGGAACAGGGAAAACGCAGCCCCGACGCGGCTGCTTCAAATTACCTGCGCCTGATCCAGGCTGATCCTGAGTTTGTACGTAAGACCATAGCTGCTTGAGGAGCCCCGTCCCGGGATCAAACCGCGATAGGCGCCGGTATGGACGGGTGAGCCTGGTAACCGACCAGTTCAAAATCCTCGTAGCGGAAGCCGAAGATATCCTTGACATCGGGGTTGAGCC
>CAYOEQ010000153.1:0-5218 GCA_964402775.1 uncultured Enterobacteriaceae bacterium
TGCCTGTTGTATTCCCTGGCGAAGTCGGATACGGGTTCCTGCGGGGGGTAGTCTTCGGGTTTCATGGTCTCTGTTACTGGATGATGATCCTTGCGAGGGTCGTGGCCTGCTCTGTAATCCCCCGTGGCGCTTTCTCGATAAACTTTACCTGACGTTGCCCAAAGTCAAGCGACTTGAGTTGGTAAACCAGTATCGAACCCTGAGTCTTTAACCCCTCAGGTAATATTACTTCCAGCCTGGTGTTGCGAATGGTAGAGGTAACCGGGGCTACGACGGACATACCGGTATGTTCGTTGAACGCCTTCCTGGATACGACGAAGGCCGGGCGCCGCTTCATTATCTCGTTGCCGCTGCTGGGGTCGAAATCAAGCCAGACGATGTCTCCCTTGTCCGGCGTGTAAGTCAAATCAGTTCCTTGCCGGCCGGGGCTTCAGAGAGCCATTCCCGATCCTCGTCGAGCAGTGTGAAGTTTTCCCTGGGGCTCCCGGCAAGCAGCTCATCCAGGGTCGGTTCCTTGATTGCGGGAGTCAGCACGATGCGGCTGTCTTCGATCGACAGGTTCAGCATCGAGCCCGCCTTGAGGTCCAGCGTCTTCAGGATTGCTTTCGGGATACTGATGATATTCGCGCCTCCCGATTGCCTGATTGCAAGTTGTGTCATGGTACTTCTCCCGTGCTGCAGCATTGTCTGCAAAGTTTTACTAAAGTATAACATTAAACCGCCAATGTCGCAAACAATCAACAATCAATGTGTAGTGATAACCGGCTTGTGTAATCCAGGGGTCAGAGTAAAATCGCTCATGATCTCGCCGGTTCTTGGATTCCCGGCGATTTTACTCTGACCCCATCTTTATGTAAAATTTCTGGTTGACTCTAAAATTATCATGTTTATTATAGAGTCTGCTCTAAAATTTACGTGGATATCCCATGGCGGAAAGAACGCTGTTGAACCGGTACCTGGAGGGCTGCATCAACCAGGACCTGGCTGAGAAAATGGTTTTCCTGGGCGGGCCCAGGCAGGTGGGCAAGACGACGCTCGCGCTCAGCCTGATTGAAGGCGCTGATGAATCCCACCCAGCATACATTAACTGGGACCTTCATGAATCCCGGCGCATGCTGCTGGACGGGGGTTTGCCGGCAGATCAACCTCTGCTCGTCTTTGATGAGATCCATAAATACAGGCACTGGCGCAACCTGGTGAAGGGGTTTTACGACAGGTACAAGTCCTCCAGGCATTTTCTTATCACCGGATCCGCGCGGCTGGATCATTACAGGAGAGGCGGCGATTCATTGCAAGGCCGTTACCACTACTACCGCCTGCACCCGCTTTCATTATATGAGTTGAACGACAGGCCGACCCGTTCGGACTTTTCTGCCCTGTTGCGCTACGGCGGCTTCCCCGAGCCGTTTCTGAAACAGAATGCGCGGCACTGGAAAAGGTGGCAGCGGGAGCGGCACAGCCGCGTAATTCAGGAAGACCTGATCAACCTGGAAAACGTGAAAGAGGTTTCACAACTGGACTTGCTTGCCCGGATGCTGCCGGAGAAGGTTTCCTCCGTCCTTTCACTGAATAAACTGAAACAGGACTTGTCGGTAGCCTACGAAACCGTGGACCGCTGGGTGACGATACTGGAGAACCTGTATTACTGTTTCAGGATTTCTCCTTACGGGTTGCCTCGACTTCGGGCCGTGAAAAAGGAACGGAAATTGTACCTCTGGGACTGGTCATTGTGCGGGGATGAGAGCGCCCGTTTTGAAAACCTGGTTGCATCGCATTTGCTGAAATATTGCCATTTCCGTGAGGATACCGAAGGTAGTGATATGGAACTGAGGTTTGTCAGGGATTCCATGGGGAGAGAACTGGACTTCGTGGTAGTTGAAAATAATAAGCCGCTGTTTGCGGTTGAGTGTAAAACGGGGGACCGTAACCTGAGCAGGAATATAGCCTATTTTTCGAAGCGTACCGACATCCCGGTATATTACCAGGTACATACGGGGGACAGGGACTACGAAAGGACGGATTTGAAAGCGAGAGTTGTCCCCATTACGAGGTTCTGTGAATTGTTGAAATTATAAAATTGTTCCTTCCTGATTCTGATATATAGTTCACCCTGGTAATTTCATAAAATGAAGAAATTTATCGTTTAGCCGGGCTTCCTCAGCGCATCCGATCCAGGCTTGCGGGAATATACTCCGGATCGTGGGCGCGTTTGATGGCGTAGGCGTGGATGGCGTCGGTTTCGACCTTCTCCAGGTGTCCGGCAAAGCCGGGCATGCCCTTGTCGAAGCGCGCGCCGCCCAGGACGATGGCGTCCCAGAGTTCATGGGTGGCCGTATCCATGTAGCGTAAATCTGGCAGTACGCCGGCGCTGATGCCGGCGTCGCCGTGGCAGCGGGTGCAGTACTGGTGGTACAGCAGCTTGCCCAGGGCGACGGTCTCCGCATCGGCAGTGTGCGCAGGGGGCACCGGCGGTTCGGGTAATGGCGGGAGCGGCGGCAGTTGGTCCGCACCGTCCAGCGTGTAGGCCACGATCCGGTTAAGCGCCCGTACCCCGGCCCACTTGGCCACGATGCCGGATTCAATGCCGAAAGCTGTCCCGTAACCGGCCATGACCGCCACGTACTGTTTGCCGTCCACCTGGTAAGTGACAGGCCCGGCCAGCACCGCGGTCTGGGCATCGTGGGACCACAGGCGTTCGCCCGTGTCGGCGGCGTAGGCGATGAACTCGCCGTGGGAGGCGCCCTGGAACACCAGGTTGCCGGCCGTTGCCAGTACGCCGCCGTTCCATGCTATCGGGAGTTCCACGGTCCAGCGCGCCTGTTGTTTGATGGGGTCCCAGGCCAGCAGGTAACCCTTGAGCAGTTTGGATACCTCCTCCTGGATTGCCGGGTCTTCCGGCATGGAGGCGATGATGGGATCAAGGCCCGTGTTCACCGTGACCTTGCTGAACTCGAATTTCTCCACTTCCTTGTATACCCAGGGCAGGTCCTGGGCCGGTATGTACACCAGCCCGGCGCCGGGGTGGTAGGCCATGGGTTGCCAGTTATGGCCGCCGGGCGCGGCCGGCGAACTGGCGAACTCGCCTTCCTGGTAACGGGCATTGGGCGTTTCCACGGGGCGCCCGGTGCGCATGTCGACGCGCGCGGCCCAGGTCACCTCGACGAACGGCTCGGCCGACAGCAGTTCGCCGTCGGTGCGGTCGATGACGTAGAAGAAGCCGTTTTTCGGGGCCTGCATGAGCACCTTGCGGGTCTCGCCGCCGATCTCCAGGTCCGCCAGCATGATGTGCTGGGTGGCAGTGAAGTCCCAGGTGTCGCCGGGCGCGGTCTGGTAATGCCAGGCGTATTGTCCCGTGTTCGCATCCAGGGCGACGATGGAGGCCAGGAACAGGTTGTCGCCGCCGCCGGGGCTGCGCACGCGCCGGTTCCAGGGTGTGCCGTTGCCTACGCCCAGGTACACCAGGTTCAGTTCCGGGTCATAGCTGATGGCATCCCATACGGTGCCGCCGCCGCCGAATTTCCACCACTCACCGGTCCAGGTCTCTACGGCCTGTTCCAGGATGGGGTTTTCAAAGGGCAATGTTGGGTCGCCGGGCACCGTGTAAAAGCGCCACACCTGCTCGCCGGTCGCCGCATCGTAGGCCGTGACGTATCCCCGGGCGTCGAACTCGGCGCCGCCGTTGCCGATAAGCACCTTGCCGTCCACGATCCGCGGCGCGCCGGTTATGGTGTAGCGCCGGTCGCCTGGAGTGGTCTGCACCGACCAGATTTCCTCGCCGCTCATGGCGTCCAGCGCGATCAGCCTGCCGTCCAGGGTACCCACGTAAACCATATCGCGCCACAGCGCAACGCCGCGGTTGACCACGTCGCAACAGGCGTCGATGCCTTTCTGCGGCGGCACCTGGGGGTCGTATTCCCATAACATCTCGCCGCTGGCGGCATCCACGGCGTAGACCCGGCTCCAGGTGCCGGTGGTGTACATGCGCCCGTCCGCGACCAGGGGCGTGGCCTCCAGCCCGCGTTTGCTGGGCAGGTCCAGGTGCCAGGCCAGTTTCAGTTGCTTAACGTTGCCGTCATTGATCTGTTCAAGCGGGCTGAACCGCTGTTCATCGTAAGTGCGGCCATGGTTCAGCCAGTTGTGGGGTTCCGCTGCGGCATTAATCAGTCGCTCGTCGCTGACCGCGGCAATATTCGGTGGCGCTTCGGTCCGGTCGCAGCCAGACAACAGGGGCAGTGTGGCCATAACAGCCAATAAAATACGAATGCGTATGGTTATCAGGATCATGGGGTCAGGTCGCACAATGCACAAATATATTTTATCCGCAGATGACGCAGATTAACGCGGATTATTATTTTTATCTGCGCTAATCTGCGTCATCTGCGGATAGATCAGTTAAGGCCGGCGGACTTCCTCAGTTCGTCGGCGCGCAACTGGGCTTTGCGGATTATATCCCCTTCATCCATGGTCAGCAGTTTTTTATCGCGGACTACGACCTCGCCGCCGACCAGCACGGTCTCCACGTCCGCGGCGCGGGCCGAATAGACCAGGGTTGCGAACGGGTCGTGGATGGGCCGCAGGTGGCTGGCCAGGGTGTCCACGATGGTGATGTCCGCCAGCTTGCCGGCGCTCAGGCTACCGATCCGGTCCGCCATGCCGCAGGCTTTTGCGCCTTCCAGGGTGGCCATGGCAAACACGTCCCGGGCGGTCAGCGATACGGGATCCCGGGTGGTGACCTTTTGCAGCAGCGCCGCGTCCTTCATTACCTCGAACATATCCTGGGTATTGTTGCAGGCCGGGCCGTCACAGGCCAACCCGACGGTGACCCCGGCCCGGCGCAGCTTCAACACGGGGGCGTTGCCGGAGGCCAGGATCATGTTCGAGGTGGGGTCGTGCACCACGTTCGCGCCGTGGGCGGCGATGGCCTCGATCTCCGCGTCGGCCAGGTAGATGCAGTGGTTCAGCATGACTCGCTCGTTCAACACACCGGCGTCAGCGAGGAACTCCACGTTGCGTTTGCCGGTGCGCGCTACCATCAGGTCGTTGTATTCCGGCGTTTCCGCGGTGTGCAGGTGGACCCCCACTCCGTCGTCCCGCAACGCGCAGGTGTCCGCCCAGTACTCGTCGGTGGCGGTCCAGGGCACCAGGGGACCGACTCCTATCCCGACCCGGTCATGGGCGCGCCAGCGCTGCAGCAGCGCCTTGCTGCGGGTATCGATCT
>CAYOEQ010000154.1:0-5105 GCA_964402775.1 uncultured Enterobacteriaceae bacterium
GGGGTCAGAGTAAAAATTCTCTCGAAATCCAGGGGTCAGAGTAAAAGTTCTGACGAATTTCTTACTCTGACCCCGGGGCTTCGGGCGGAATTTTTACTCTGACCCCGCATATCTGTTAAAATATCCCCCTTACCTGATTTCTGTTCAATACTTACTATCCGATACCGTTTCTCAGGCCGCCATGCAACTGAAGCATCGTCCAATGGTCTTGATCATCCTGGATGGATGGGGCTATTCGGAAACTACCGCCTACAATGCCATCCATAGCGCCAGAAAGCCGGTGTGGGATCACTTGTGGGATAACTGTCCCCGAACCCTGCTGAACGCGTCCGGCATGGACGTGGGGCTGCCAGCCACGCAGATGGGCAACTCGGAAACCGGCCACATGAATATCGGCTCCGGGCGCATCGTCGACCAGGAGTTCACCCGTATCACCAAGGCGATAGAGAACAGGTCGTTCTTTGAAAACCGGGTGCTGACGGAAGCCCTGGAAACTGCGGCGCAGAAAGGCCGCGCGGTCCACATCATGGGTCTGCTGTCTCCGGGAGGAGTGCACAACCACCAGGAGCATATCTTTGCCCTGCTGGAGTTTGCCGCGGGTTATGACGTCAGGGACATCTACCTGCATGCTTTCCTGGACGGCAGGGACACGCCGCCGAAGAGCGCGGAAGAGTACATGGATGAGGCGTACCTGAAGATGCTGGACCTGGGTAAGGGCCGCTTCGCCAGCGTGGTCGGGCGCTATTACGCCATGGACCGCAACAAGCACTGGGATCGCACGCAGGTCGCCTACCGGCTGATCACTGCCGCCGAGGCCGAATACGAGTCGGTCGACGCGTTCATCGCGGTGGACATGGCGTACGCGCGCGGCGAGACGGACGAGTTTGTGAAACCCACCGTTATCGTTCAGCGCGACGGCAGCGCGGCGCGGGTCGAAGAAGGCGACATAGTGATTTTCGGCAACTACCGGGCAGACCGTGCGCGGCAACTGGCAGAGGCGTTCACCGCAGTGGATTTTGATGGTTTTGAGCGCGGCAATCCCATCGACCTGGGTGCGTTCATCAGCATGACGGAATACCGCTCGGATTTTGATTTCCCGGTGCTGTTCCCTCCTGCCCGGTTGAAGAACGTGCTGGGCGAGTACCTGGCAAATGCGGGTATGACGCAATTGCGCATCGCCGAGACGGAAAAATACGCCCACGTTACATTCTTCTTCAACGGCGGCGAGGAGCGGGTATTCAAGGATGAAGACCGTATCCTGGTGCCGTCACCCAGGGTGGCGACATACGACCTGCGCCCGGAGATGAGCGCGCCTGAGGTGACCGAACGCCTCACGACTGCAATCGCCGCGGAGAAATACGACGTGATCATCTGCAATTTCGCCAACGCCGATATGGTAGGCCATACCGGGGACTTCGATGCGACAGTCAAGGCCATCGAGACCATCGACACCTGTCTCGGAAAAATTCTTGAGCAGACCCGCCGCGCCGGCGGTGAAATACTGATCACGTCCGATCACGGCAATGCCGAGCAGATGCGCTCATTCATAACGGAAAAGATCAGGGAACAGGCTCATACGGCCCATACCAGCAACCTGGTGCCGCTAATCTACGTGGGACGGCCCGTCGAGGTGGCGCCCAGCACCACCGCTGCCCTGTGTGACGTCGTACCGACCATGTTACATCTCATGGGGATGGAACAGCCGGAAGAAATGACCGGCAGCCCCCTGTTCAGGCTCTGTTGATTGTTTTACCGCTTTTTTTGCCACAGAGAACACAGAGTGATGTCAAGGTGTAATCATCGCCGGAAATTCGCAAAGGCTGGTGCTCTTCCGGGATTCCCCGGCACTGTACAGCTTCTCATAACATTTTGCCTGGTTGTCCCCGCCTTGTGCGCAGCGGATGAGAAAGCGGCCGCCGAACAGGAAATCAAATCGGTCAAATCCCGGATCGAGACCGTTCAGACCCGGATCAGGTCGGCGCAAAACGAGGTTGAAAACATGCTGATCGAACTGCGCAGGTATGAAACCTCGGCTGCCGAAGTCAACGCGGCACTCGGACTGATTGATTCGGATATCGATGCCGGACAGGAACGGCTGGCGCTCCTCAACGGGGAACTCGATCAACTCGGTGAGGATCTGCGCCGGGAAAAAGAGTTTCTGTCCGAGCAGGTACGCGCCATGCACCGGACAGGCAGGAACGACTACCTGAAGCTGCTGCTTAACCAGGAGGACCCGGCGCAGTTCGGAAGGACCCTGGGGTACCATGACTATTACAACCGGGCCAGGACCGACAGGATAGCGGCGATCGGGCATTCACAGGAACGTATCAGGGCATTGCGGGAAACAATCAGGGTCGAGACGGAAGGGCTGGTTTCCCTGCGCTCGGGCAAGGAGGCAAAACTGGCGGAACTGACCGAACACCGCAAGGCCCGGCAGCAACTGCTTGTCCGGTCGAGACGTTTTATCGACGACCAGGACCGGCAGTTGCAGGTCCTGTTGAATACGGAACGGGAACTGGAAACATTGATCAACAGGTTGAGCCGCCGTGAGGACGTGTTTGATCGGGAAGCCCCGTTTGCCAGCCTGAAAGGGACACTGCGGTGGCCGGTGCATGGTAAGATCATAAACCGATATGGAGAACTCAAAAAAGGCGGAAAGCTCAAATCCCGGGGAATTACCTTCGCTTCCGCAGCCGGAACCGAAGTGCATGCAATCAGTTCCGGGACGGTCGTCTACGCGGACTGGTTCAGGAACCTTGGCCTGCTGCTGATCCTGGATCATGGCGACGGATACATGAGCCTTTACGGATATAACGAAGTGTTGCTCAAACAGACCGGTGACCGGGTGGGCAGGAACAATCCCATCGCCAGGGCCGGGGATACCGGAGGCCAGCCGCGTCCCGGCCTCTATTTCGAGATCAGGCGGGGGGGAGACCCGTTGAACCCGTCTTTGTGGTGCAGGAGTTGATATGAAAATGTACCCTGTAAAAGCAGTTTTATTCTGCTTGCTTATCACCGGCCTGTGTGCGCGCGCCGAGACCGTCACCGACACTGAAACGGGAGAGCTGCCCGTCGATGAGATCAGGGCGTTTGCCGAGGTTTTCGCCAAGATCAAGAAAGACTACGTGGAAAACGTGGAAGACAGCGTGCTGCTGGAATACGCGATCAGGGGCATGCTGGAAGGACTGGACCCGCATTCGTCCTACCTGGACGAAGAGGCCTACCTGAACCTGCAGGAAGGGACCTCGGGGGAATTCGGCGGCCTGGGTATTGAGGTGGGAATGGAAGACGGGTTCATCAAGGTAATCTCGCCCATCGACGACACCCCGGCGCAAAAAGCAGGGTTGCAGGCCGGCGACCTGATAATCCGGCTGGATGACACCCCGGTGAAAGGGATGTCCCTGAATGACGCGGTGGAGCGTATGCGGGGAGAACCGGGAACCGACATTACCCTCACCATCATCAGGGACGGCGCGGACAAACCGCTGAAAGTGACCATCACCAGGGATGTGATCAAGGTGAAAAGCGTCAGGACCCAGATCCTGGAACCGGGTTTCGGGTACCTGCGCATCTCGCATTTTCAATCACGCACCGCGGAGGACGCCAGGGCCGCGTTGCAGGAATTGAAACAGGACAATGACGGCAGACTGGAAGGCCTTATCCTGGATCTCAGGAATAATCCCGGCGGCATCCTCAGCGCGGCCGTCGGCGTATCCGACCTGTTCCTGGACCAGGGATTAATAGTTTATACGGAAGGCCGCATCGATGATTCAAAACTGAGATTCAATGCAAAACCGGCTGACCTGCTGGATAACGCGCCGATCGTCGTACTGGTGAACGCCGGTTCTGCCTCCGCCTCCGAAATTGTGGCGGGCGCCCTGCAGGATCATAAACGCGCAATCATCATGGGACAGAAGACCTTCGGCAAGGGTTCCGTTCAGACGGTCCTGCCCGTATCCAATGCAGCGGCCCTGAAATTGACGACCGCGCGTTATTACACGCCTTCGGGCCGTTCCATACAGGTTTCAGGAATAGAACCGGACGTTGCCCTGGTCCGGGTCAAGGTCGAATCCCTTGAAGACGAAGGATCGAATTTCATCACCGAGGAAAATCTCAGCAGGCACCTGGATAACAATACTGAAGAGGGCCAGGATGAAGATGAAGAAGCGGCGCAACCGGGTCAGGATACCGTGGCGCGGCTCACTGAGGACTACGCCCTGCAGCAGGCCCTGAACGTCCTGAAAGGCCTGCAGATATTGACGGCCGAAGCGGAGCAGGAAATACAAATTCCGGGGTCAGAGTAAGTGTCGCAGAATTTTTACTCTGACCCCAGCATTCTTACCGCGTACCTCCCGGTAAAATTCACCACCGCACCCTTCGCATCGTACACCACGGTATCAATAGCAATTTTAGCTTTCTTCCGGGTTCTCAACGCGTCAAAAAAATCCTCGATGATTTCCGGTTCGGGTGCGGCGCAGATCGCATAAAAATCGCCCACCGCCGGCTTGACGTAGTTGATCTCACCCTTATAAACGGCAACATCAGCATCAATTCCCCGCTCCAACAGTTTCACGAACAGCAGGCTCCAGCCGCACACGGCGGCTATGGAATAGGAACTGCCGGCAAAGGCTGTCTGCTTGTCATTCAGGTTGGGTGCCGCCGGTGCGGTCATTTTGAGCCGGTTGCCGTCGTAATCGTCCGCGCTTATTCCCATAACACGCGTGATCGGGATATCCCGCGCCAGCGTGTCATTCAGTAGAGAAAGAGAATCAAGATCCGGCATTACAGTTCGCTCAGAACCTTTATGACCAGCCAGCCGCCGGTTATGCCGAGCAGCAGGGGCAACAGGGGAAACCCCGTAATTATCCAGGCGCCGGGGCCGACCAGGTAGATTACAAGTGCAGCCAGTATCAGGGCGCAACCGATGATGACACGGGTATTATTCCTGTTGTTCCTGCGTAGTTCACTGCGTAGTTCGTCTACTTCGCCTGATTTCAGCTCCACCTGGAACCGGCCGTCCTGCAGGCGGTCTACCAGTTCCATTACCTTTTGGGGAAACTGGGGCAGCCGGTTCAGCCAGTAGGGAACCGTATCCCTGGTTCCCT
>CAYOEQ010000155.1:0-5104 GCA_964402775.1 uncultured Enterobacteriaceae bacterium
AGCAGGATGCCGAAACCGTAGGAGACGGTGAACCAGACCGCCAGCAATATGAGCAGCAGACGGACATTGGCGCGCCAGTAGTCCCTGACGCGGTCCTCCGTCAATACTTCTTCATCATGGGAACCGTGCGCCGGGAGGTTGTCCGCGCGGTGGTGATAGACTTCTACATCAGCGTTATCGTTGTCCGGTGTATTCTGCATAGTTCCAAGTAAGCTCTGACTTAATCAGAGGTTCCCTAATCAGTAAATTCCGGCTTCCTTTTTTCCATGAAGGCGCTGATGCCCTCTCGCGCGGCTGCGGTTGCGGCGCTCTCGGCAAAGGCGGCATAGCCAATCTCCAGCGCTTCGTCCAGCGACGCGGCGGCTGCCGCGGCGCTGACAGCCTGGCGGATAACGGCGCATACCGCCCTGCTCATTCTCTGTCCGTTGAAGCTGCGCGGCTTATCCCCCACTGCAGGCGGAGGATCAATACTGACGGGCGCATCAGCCAGCCCGCGCCGTTTACCTGCCAGTTCACCGACCCGCCTGATCGCATCGGGAAGCAGCGCCTCACGGGTATCCGCCAGCCTGTCGATGACTTTCAACCCGAACGCTGCCGTCGCAGTCATTTTTTCAGCCCTGAGCAGCATACCATGAAACGCGGGCGCGGCATCCGGCCAGCGCCGGTAGGGGATCACCATGCCGCCGATACCCGGCGCTATGCCCAGGGTGATCTCCGGAAACTGCAACCACGCGTCTTTCACGGCAACGATTCCATGGCAGCGCACGGCCAGTTCCAGGCCGCCGCCCAGGGCCATGCCGTTCAAGGCCGCGACGACCGGTTTGCTGCAGTTGTCCAGGTAAACCAGCAACCTGGAGGACGCACGGGCATATTCGATGCATTGTTTCCTGTCCCCCAGCATCGAGGGGAACCTGCCGATGTCGGCGCCGGCGGAAAATGCCGAGACGCCGTAGCCGGTAATGACGAACCCGGTGGTGTGCGGGTCGTCCTCATACTGTTTCAGCAAGGCCAGGATCTCGTCGGTCATTTCGTCGTGCAGCGCGTTCAATGCCTCGGGACGGCGCAGGGTGATGATTTTCACTCCATCGAGTTCATCGACCAGGAAGAACCGGTGGAAGTCCTGGTAGGCGCGCAGGGGCCGCTGCGCGCCCGGCATGCCGGGTCTTTGCGCGCAGAATTTATCCAGGATACGCGTACTCTCCTTATCACCCAGTTCGCGCATCAATTCCAGGGGGCCCTGCCTGAAGGCAAAGGCAAGCCGGCAGCCCAGTTCCAGGTCCGCGGCGGCGCCGATATCGCGGTCCAGGATGTCCACGGTCTGTGAAAACAGCACGCCCAGCAGGCGATCGCGGATTTCCGCAACTACAGCGGGTGGCGCGTCCACGCTTTCCCCGGGTTTTATGGTCAACCACTTTCCCGACTCGTCCCACTTTTGTCCCATGTTTTCAGATTGTGGGTGTCCTGAATTATCTCTCCCGGTTCCCTGTCCCCTGTCTATCACTTCCTGGAAAACAGCGGCGGGCAGGTAGTGGTCGCCCTCCAGTTCGGCCTGCAGGGAGTTGGTCTCGATGATGATCGGGTTGCCGTTGGACATGTTCAGCACAAAGAACGGGCCGGCGTGGACGTAACTGCCCGCCACGTGGTCGACCTGCGCCGGGGTTGCGCCGGCGAGCAGGAATCCGGCTTCGTTGCACCAGTTGTCGAAGATCCTGTCCAGCATGAAGCACACGACGTCGCGGGTGATCATCGGCACTTTTCCGGTCACGTAGAACAGCCGGCGCAGGCGCCGGATAAATCCCGGATCGGCCTGTTCCCAGTCGATCACTTCGACGACCGGGTTGCGGAAGGCCGGCGCAAAGAAATGGGTAACGGTGGTCCGCCCGGGATGGCGCAGGTGTGAGAATAAACTGTGTGCCGGTATGGAACTCGTATTCGAGGTGATCATGCAATCCCGACCGGCGATGTCTTCCACCCTGGAGAATATCTGTTTCTTCAGGTCGATATTTTCCGTGGCGGCCTCGATGACCCAGTCGCATCCGGCCAGGTCGTCGTAATCAACGGAAATTTTCAGGTTTTGCCGGACGCCTTCCGCTTGTTCCGGAGTCAGTTTCCTCCTGGTCACGCCCTTGTCCGCATAGGCGTGGATCCTGCCGACGGCGCGGTCCAGGGCGTCCCGGCTGATATCTATCAGCACCAGGTTCAGGCCCGGGATGGCGCTTTTCAGGTAGTAGCCGATGTCCGGGCCGATGGTGCCGGCGCCGATGATGCCGATGCTGCGCGGCAGTTCCCGGTCCGGCTGGATCAGGGCAGGGTTGTTGTACTGTTGCATAGCTCGGTCAACTGAACCTTGTCTACTTTGCCTACCGCAGTTTTGGGCAGGCTGTCGATAAAACGGAACTCCGCCGGGATCTTGTAGGGCGCCAGGTTTTCGCTGCAATAATCCTGCAGGGTTTCCGCGTCCGCGCCGTTCCCCGAAACAGGTACGATGAACGCTATCGGCAACTCGCCGCGGTAAGCGTCCGCCCTGCCGACCACGGCCGCTTCCTTCACGCCCGGGTTCCGGTGCAGGACTTCCTCGATCTCCCGGGGGAAAACGTTATACCCCGACACCAGCAGCATTTCCTTTTTCCTGCCGCGGATGTACAGGTAACCGTCCTCGTCCAGTTCGCCGATATCGCCCGTGTACAGCCAGCCATTGCGCAACGCCAGGGCCGTTTCCTCCGGCCGGTTGCGGTAACCGCTCATCACCTGGGGGCCGGCTACCCGGATTTCGCCCTTTTGCCCGGATTCCAGCACTTTCTCGCCGGTCTCCAGGTCAACCACCTGGATCTCCGTTTGCGGCAGGGGGATGCCGACCGAGGTCGGTTTCCTTATCCCGTGCAGCGGGTTGAAGGATATGACCGGACCGGCCTCCGATTGGCCGTATCCCTCGAGTATCGGCGTGCCGGTGATCCGCTCCCATTCCTTCAGGACGTTTCCCGCCAGGGGCGCCGACCCGGAAGAGGAGACATACAGGCTGGAAAAGTCAGTGCCGGCAAAGCCCGGATAATTCAGCAGTCCGGTAAACACCGTGGGGCTGCCGGCGAACACGGTGATCTTCTCATCGACCAGCGCGGCAAGCACCTCTCCGGGATGGTAACGCGGCAGGATCACCAGGCTTCCGCGCCGGTAAACCATCGCATGCAGGCACATGGACACCGCATAACAATGGAACAGCGGCATGATGCACAACATCCGCTCCACGTCGTCGCGGGTGGGAAATAACGCCTCACGCTGGCTCAGGTTGACGGACAGGGAATGATGGCTGATACGGGCGCCCTTGGCCTTGCCGGTGGTGCCGCCGGTGAATTGCAGGGTGGCCGGGTCGCCGGGTTCCGGCAGGTCGTCCAGCGCGCCGAGATCGGCGCGGTCGCGCCATACGGTCAGACGGTTGCCGCTGCCCACGGCAACCAGGTGTTCAATTTGCCCGGCGCCGGCTGCGAGTGTCCCGGCCAGGCCCGCCAGCGCCTGGTCACAGACTATGGCGGATACCCCGGCATCATCCAGCATGGGCTGCAGTTCGCGCTGCGTGTAAACGGGGTTCAGGGGCACCGCTTCAGCGCGCGCCGCGTGGACGGCATACATGGCGATACACACGTCGATGGAATTGCCCATCAGCAGCGCAACCCGGCGCCCGCCCAGGCCGAGTTGCCGGAGTTCCCGGCTGAAACCGGCCACGCAACGCAGGTATTCCCGGTAATTGAGCCGTTCCCCGCCCAGCGCCAGGGCTTCCCGTTCGGGACTCTTTGCGGCCGCGTCCGCCAGCGCGTGGACAACGGTGGGGAAGGCCACGGGTAGTGGTTCGAGGTTCTGATCCATTATTATTAATCTACGCGTACGACTACTGCCATGGCGCTGTCTCCGGCCGCGCAGCCGTGGAACAGGCCGTAACCGCCGCCCAGCAGTACCAGTTCCTCGATAAGTTCTATGACCGCGCGCATACCGGTCGGTCCCTGCGGGTGCCCCCAGATCAGGGAACAGCCATAATTATTCATGGTCATGACGTCTATACCCATTTCCCTGGCGAAGATGATGTCGTTGACCGCGAAGGGGTTGTGGGACTTAATTGCCTTGACGTCGTTTATCGTTATTCCCGCCCGGTCCAGGGCGCGCCGGCTCGCCGGGATGGGCGCAGCCGGCATATACGCCGGCTCCTCCCTTGCCTGGCCGTACGCGACGATGCCGATCCTGATCGCCGGGTCGCTGCCCAGCACGCGGGCCTTGTCCGCCGTGGTGATGATCATGCCGGCATTGCCGTCGGCCGGGTGGGTCTGCCCGGCGTAGGTGACGGTGCCGCCCTCCTGCACCGGTTCCAGGCGGGCCATTTTTCCGGCGCTGGTCGCAGTGATGCCCTCGTCTCCCGTCAGGGTGGAGCGCGTCTTCCTGTACTTCTTGTCCGGCACCTTCAGGGGCAACAGCATGTATCTCTGCTGGAAAGAGATGCCGTCCTGCAGTTCCAGGGCCTGTTGATACTGCCGGTAGCGCTGCAGCGCAACCTCGTGCTGCTCGGCGGTGGATACGTTCCACTTCGCCGCGCAATTCTCCGCGGTACGGGTCATATCGCACTTCACATACGGGTCCTGGTTGAAATTGCTCATCACCCAGTCTTCGGTCTGCCCGGTGCCCCCGGGTCCCAGGGGATCCGGATAGTACAGGTGCGGGCCGTTGGATATCCGGTCTGCAGTCAGGGCCAGCGCGCATTCGGCCTGGCCTGCCTGGATTTCCCGGGTTGCGGTCGCCATGACCCGGGCGCTGGTGGCGCAGGCCTGGCTCACGGTCGGTCCGGCGACATGTTCCATGCCGGCCATGGCCGTGAGCCAGGGCAGGCCGTAAAAACAGCTCTTCTGCGGGATGGTCATCCCCAGCACGCCGTAATCGAACTGGCTGCCGTCCAGGCCCCGGTCGGCGAGGGCGCGCCGGGTGATATGGGCGGCGAATTCCATACTGTGCAGGTGGGCCAGGCTGCCCTGCCACTTGGCGAACGGGGTGGTCCAGTAGCCACCGTAGGGTATGCAGGTTTCGGTCATGGGACGTAATTTTACCCGATTGCCTTATCGGAACAACC
>CAYOEQ010000156.1:0-5081 GCA_964402775.1 uncultured Enterobacteriaceae bacterium
TGCCGATCAGTATGTCGGCATCGCCTGTCGTGATCTCCCTTATCATCTTCTCCATGGATCCCTTGCGCCGGGTGCTGTCACGGTCTATCCGCAGTATGCTTGCGCCCGGGAAATGTTCGGCCAGGGTACGGTCCAGGCGCTGGGTGCCATGACCCACTTCGATCAGTTCGTCCTGGCTGCAGTCCGGACATTCTGCGGGCAGACCCCTGCGGGAGTCGCAGTGGTGGCAGATAAGACAGCGTTTATCCTTGTGGAAAGTCATCTTTGCGCTGCAACGGCTGCACTCGGCATACCAGCCACAGCTATGGCACAGAATGACCGGTGCATACCCTCTCCTGTTCAGGAACAACAGCGCCTGGTTGTTCCGGTCCAGGGTGGAGGAAATCTCGTTCAGCAGGGTTTTCGATACCGCGCCGGAGAGGGTTTCATTGCGGAGGTTGATAACGTGAATTTCCGGGGATTTCGCTCCGGATGCCCGCGCCGGCAGGTTTTGTTGCCTGTATTTCCTGGTTTTCACGTTTTTCAGGGTCTCGAGAGAGGGCGTGGCTGAACCCAGCACGACCGGTACGCCGTCGAACTTGCCCCGTACAATCGCAATGTCCCTGGCTGAATAACGGAAGCCGCTGTCCTGTTTGTAGGATGGATCGTGTTCTTCGTCGACGACGTAGAGCCCCGGTGATTTGAGCGGTGTCCAGATCGCAGACCGGGTTCCGATTATCACCGGCGCAGCGCCGTTTTTTGCCGCCTGCCAGTTGCGCAGGCGTTCCGTCTCGCTCAGCGCGGAATGCTGGACCCGGATATCTACCGGTAATCGCTGCCGGAGCCGGTCGATGAACTGCGTGGTCAAGCCGATTTCAGGCACCAGGATCAGCGCCTGCCTGTTCTGCGCTATTACGCGTTTCACCGCTTCAATATAAACTTCCGTCTTGCCGCTGCCCGTTACCCCGTGCAACAAGTGCACGCCGTGCGCGTCCGTATTTGCCGTGATTGCGTCA
The DNA here is from genome assembly GCA_964402775.1 of uncultured Enterobacteriaceae bacterium. Taxonomy (GTDB): domain Bacteria; phylum Pseudomonadota; class Gammaproteobacteria; order Eutrophobiales; family Eutrophobiaceae; genus JAAXHV01. The sequence goes on from CAYOEQ010000156.1 coordinate 996, forward strand.
ATCGCCTGGATTTGTTGCGTGTTCAGATCAAAATCCCTGTTTTCAATCACGTTTTCCGTGGGCGCCGTCTGCGCCTCCCGGTCCTGTCCGGGCAGCGCCTTTCCCTGGCGCAACAACGCCGGCAGGGCGCTGAACAGCGCTTCGCCGACAGGATAATGGTAATAGTCGGCGGCCCAGCACAGAAACTCAAAGTGGCGTTGTGAAAAAAGAGGTTCGTAGTCTATGACGTTGCCGAGGGATTTAAGCTGGTCGGGCTGGAGCGTCGTCCGGTCGGAGACCGCCAGCGCCATGCCGACCTGCTCCTTGCGGCGCCCGAAAGGCACGCTTACCCGCATGCCCGGCAGAAACTCGATATGGCTGAACGGATCGCCGATGACATAGGCGTAATGTCTGCGCAACGGTACCGGCAGCGCAACCTGTAAATATCGCTTATTCACTAAGGAACCTCTGACTTGTTCAGAGCTTTACCGGCTCAAAAGATCCGGCCGGGCGCTTCGCTTGATTCCGAGGTGGTATCGTAGGGAATAATGAGCCTGCTGCACTCAACGGCATCAGGCACGCGGTCGGCCATGAAGACTTCAAATTCCGCGTTGCCGTCACCGGTCTTTGCCGGGCAACCGGTTTCCCGGTTGATCCTGATGGTAACAATATCGGCCGGTCGCGCCACCGGCTTAACCGGCATGTCCTTCAGGGCGGCGCGCATATAGTCTATCCATATCGACAAGGCGGTTCTGCTGCCTGTCTCACCCTGGCCCATGGGGCTGAAGTCATCGAACCCTACCCAGGCGACAGCCACCACGGACGGATTGAAGCCGGCAAACCAGGCGTCGCGTTGCTCATTGGTGGTGCCGGTCTTCCCGGAGAGGTCATCCCTTTTCAATTCCCTGTAGGCCCTGGCGCCGGTGCCGCGCCGGACGACGTCCCGGGTCAGGTCATTCATGATCCAGATGTTTTGCGGGTTGACTACACGTTCAGCAATTTTTTGCTCGACCGGGACTGTTTCCTGTACTTCCATTATCGCGGCCTCATCCGACTGGGGACGGAATTCAATTCCGTCCCCTGCCCCTGCCGCGGCTTCACCTGCCTGGGGACGGAATTCAATTCCGTCCCCGTCCTCTACCGTCTCCGGGCAAGCGGGACAAACGGTAACCGGATTCGCCTGGAATAGCAGGTCCCCCGTATAGGTCTCTATGCGCTCGATGAAAAAGGGTTCCACGCGGTAACCGCCGTTGGCGAACACCGCATAAGAATCGGCAAGCTGCCAGGGCGTGACTGCACCGGTGCCCAGCGCCAGGGAAAGATTTTTGGGTAACCGGCCGGTATCAAAACCGAATTTTGCCGCGTGGCTGACCGTATTGCGGACTCCTACGGCGTGCAGCAGCCGGATCGATACAAGGTTTCTTGAACGGCGCAGGGCTTCTCTCAGCCGGGTGGGACCGAACGACCTGCCGCTGTAATTTTCCGGGCGCCACTGGTCTTCGATACTCGGATCATCATAGACGATGGGAGCGTCATTGATGATGCTGGCCGTGGTGAAACCGTTTTCCAGGGCAGCCGAGTAAATGAAGGGTTTGAAACTCGAACCGGGCTGGCGTTCGGCCTGGGTGATGCGATTGAACTTGCTGCGATAAAAATCAAAGCCGCCGACCAGGGCCAGGGTCGCGCCGTTATGCGTATCCAGTGATACCAGGCCACCTTCTATGTTGGGTATCTGCGCCAGGCGCCACCTCCCCTGCGAGTCCATTCTTACCCTGACAAGATCCCCGACCCTGACGATCTCTCCGGTATTTTTGGGCGCAGGACCCCGTACGTTCTCATTAATATAGCTGCGCGCCCAGCCCAGGCTGTTCCAGTCCAGCTCGATTGAACCAAGGCCGAAGAGCCAGGCTGTCGCGGAGAAACCGCGCACCCCCGTAACCAGCGCCGGCTGCAGGTTGCCGATGGCGGAATACGGCTCCAGCAGTTCGTCCCATTTTTCCCCGGCGTCACCATGATCCAACTCAAAATGGTCCTCGGGACCCCGATATCCGTGCCGTTCATCGTATTGCAGCAATGCCCGGTTCAGGGAGCGGTTTGCAGCGAGTTGAAGAGCATCGCGTATTGTTGTGGTGACGACATAACCGGCGCTGTAGGATTCCTCGCCGTACTCGTCCACCATGTGTTTACGCACCATCTCGGCGACATAAGGCGCTTCAAGATCGATGCTCGGACTGTGCAGCGATGCAGTGACGGGCGCGCTGTCAGCCTCGTGGAAACGTTGGCGATCAATGTAACCGAGTTCCAGCATGCGCCTTAACACGTACGCCCTGCGATTAACGGCCTGTTCAGGACTGGTCACCGGATTGGTTCGGGAAGGCGCCTTGGGCAACCCCGCCAGCATGGCATGTTGCGCCAGGTCAAGGTCTGCCACATCAGCGCCGTAATAAACCTGGGCTGCGGCGCCAACCCCGTAGGCGCGCTGGCCCAGGTAGATTTTATTCAGGTAAAGCTCGAGGATTTCGTTCTTGGTCAGTTCTCTTTCGATCTTGATCGCCAGGAAAATTTCATTCAGTTTTCTCATATAGGTTTTTTCCCGCGACAGGAAAAAATTGCGCGCAACCTGCATGGTGATGGTGCTGCCACCCTGTTTTTTCTCCCCGGTCCTGGCCAGCGAGATAGCGGCGCGCACCAGTCCCTGCCAGTCAACTCCGGGATGGTCGAAGAAGCGATCGTCTTCCGCGGCAATAAAGGCCTGTATCAACTGCTCCGGCGTTTCGTCAATGGTAACCGGCGCGCGCCGCTTTTCGCCAAATTCCCCAATCAGTGAACCGTCCTGGCTGTAGACGCGCAAGGGGACCTGCATGCGCACGTCGCGCAGCATTTCGATATCCGGCAGGTTGGAGACGATAAGATAGACCGCGGCGCCGGCGGCTATGATAGATACCACCGCCAGCGCTTTGAATAAGGACATGGCCCGCATGATAAGTAGTGTAATAGATTTATTACCGGTACATAATACCGTTTTAAACAGCGTGCGCCCTGACCCGGATGAAAACGAACAATACCGGTAATATCTTTCTCGTCGGCTTGATGGGCGCCGGCAAATCTACCATAGGCAGGCAACTGGCGCGGGAACTGGGCAAGCAATTCAGGGATTCCGACAGTGAAATAGAAAAAAGGACAGGCGTGAGCATAGATGTGATATTTGACATAGAAGGGGAGCAGGGGTTCCGCCGGCGGGAGACCAGGATGTTGCAGGAACTCGTGGAGGAACGCGGGATCGTACTGGCAACCGGTGGCGGGGCAGTACTGGCATCGGAAAACCGGCAGTTACTCAGGGACAACGGTTGGATCATTTACCTGAAGGCATCGGCGGAACACCTGGCCGGCAGGGTCAAGCTGGACCGGCGCAGACCGTTGCTGCAGACTGGTGATAAACTTGCAAAAATACGTGAACTGATGACCCAGCGGGAGCCGGTTTATCAACAACTGGCGGACATGGTGGTAGAGACCAATAACAGGAGCATCCCCCGTGTCGTAAGGGAAATCAGCAAAATGATTAAAGAGACATGAAACAACTTGCCGTTGAACTGGGGAGCCGTTCCTACCCGATTTATATCGGCGCCGGGTTGTTGCAGCGGTCCGCCGGGCTTGCCGGCGCGCAACTGAGTGAGCAGACCCTGGTCGTCAGCAACAGCGTCGTTGCTCCCTTGTACCTGGACACACTGCTTGAAGGGCTGGCGGACATACCTGCCCGCACCCTGATCATCGAAGATGGCGAGCGGCACAAGACCATGGAGACCCTGAACGGGATCATTACCCGGCTTCTGGAAGAGCAGTTCAACCGTACCTGTACCCTGGTTGCCCTGGGGGGAGGAGTGATCGGCGACCTGACCGGGTTTGCCGCAGCCTGTTACCAGCGCGGTGTCCGCTACATCCAGGTCCCCACAACGTTGCTTGCCCAGGTTGATTCCGCGGTGGGCGGTAAGACCGCGGTGAATCACAGACTGGGAAAAAACATGATCGGCGCGTTCCATCAACCTGCCGCAGTGATCAGCGATACGGACGTGCTCGAATCCCTGCCGGCGCGTGAGTTTCGCGCCGGGG
>CAYOEQ010000157.1:0-5059 GCA_964402775.1 uncultured Enterobacteriaceae bacterium
ACGGCCGCTTCATACGCAACCGTTGCGATGGCCGTATCCTGCACCCCCGTACCGGTCAGGTCGCAAACCGTCACCTGCCGATCGCTGCTTCGGCCCGCCGTTCCGGCGCCGGTCAGGTCGCCCAGTTCCAGCACGGGAGAGTCTTCGGTCAGGATACCGGCGGCAAGTCCGTGTTGCAATTCGCCCATGCTGAAACACTGGGATTTCCGGTCGCATACCAGCAGGTCCGCCGCAGCCAGGACGCCGGCGTCCAGTTCCTGTTTGCCGGCCAGGTCGCTGCCCATGGCGGTGATATGCAGGCCGGGATGCAGCCAGTCCGCCCTGATCAACGGTGTCCTGGACGATGTGGTCGTGACCACCAGGTCGCTTTCCCCGACCAGTTGTTCCATGCTTTTCGCCGCGGCGACGGTTATCCCCAGTTTCCGTTGCATTTCATCAATGTACGTGGCCTGTCTTTCCGGGTCCCGCCCCAGCACCAGCAACCTGTCGAATTCACGCACCAGGGTCAGGCATTCCACCTGGTAGCGCGCCTGGGCGCCGGCCCCCACGACGCCGACAGTATTGATATTGTCCCTGGCAAGGTGACGCGCCGCGACCGCACCGGCCAGGCCCGTCCTCAAGTCGGTGAGATAACCATTGTCCAGCAACACCGCCTCGCAAAACCCGGTAGCGGCGCTTAACAAAACCATCATGGCGCTGGAACTGGGCAAACCCCTGGAAGGGTTATCGAAGAAACCGGAACCTATCTTGACGGCGAACCTGTCCAGTCCCGCCACGCAGGCGCTCTTGATATCGACGTCGCCGTTTCGACCCGCAACTTCTATATGCATGATCGGCGGCATATATGCCTTGCCTTCGGACAGCCAGGTAAAGGCGTTTTCCACAGCCTGCAGCGAAATCTCATCGATGCCCGCGCAACGGCGCAGTTCCTGTTCCGTAAGTATCAATGCATTCATGTCAGTCTTCCCGTTCATCACCAGCAACCAGCCGGGTAAAATCTCCCATGTCGATATTATTGCCGCTGACTACACATACTATATTACCGCTTAATCCATCCACCAGGCCTGCCAGTAAGGCCGCTACGCCGACTGCGCCCGCGCCCTCCGCCACCAGGCGCTCGTTATAAAACAGGTAACGCATTCCCGCCGCGACCTGCGCCTCATTGAGCAGGACATAGTCATCCACGTACTTTTTTACCAGGTCAAAGGTATAACGGTTATCGAGGCCGATGCCTCCTCCCAGGCTGTCGGCCAGTGTAGTTTCTTCGGCAACCGCAACCGGTCTGCCGGCCCTTATACTCTCGTACATCGCCGGTCCGCGCGCCGGTGACAACGCGACGATCCTGGCATCCGGCTGTACTGACTTCACCGCCACGGCAATGCCGGAGATAAGCCCGCCGCCCGACAGACCCGCCAGGACCGCATCAACCCGGTCCAGGTCCTCCAGCAGTTCAGCGCCGATGGTGCCCTGGCCGGCTATGATCGCCGGATCGTCAAACGGATGTATTAAAGTCATGCCTTCCTCCCGCACCAGCCGCCCGGCTTCCTGCATGGCATCGTCCTGGGACGACCCGGCAATGCGCACTTCAGCGCCTGTCTCACGCACTGCCTTGAGTTTGTTTTCCGGCACCAGTTCCGACATGCAGATCACTGCGGGCACATTCAACCGGCCCGCGATATAAGCCACCGCCCTGCCATGGTTGCCCGTCGATACGGTTATCACACCCCGTTCGCGCTGTTTGTCCGCCAGCGAAAGGATGCAGTTGGCGGCGCCGCGCAGTTTGAAGGCGCCGGTCGCGTGTACGGTTTCCAGCTTCAGGTAAACCGCGGCGCCGGTCAACCGGGACAATGCTGCCGATTTGACCAGGGGCGTTTTACTGACCCAGGGCGAGATGCGCTCGCGCGCGAGGTCTATATCGGCCCGGGAAACAGGGTCAGCCTGCCCCCCGGACAGGACATGGCTGTTACCGGTAAGCGCCGTCATCGCCGTACCAGCGTATGAACTCGTCCCAGTTCGGCATTTGCGTATTATTCACCCGTTCATCGACGACCACCTGCACCACGGCCGGTTTGCCGCTGGCAAAGGCCCGTTCCACAGCTGGCGCTATGTCCCCGGTTTCTTCGACAAATTCACCATGACCCCCCATTGCTTCGGCCATTTTGTCCATGCGCACAAAAGACTGTTCGATAGCGATTTCGCGCTTGAGCGTCTCCGACATGCCCGGCACTTCCATCCCCCATTTCTGGTCGTAATTGACGATGACGACGACCGGCAGGTCATGGCGCACGGCCGTTTCTATTTCCGTTGCATGGAACATGAACGATGAATCTCCGGACAGCAACGCCACCGGCCGGTCCCCCACGGCAAGCTTGGCGCCGATGGCGTACGGCAGTCCCGAACCCAGGTGCCCGAGTTTCGATGTCCACATGTAGTCCCGGGAGCGCTGCTCAAAATAGGCCAGGTCCCACAGTGTCGTGTTGCCGCCGTCCCGGATGATCACCGCATCATCCGGTATGGCCTTGCGCGCCTCGACCATAAGCCTGCCGGGATGTACCGGTTTCGTGTCAGGAGCGCTGTTTATCAACCCGGTCCGCGCGCTAACCAATTGTTCGCGCCATTTCTTCAAACCCGGGTGTGGGCGAATCTCGCGCTGCCGCAATGCCTGCGTCAACTGGGGCAGCACATCGCGCAGGTCGCCGATTACCGGCAGGTCGATTGAGCGGTTCACGCCTATGGCGGACGGGTCGCGCTCTATGTATATCCAGCTTCTGTCCACATTGCCCCTGGCATAATGGTGCAGCCGCCCGTAGTTCATGGCCTCGCCGATGGAAGTACCGACTGCCAGCACCACGTCCGCCTCGGCAATGGCGGTATTGGTTGCCGGCCAGGAATAGATCAACAGGTGTTCGTCCGTTTCCGGCAATACGCCCCTGCCGCCCCAGGTGGTGATCACCGGGCATTCGACCGCGGCCACCAGTTGCGCCAACGCATCGTGGGCGCGCGCCGTATGTACGCCGGTGCCGGCGAGGATGATCGGGCTTTGCGCACCGGCCAGCATGCCGGCAGCCTTGTCCACACTTCCCTCCCAGGCCGGCAGTTGCGTCACCCGGTATTTGTCCGGTGGCGTCAGCGGCGGGAAGTCGACTTCAATGAATTCCTTGTCGGAAGACAGTTCCACGAACACCGGGCCGGGTTTGCCGGTCTGGGCCTGGCGAAAGGCCTCCAGGATCACTTCGTCGGTCTGGTCGGGGAACTCGATGATCCCCGCATACTTGACCGCCGGTTCGAAATAACGCGGCTGGTCCGTGTACTGGTGCTGGGAGCGCCTGACGGCCTGGGCATACTTGCGCGGACGCTGGGGGCAGAAAAAGATCACCGGCACATTCTCTTTTGACGCGCAGATCGCGGCCGGCACCATGTTGGCAACCCCCGGACCGGGCGCCCCGGCAACCACGTGGGGGATGCCGGTCATGCGCGTCATGGCATCGGCCATGAAGCCGCCCGCCTGCTCATGGTGCGGCCAGATCAGCCTGATACCGTTCCGGTCCGCGGCATCCTGGAGACCCATATAGTTGACGTCGCCAATGGCGAAAATAGCCCTGACGCCCTCCGCCTTGAATAAATCGACTATGCGGCTGCAAACCGTTTGCATGGCCATACCTGTACCTCCCCTGACAAAATTATTGACGGCAGGCTGTTATCCGGGCTGCATCCCGGCAGCGCTGCCCCTTTGGTCTCGAATTATCACATACACCAGCAACGAAAAGACGATAAAGCAGATGAATGCAGTGAAGAGACCCATCCTGAAGACATTCTCATAATTGTTCTCGTCAACCAGGTGGCCGGCGACAGCCGGGCCGTATGAACCACCCAGGGCCATGGCTGCGGGCGCAAAAACGGTCATGCGTTTGGTTTCGTCCAGGTAGGCAATCACCGCAACCTGGTATGAAACGATATAGGCCCAGGCGATTTCGAACAGGAAGGCGCCGCTGGTAAAGGCCCAGTAATTTACATGCGTGATCAACAGAACCTGGCCCAGGGTCATCACCAGTATGGAAAACAAATGGGGTTTCCAGCGCCCGAAACGCTCACCCACCACGGCTGCAATCACACCGCCGAAGCCGGCGCCGCATTTACCCAGGAATAACAACAGGCCTATGGATTCAAGGCTGTAACCCAGGCTGTCGGCGGCCCGTTCGGCAAAAATCCAGACCGACAACTGCCCGCCGAAGTAGATGGCTATGGTAATGATCCCCAGCCAGGCCAGCAACTGGTGGGCGCGATTCCGTACCGCGTGAGCGCCGTCCGGCTGAACATCGATTGAGCGGGCGCGGGCCGGCATGGACCTGGCTGTTACGGCCATCAGGACCAGCAGCAATGCGGCAACCAGCGCCAGCCCGGTATAGCCCCAGTGGCTGACGACCAGGGGAGGAAACAGCAGCAGCATGATGGCGGGAATGAACGTCTCGAGCGCCAGTTTACCGCCGTAGGCCCGGGTGGGATCGCTCAAATCCATCGCCGCGCGCACGACGAGGGAGAATACCTGGCCGAACAGCAGTCCTATGACAAACCACAGGATTATCCAAATAGCAGGATTACTGATCGCTGCCGTAGCAGCAAAGATACCGGCGCCGGCAACGGTCCCGAAACCCATTGCCAGCTGCCAGTTTATCCTGTGCATGAAAAAGTACAGGGCTATGCTCGATACGGAAAAGCCGAACATGTAGGCAGAACCGAAATAACCGATATGTTGCGGGGTGAAACCGAAAGCATCGGCAGCCGTCCCGAATATCAAAGGACCGAAATTGAACGGCAAGGCACTGGCTGCGGATAAACAGCCGGCAGCTAAGATGAATGTGATCAGCTTGTCTTTCACGATATCACCAGGACGGCTGACCGGAACATCACCCGCCGGCAGTACCGACAACCTTGAGCCGGGCGCCGCTGTGGCTGCTGTCCCGGGCATCCGACCCGGCGACCTGTCCGACCTCGATATCCAGCCACCCGGTACCGGTTACCGTAGCATGATCATCAGCAAGCAGCAGGATGGTCGTCGTGC
>CAYOEQ010000158.1:0-5056 GCA_964402775.1 uncultured Enterobacteriaceae bacterium
CGTGATAATCCGTAGCGTCTGCAGCCTGCGTGTTTGTCGAAACCATGTCCCGTCACCGGTCCCCCGTTACCTGATCTTCATGCTGGCCAGGCCGATCAGCACCAGGATCACCGTGATGATCCAGAAGCGCACGATGACCCGCGGTTCGGGCCAGCCTTTCAATTCGTAGTGGTGGTGCAGCGGCGCCATGCGGAATATTCGCCTGCCGGTGAGCTTGTACGAGGTGACCTGCAGGATCACGGAAACCGTTTCGACGACGAACACGCCACCCATGATGAACAGGACCAGTTCCTGCCGGACGATCACCGCGATGGTGCCGAGCGCGGCGCCCAGGGACAACGCCCCGATGTCCCCCATAAACACCTGGGCGGGGTAAGTGTTGAACCAGAGGAACCCCAGGCCGGAGCCTGCGACGGCCGCGCAAACGATACTGACTTCACCCACGCCGGGTATGTAGGGGAACCCGAGATACTCTGCGAACCTGATGTGGCCGGTCACGTAGGCGAACGCGGTCAACCCGCCCACGACCATGACGGTGGGCATGATCGCCAGGCCGTCCAGGCCGTCCGTGAGGTTCACCGCGTTACTCGACCCGACGATGACGAAATAGCTGGTGACGATGAACAACAGGCCCAGTTCATAGTTGAAGGACTTGATGAACGGCAGGATCAGGGTCGTTTCCGCGGGCGCGGCGGCGCTCGCATACAGGTAGCCGGCGATGGACAGCGCGAACACCGACTGCCAGAAGTATTTCCAGCGGGCGCTCAGGCCCTTCGGGTCCTTGTGCACGATCTTGCGGTAGTCATCCACCCAGCCGAGCAGGCCGAACGCCAGGATGGCGGCGAACACCACCCAGACGAAGCGGTTCGTTAGGTCCGCCCAGCACAGGATGCTGACGCAGATGGAAAACAGTATCAGCAGTCCGCCCATGGTGGGCGTGCCGGCTTTTTCCAGGTGCGTCTCCGGACCGTCATCGCGCACTTCCTGGCCGATGCGGTACTTGTCCAGGTAGCGGATCAGCCTGGGGCCGATCAGCAGCGTCACGAACAACGCCGTCAGGGCGCCGAGGATGGTGCGGGTGATGATGTACTGGAACGCGTTGAAGCCGCTGTAGAACTGCGTCAGGTATTCCGCCAGCCAGTACAGCATCAGTCGCTCCCTCCTGCCAGGGCTGCCACCACGCGCTCCATGGCCATGGACCTGGAACCTTTGACCAGCAGCACCACGCCGGGGCGCAGTTCGCTGCGCAGGGTCCCGACCAGGTCCTCCAGCGCCCCGAAATGCGCCGCCCCGGCGCCGAAACCCGTTACCGCGTGCGCGGCAAGTTCGCCGAACCCGTACAGGCGCTCGATGCCGAGTTCCCGCGCCCCGGCGCCGGCCTGTTCGTGGAGGCCGGCGGCCGTGGCGCCCAGTTCGCCCATGTCGCCCAGGACCAACCAGGTCTGCCCCGGCATTTCATTCGCCACCCTGAGGGCGGCGTCCAGGGATGCTGGATTGGCATTATAGGTATCGTCAAAGATCAGGGCGCCGCTGAGGCCGGTTTTCAACTGCATCCTGCCCTTGACGGGTTGCGCCCTGCGGAGACCGGCGCTGACCTGCGCCGGCGGGATATCGACGGCAATGCAACAGGCCGCGGCCGCCAGCGCGTTCATGACGTTGTGGCTGCCGGCCAGGCTCAATTCCACGGCTGTCCCGGCGCCGTTGTATACCAGGTCGAAACGGGTCCGCGCCGCGCCGGGGAGCAGGTCGATATTGTCCGCCCGCACGTCCGCCTGCGGGCCGGTGCCGAAGGTGATCCGCCGGTTGCCGCGGGTACGCTCGAGCCACAGCCCGGCGTACTCGTCATCGATATTGACGATGGCCGCGCCGCCCGGCGCCAGTCCGTGGTAGATTTCGGCCTTCGCTTCAGCCACTCCTGCAACGGAACCGAAGCCCTCGAGATGGGCCGGCGCGCACTGCGTGATGAGCGCCACGTCCGGCCTGGTGATGCGGCTCAGCCAGCTTATCTCGCCGGGGTGGTTGGCGCCCATCTCCACCACGGCATAACTGTAGCCGGGCGCCAGCCTGAACAGGGTCAACGGCACGCCGATATCGTTGTTCAGGTTGCCCCGTGTGGACAGCACTTCGGCATTCACGGACAGGATGGCGCTGATCATTTCCTTGACCGTGGTCTTGCCGTTACTGCCGGTCACGGCGATGATCGGCAGGTTGAAACCGGCGCGCCAGTGCGCCGCCAGCAGGCCGGCCCGTTTCCTGGCGTCATCCACCTTGATCACGGGCAACGGGTAGCCGGCATCCCGGTCCACCAGGGCCGCGCCGGCGCGGCGCGCCAGCGCGTCGGGAATGAAATCATGGCCGTCGCGCTGCGGCCCGCGCAGGGCAATGAACAGTTCGCCGGGTTGCAGCGTGCGGCTGTCGTAGCTGCAACCGGTAAAGCGCCGGTCCGCGCCGTTGAGTTGACCTTCCATCGCTGTACAGGCGTCTGACAGGCGCATGCTGATCACCCCGCTCGCTCCAGGAGCGCCCGGACCTGCTGCCGGTCGCTGAAGGGATAACGCCTGCCGGCGACTTCCTGCGCGGTCTCGTGCCCCTTGCCGGCGATAAGCGCCACGTCGCCGGGCCGCGCCTGCTCCAGCGCCAGTTCGATGGCCCGGGAGCGGTTGCGCTCGACCGTGACGGCAGCGGTGTCTTTCATACCTGAGAGAATGTCCGCGATGATGCCATCCCCGGATTCGGACCTCGGGTTATCATCGGTCAGGATCACCTGCGCGGCCAGCCGCTCTGCCGCCTCTCCCATCAACGGGCGTTTTTCCCGGTCGCGATCGCCGCCGCAGCCGAACACGCAGATCAGCCGCCCCGCACACTCTTCCCCCAGGCTCGCCAGGACCTGCTCCAGGGCCGCCGGGGTATGCGCGTAATCGACCACCGCGCGCGCGCCGTCGGCGCGCATAAAACTTTCCATGCGGCCCGGGACCGGGCCGGTGTTCTCCAGCTTTTCCAGGACCTGGTCGAACGAGAATCCCGCCAGGCACAGGGCCGAGATGACGGCCAGGATATTGCCGGCGTTGAATTTGCCCGTCACACCGGGCCGTAACCGGCCGCTGCCCCAGGGACTTGCGATATCCAGCGCCAGTCCGGGACCGGGCGCCGGCGCCGGCTCCGCCGCGACCAGGGGCGCAAACCCGTGCGCCGCCAGGCCGTAGCTGATCGGTTCCACGCTCTCCGGAAGTTGTTGCAACAACCTGCGGCCCCGGTCGTCATCGATGTTCACCACGGCTGCGCGCAGGGACTCGAACGCGAACAGCTTGCTCTTGGCGCGGAAGTAGTCGTCCAGGTCGCGGTGGTAATCCAGGTGGTCCCGGCTCAGGTTGGTGAACACCGCGGTGTCGAACCCGACGCCGTTCACGCGGCCCTGGTCAAGGGCATGGGACGACACCTCCATGTATGCCGCGTCCGCGCCGGCGTCGAGGAAACCGGCGCACAGGCGTTGCAGGCCGATGGCGCCGGGGGTTGTATTGGGGCCGGATTGCAGGCGCGGGAAACAGCCGTGACCGAGCGTGCCGACCAGGCCTGCGGGTTTCCCGGCGAGCGCCGAATGGGCCTTCGCCAGCCACCAGCTTATCGAGGTCTTGCCGTTGGTCCCGGTAACGCCGGTCACGCGCAGGCCTTGCGTGGGTTCACCGTAGAAGCGGCCGGCGATAAAGCCCAGTTTGTCCCGTAGCGCCGGCACCGGGATGACCGCGGTCAGGCGCCGGTCCAGGTCGGACAGCAGCGTTTCGTCCACGGCGACTGCCGCCGCCCCTGCCTGAACCGCATCGCGGATATACAGGCTGCCCCGGGTGCTGGTCCCCGGACAGGCCAGGAACAGGTCGCCGGGGCGCACCTCGCGACTGTCGGCGCTGATGCCCTGCACGGAAATGTCATGGCCGACGGGCGCATCGGTCATCCCTTCCAGCAGAGTCTGCAATGGAATTCCGGTCTGATTCCTGTTTTCCGCCAACATCATCACCTTGAGCTGTCTGCCATTAACGCCTGTTGTTTGAGGCCAATCAGGTTGTCGGGGGGGATATTCATGATGCGCAACGCGCCCTGCATGACACTTGAAAATACCGGCGCCGCCACCTGGCTGCCGAAGTACTTGCCGGCCCCCGGATCATCCACCACGACGACCAGGACCAGGCGCGGGTCCGTCGCCGGGGCAAATCCCGCGAACAGGGAAACATAGCGGTTCTCCTCGTAACCGGAGTCCGAGGTCTTGTGCACGGTGCCGGTCTTGCCGGCGACGTGGTAACCCTCCACCGCGGCGCGCCAGCCGCTGCCGCCCGTACCGACCACCGAGCGCATCATCCTGTTCACCTCGAACGCGACCATTTCCGGAATGACCCGCCGGGGTTCGGGGAGGACGTTGACTTTCTGGAAACTGATCGGGTACAACAGGCCGCCCGCCGCAATTACGGAATAGGCCTGGGCCAATTGCATGGCGGTCACCGAGATACCGTAACCGTAGGAAACGGTCGCCAGGTCAATCTTCGACCAGCCGGCAAAATCCGTGAGTGTCCCGGTCACTTCCCCGGGATACCCGTTCATGGTCGCACTGCCGAAGCCGATGTTGTGGTGCAGATTCCAAAGCCGTTCCGGTCCCAGCGAAAACGCCACCTTGGTGGTGCCGATGTTGCTTGACTTGCGGATCACGTCGCTGATGCTCAGGGTTCCGTAATTGTTTATATCGCTGATGGAATGACGGCCGATGGAGAGGCGCCCCGGCGCGGTATCAATCATGGTTTCCGGCTGGTACATCCCCGACATGAGCGCCGCCGCGATAGTGAACGGTTTCATGGTGGAGCCGGGTTCGAAAACATCAGTCATCACGCGGTTCCGGTAGTGGTTACCGCTGATATCGGCGCGGTTGTTGGGATTGAACGGGGGCTGTACCGCCAGGGCAAGCACCTCGCCGGTCCTGATGCCGAGCAGCAGCAGCATGCCGCCCCTGGCCTTGTGGTCGAGCACCGCGGTTTTCAGTTCCCGGTATGCCAGGTATTGCAGGCGCTGGTCCAGG
>CAYOEQ010000159.1:0-5044 GCA_964402775.1 uncultured Enterobacteriaceae bacterium
TGATGCAGACCTCCCAGGTCATCGTGGCCGAAGCCATGGACGAAACCGACCAGGGCGATCCGCTCGCGCCTGCTGTTGGCGAATGAAATTATACCGTACAGTAAATTATCTATTGAAATATTGAATTATTTTGTTAAAATTTATCCTGTTCGGTAAAATATTGATTGATCTATGATAGATATCCTTGCTCAATATGGGCGAATACGAAGTATGGGAGACTTGGGCAACCTGGTTCGAAGACATAGAAAAAGCCGCGGGTTGTCCCTTAAGACAACAGCCGCGCTCACCGGACTTGGCATACGATTTTTATCAGAGCTTGAACGCGGAAAAGAAACTGCTGAAATTGGCAAAACCTTGAAAACAATGGACGCATTAGGACTCGATGTGATCGTTCAGCCGGAGAGCCATCAAAGCAGGCTGGAGATTCGGGACAGCGCTGCCGGCTACAAGGTTCCATATCCGGTTGTGAATTCCGATGATATTCCGCTTCCTGGCGACCTTGCGCCGGTTCCCCGCATAGTATTGTCGGAACTGGCCCGACGTTATCATATCAAACGACTGGCATTGTTCGGCTCAGCCGCACGTGGAGAGTTAACTCCCTCAAGCGATATCGATTTGCTGGTCGAGTTTGAGCAAGGCCTGGCGCCTTCCCTGGGAGGCATGACTGCCATCAATAATGCCTTCAGTTCCCTGTTTGGTGGTCGTAAAGTGGATATCGCAACTCCGGCAATACTGAAGAATCCCTACCGCCGTCGTGAAATAGAAAAAGATCTGGAATTATTGTATGCCGCTTGAAGACAGGGACGCGGCCTATCTATGGGATATGCTGCAAGCAGCCAATGAAGCTGTTGAGATGATGGAGCATCATGATCTCGCATCTTTTCTGGAAAATCGCGTCTTGCTCAGAGCGGCAGAAAGAATAGTTGAGATAATTGGCGAGTCTGCCCGGAACGTGTCTGCCAATGGAAGGGAAGCTACCCCTGATATCCCGTGGCGTGAAATCATCGGTCAACGCAATATTCTGGCCCATGAATACGGCCAGATTGACCATGAATTACTCTACAACACCATCGTCAATGATATTCCTGAACTAATTCGCCACCTGGAAAAAGCGCTTCCTGAGATCTGACAACTTCATCAACTGAAGTTCTTACTGCTGTGCCGCAGCCAGCGGGCCGCGTATTCGGCGAAGCTGCGGCGAACGATGATATCGAAAGTCGGCGTCTCATCGATCAGGGCGATCAGCATGGATGTCTTTGCCAGTGCGGTCTGTGCACATTGGCCCGCTTTGAAGATGCGTGGATGAAGGTCCAGAGTACAGCCTTTAGCCAGCACCTCCCGGACATGATTGCCCGACAGGCGGATTAACAGTTGACCGCCGGTCACGTCAACCAGTGAATAACACTGGCCTGCCAGGTTTTTTTCCAGTTGCACGGTTAATTCTTTTTCTTTTCCAGGTGCGGTCGCCAGCAACCATTCGTCCGGCCCCAACCAGAAGCTTGTGTGATCTCCAACCGTAAACGTATTCGGAACGATGGGCAGGGGCTGTCCGAGCGTCTGTCGTATTGCCTGCAGGAACCGTTCATCAGCGGGGTCGCCGCGCAGGTTCAGGTAACCGTAATGGGGCCGTACTTCCAGGCGCATTCCGGAATCACCCGAATCCGGTACACTGTTCCCGTTCAGGAAAGATGCCAGCGCATGCTGCCTGTGCATCTGGTCAGGCACGTTGCCGCTCTCCTTTCGGATCATAGAATACGGGAGAGACGATTTTGACCGGGACATGCCGCCCGTCCCGCAACGCGGCCTGGATGACATCGCCTTTGCGGGCGCGACCGGCGCTGACCAGCGCCAGGGCAATGGGATGACCGAGACAGGCGCTGTAATAACTGGAGGTGACGTGGCCGAGTTTGGCCACAGGGGGTTCTCCGCCGGGCTGTTCCACCAGTTGCGCACCCTCCGGCAATGGTTCCGTACCTTCCTCGCATAACAGCCCGACCAGTTGTTTACGATCCGGCCTCCTGCAGTCGGGCCTGGCGAGGGAACGTTTGCCCAGGTAGTCCTTGTCCTGAGACAGGAGCCATGTCAGTCCCAGGTCCAGGGGCGTAACGGAACCGTCGGTATCCTGGCCGACGATGATAAAACCCTTCTCGGCACGCAACACATGCATGGATTCGGTGCCGTAAGGGGTGATGCCGTATTGCCGGCCCGCCTCCATCAGGGCTTGCCACAGGGCCGCTGCCAAATCGCCCTCCACGTTGATCTCGTAGGCCAGTTCGCCGCTGAAACTCACGCGGAATATCCGTGTGGCGAACCCTGCCAGTGTACCGGAGCGTACCGACATGAAGGGAAAGTCATCCCGGTTGAAGTCGATATCGGATTCCATGCCCTGCAACAGGTTCCTGCTGTCAGGACCGACCAGTGCGATGGTGGACCAGCGTTCCGTCACCGACGTCAGGTAAACCTTCAAATCCGGCCACTCCGTCTGCAGCCATTGTTCCAGCCAGCCCAGCACGCGGGCAGCGCCGCCCGTGGTGGTAGTCAGGTAATAATGCTGCCCGCCCAGGCGCGCCATCACCCCGTCGTCCATGACCATGCCGTCTTCGCCGAGCATGATGCCGTAAGCGCAACGCCCCGTTTCCATCCGGGCGATATTGTGGGTATAGATACGCTCAAGGAAGACCTGCGCATCCGGGCCCTGTACCTCTATCTTGCCCAGGGTCGAAGCGTCCATGATTGCCAGCGAAGCGCGGGCGGCGAGGCATTCGCGGGCAACCGCACGCTGCAGATCCTCTCCTTGCCGGGGGTAATACCAGGGGCGTAGCCATTGTCCCACCACCTCGAATTCAGCCCCGGCCGCTTCGTGCCAGTCATGCAGCGCGGTCTTGCGCACCGGGTCATAGAGCGTTCCCACGCCAGCGCCGGCGCAGGCGCCGAAGCCGGCGGCCGTGTAGGGCGGCCTGAACGTGGTGGTGCCGACTTCGGCAACGGGTCTGTCCAGACACTCCGCCAGTATCGCCATGCCGTTGATATTGCCCAGCTTGCCCTGGTCGGTGCCGAATCCCAGCGCGGTATAGCGTTTGACGTGTTCCACGTTCTGAAAACCTTCACTCACGGCCTGGTACACGTCCGCCACGGTCGTATCGTTCTGGTAATCGATGAACTGTTTCGGGTAGCGATTCGATGATTGCGGCAAGGGAACCCGCCATAACGGTTGTTGCGGACGTGTTTCTCCGACCTGGTCCCGGCCTGTCTCCGGCGTGGAAAACGGAACCGGCTCAAACCCGCAGGACTGCGCCGCATCCAGCCCCGCCTGTTTCCCTTCCTCAAGGCAGGCATCCGTCGTAAAGGTGCCGTTGCATGCGCCCGCCGACACATGCTCCTGCCGCGTAGCGCCAGGGATGAAACAACTGCGATCCCGGTCCCAGAGAATACTGCCCCCTGCCTGCGAATGCAGGTGGACGGCCGGATTCCAGCCGCCGGACATGGCAACCAGGTCGCAGTCAAGGGTTCTGGACGACCCGTAAAGGGCCTTGCCGTCCGCAGATAACTCAGATACCTGTGCCGAACGCACCTGCTTCCTTCCTGTTACGTTGGTAATGACACGACCGTGCAGGATGTCGATCCCGTCCCGGCGCAGGGGTTCGGCTATAGCGCCGGCGCCTTCCCTGCGACAGTCGACAATGGCGCTGATCCCTGCTCCCGCAGATACCAGGTCCAGTGCTGCCTGATAGCCTGAATCATTATTGGTAAATATTACACCGCGACGACCCGGGCATACCCCGTAGCGATGAATATAGCCTGAAACCGCGGAGGCAAGCATCACCCCCGGACGATCGTTGTTCGGAAATACCATGGGCCGTTCATGACTGCCCTGTGCGAGAATGACGCGCCGGGCACGCACGCGCCATAAACGTTGCCGTATTTCACAAGCGCGGTGTTCTCCCGGGTGCTCCCGGTTCCGTTCAAGGATAGTAAGGAAATTGTGGTCGTAGTAACCGGAGACCGTACTGCGGGGCAGCAAGGTGACCTCGGGATGACTTGCAAGTTCCTGCAAAACCTTGCCCAACCATTCTCCGGCGGGGTTGCCGTTCATTCCGGTTCTGTCATACAACAGGCTGCCGCCGAACTCGCCCTGCTCATCCGCAATGATGACCCTGGCGCCGCATCCGGCCGCCGCCAGCGCCGCCATCAGCCCTGCCGGTCCGCCACCTGCCACCAGCACATCGCAATGCGCGTTGATATGTTCATAGGCGTCCGGGTCAGCCTCCTGAGGCGAGACACCCTGCCCGGAGGCGTGCCGGAGCACGTGTTCATACCAGCGCCACAGGAACCGGGGCGCCATAAAGGTCTTGTAGTAAAATCCCGCGCCCAGTAACGGGGAGCAGATGTCACTGATTGCCAGAAGGTCAAGATTCAAACCGGGCCAACCCCTGGTCGTGGAAGCGATCAGGCCCTCGTGCGATTCCACTTCGGAGGCGCGCAGACCGGGTATGGTAGCGGCGCCGGTTCCTGTCTGGACGATGGCGTTGGGTTCTTCCGCGCCGATGCCCATGATGCCGCGGGGACGATGGTACTTGAAACTGCGCCCGACGATGCGGATTCCGTTGGCAAGCAAGGCGGAAGCCAGGGTGTCGCCATGATAACCCTGTAAGTTACGGTCGTTGAACCTGAACGCCAGGGGCCGCGAGCGGTCAATGCGGCCGCCTTCGGGAAGTCGATTAACCTGCTTCATCCTTGTGACTCTCCGGGGACGGATTTAAATCCGTCCCCAAACCCTCCTTTGTTATCTGATAACTGACGGTATCCCGTTCCAGCACGAACCAGCGGCGGCAGCCGTGCTCATGCACCCATTGCTCCCGGTGCAGTCCCCTGGGGTTTTTGCGCATGAACAGGTAGTCTGCCCATTCTTCGTCAGTCAGGGCGGCCGGGTCGGCCGGCCGGGTGATATCGGCTTCGCCGCCGTAAGCGAATTCACTCTCGTCGCGCGGGCCGCACCAGGGGCAGTTAATCAGCAACACGTTGACCCGCCTTTCTGTAAAGAAGC
>CAYOEQ010000160.1:0-5022 GCA_964402775.1 uncultured Enterobacteriaceae bacterium
TGGGTCGCGGTGTACGTGGTATTGGTGAGGCTGGAGAGGTAGGCGATGAAGGCCGAGGTGGCGAAACCACCGCTCAGGTTGTCCATACTGATCACGACGGCCAGGCTGGCCAGGTCGGGATCGCTCATCGCCAGCCAGACAAAGAAAAGGTTAGTGATGGGCACCAGAATGGCGCCCACCAGCAGCGGTTTGTAAATCCCGTAGCGCAGGACGAAGATTCCGCCCAGCCCTGCGCCGAGGATGGTCATGAAGAACCCGAATATCTTGGTGACATTGGCGATCTCGACCTTGCTGAAGCCCAGGTCCAGGTAAAACGGGTTGGCCATCACACCCATGGTGATGTCGCTGAGCCGGAACGTGCCGATCAGCAGCAGGATCACCAGGGCCAGCAAGCCGTTTCTTCGGAAGAACTCGACGAAGGGACTGACCACGGCGCCGGTGAACCAGGCGGCGAACCGGGTCAGAGCAAGGTGGTTGCTCTCCAGGCCCAGTTTCCGCTCCAGTTCGTTTTCCAGGTCACCGGCCGCCGCGGAGACCGGGTGGTCCGGTTCGGCAATAACCAGGGTCGTTATGATGCCGATACCCATAAGGCAGGCCATGGTGAAATACGCGTGTTGCCAGGTCTGGGCCGCAGCAATGTAAAACGCGCCGGCGCCGGCGACCAGCAGCGCCACCCGGTAGCCGAACACGTAGCTGGCGGCCATCGCCCCCTGCAACAACCGGTCCACTGCCTCGATGCGGTAAGCGTCGATAGTGATGTCCTGGGTGGCGGAACCGAATGCGACCAGCAGCGCAAAGATGGCGATCTGCTGCAGGTGCGCCTGCGGGTCGCTCATGGCCATCCCTGCCAGGCCCAGGGCAATCAGAAACTGGGCCGACAGCATCCAGGAGCGCCTTTTACCCAGCCGCCCGGTCAGGAAAAAGATCGGCGTCCGGTCCACCACCGGCGCCCAGAACACCTTGATCGAGTAGGTAATGCCTATCCAACTGAAAAAACCGATGGTGGACAGGGCCAGTCCGGAATCCCGCAACCACGCGGACAGGGTGGAAAATACCAGCAGGAACGGCAACCCTGCCGAAAAACCGAGCAGGCTCATGGCGATGACGCGCGGGCGGCTGTAAACCGCCAACGCCTCTTGCCAGTCTTTGCCGGTTTTATCAATCATTTAATACCGGCCCCTGGCCCCTGGTCCCTGGCCCCTAATTTTTCAGTTCCTCTTCCGACATGTGGTGCCTGGAATGCACCGGACGCATCAGGGCATTGCTTACCAGCGCAATGGCCAGCAGCAGGGCCATGAGGTACATGGTGCTGTTATACAGGTTAGGGGTCGGGTCGATGGTGCCGGCCGGCGCGATGTCCATGAGGCTGGCGATGGTCACGGTCTTGGCCTGCACCAGCGCCGGCAACTGATCGAGACCGGCGCCGAATGACTCAGCGAATACCGCCGGGTCGATCTTCGCAACCAGGTCGTCAATCGCCTTTGTCACCGCGTTTTCCCGCAACGACGTAATCGCCAGGGGTCCCAGCACGCCGGCGGTGCTCCAGGAGGTCAGCAGGCGGCCGTGGATACCTCCCACGTATCTCGTCCCGAATATGTCCGCCAGGTAAGCCGGGATGGTGGCGAAGCCGCCGCCGTACATGGTGAAAATGAGCATCGTGGCCGCGTAAAAGTACACCAGCCAGACGACCGCGGGGTTGACGCTGACCTGCTGCGCGGTATAGGGGATGGAACAATACAGCAATATGCCCAGCGCAAAGAAGATCCAGTAGGTATTGCGCCGCCCGATGTAATCCGACGTGCTGGCCCAGATAAACCGGCCCACCATGTTGAATATGCTGATCATGACGACGTAGGTGGCGGCAAACGCGCCGTCAACGATATGCGGCAGGGTCGTGCCGAAGATCTCGGTCATCATGGTCTTGGCCACGCCCAGCACGCCGATACCCGCGGTGACGTTGAAACAGAGCACGATCCACAACTGGTAGAACTGCCGGGTCTTCAGGGCCTGGTCGATGTCCACGTGGTTGCGCGTCATCATCCGTTTCTCCGCATGGGCCTCGTCCGGCGGGGTCCAGCCTTCCGGTTGCCAGCCCGGGGCAGGCAGGCGATAGGAGAATGCCGCGATCATCATGATGATGAAATAAATCACGCCCATGGTGAAGAACGTCTGGGCGACACCGACAGAGCCGGTGCCCACCAGGTAAACGCCCTCCGGTCCCGGAATCACCATCTGCGCCATCTCGTTGGCGCCGACCACGACCACTTCGCGCAGTTCTCCGCCGACTTCCGCGAAGCGCCGGCCTGCCCGGGTAACCAGGTCGAGATCGGCCACTGCGCCCAGGTATTCGGGCGCCCGGTAGAAATACCGGATAAAATACTCCTTCAGGGGCGCGCCGATCATGGCGCCGCCGCCGAAACCCATTATCGCCATGCCCGTGGCCATGCCGCGCCGGTCCGGGAACCAGCGGATCAAGGTACTGACCGGTGAAACATAACCCAGGCCCAGGCCGCACCCGCCCAGCACGCCGTAGCCCAGGTACAGCAGCCACAACTGGTGGGTGACGATGCCGACTCCGCCGATGATGAAACCGCCGCCCCAGCAGCAGGCCGATACCACGCCTACCATGCGCGGACCCACCGTCTCCAGCCACCTGCCGGCAATGGCCGCCGCCAGCCCCAGGACTACAATCGACACGGTGAATATCCACACGACGTCCTTCAGGGTCCAGTCATCGGCGGCGCTGAGCACCACCCCTACCTGCTTGACAAGGGCAGGGTTGAAGATGCTCCAGGCGTACACCGAACCGATACACAGGTGAATGCCCAGAGCGGCCGGGACGATCAACCAGCGATTGAACCCGGGTTTTGCGATTATGTGTTGTTTGGACAGGATGCCCGACATGGCTTACCCCTTCATTATTTTGCCAAACTCTGAACAAGTCCTTCCTGGACTTGCCAGAGGTTCCTTTACCCGTTAGCGCTCCCCGGACACCTGCATCGCCTGGTCGGACCGGGATGGAAAGTGCCCTATTGTAACGCGAATGAAATTGAATTTATGGAAAATTTCGCCTACTCTATAACATTGCCCCGCGTGGCGGATTCCGGGTCGTATTTTCAAAATATTGCGGCATGATGAAACAGGACAACATATTAGTCGACAATTTCGGACGCACGGTCAACTATGTCCGTATCTCGGTCACGGACCGCTGCGATTTTCGTTGCGTGTACTGCATGGACGAGGAGATGCAGTTCGTGCCCAGGGCCAAACTGCTGTCGCTGGAAGAGATCGGGGTGATTGCCCGGGCCTTTACCGAACTGGGCGTCGGCAAGATCCGCATTACCGGGGGCGAACCGCTGATCCGGCGCAATATCATCAAGCTGTTCCGTGATATCGGTCAACTGGACGGCCTGGATGAACTGGTGCTCACCACCAACGGTTCGCAACTGCCGAAACTGGCGGGCGAACTGAAAGACGCCGGGGTGAAGCGCATCAACATCAGCCTGGACTCTCTCGACCCGGACAAGTTCACGCGCCTGACCCGCGTCGGGGAACTGGACAAGGTGCTGGCCGGCATCGATGCGGCCCTGGAGACCGGCTTCGAGAAGATCAAGATCAACTCGGTCATCCTGAAGAACCGCAATGATGATGAAGTGACGGACCTGGTTGAGTTTGCCTCAACACGCGGCATGGACATCAGTTTCATTGAGGAAATGCCCCTGGGCGCCATCGGCGATCACGACCGGGCCGAGGCCTATTATTCCAGTGATGAGATCAGGGGCGACCTGGAAGCGCACTATACGCTGTTGCCGACCACCGAAACGACCGGCGGGCCGTCACGTTACTACCATATCGCAGAAACCGGCACCCGCGTGGGCTTCATCTCGCCCCACAGCCATAATTTCTGCGACAGTTGCAACCGGGTCAGGCTGACCTGTGAAGGCCGCCTGCTGCTCTGTCTGGGCCAGGAACACTCCATGGACCTGCGCCAGGTCATCCGCGCCCATCCCGGCGACATGGACCGGTTGAAGCAGGCATTGCGCGCATCCATGAACATCAAACCCAAGGGACATGAGTTCGACCTTTCCGCCAAACCCGTCATCTTCCGCCACATGAATATGACCGGGGGCTGAGCCGGGAAAGACACTTTAACGTGTCTTTACCCCGGTGAAGGCCTTACCAATTATGAACAACTCACCAGGTCGCGGGCCGGAAATGACCGATGCCGGCATCGACCCTACCATCGCCGTCGAAGCGGTGGACGAGTTCCGCAATGTCCGGGAAATGCATATTGCCGACGAACGTCCCCTGACCATCTACGTCGACAGTTACGAAATCGTCACCCTGATGACCCTCGGCAAGACCCCGGAACTGCTGACCCTGGGTTACCTGAAAAACCAGGGCATCGTCGGGGACATCAATGAAATCCTGTCGGTGCAGGTGGACTGGGAGGTGAACGCCGCGGCGGTGGCCACCCGGTCCGAACGGGACGACTGGAAGGAGCGGCTGGGGCCGAGAATCGTGACCACGGGCTGCGGCCAGGGCACGGTGTACGGCGATATCCTGGAGCAGATCGAGCAGATAGACTTGCCGGAGACGCGGCTCAAACAGTCGGACATCTACGCCCTGCTGAAAAACCTGGCCCACTATAACGACGTTTACAAAAGCGCCGGCGCGGTGCATGGCTGCGCCCTGTGCGCCGGCACGGAAGTGGCCGTCTTCATCGAGGACGTGGGCCGGCATAACGCGGTCGATGCCATTGCCGGACAGATGTGGCTGGAAGGCACGCCGGGACATGACAAGCTGTTTTACACCACCGGCCGCCTGACCTCGGAAATGGTGATGAAAGTGGCGCAGATGGGCATCCCCGCCCTGCTGTCCCGTTCAGGCATCACCCAGATGGGCCTGAAGCTGGCAAAGGACTTCGGCGTCACCCTGTTCTCCCGGGCCCAGGGCAAGCATTTCCTGGTGTATAACGGCGCCGAACATATTGAATTCGACGTGTCCCTGCCGCCGAAACGC
>CAYOEQ010000161.1:0-2087 GCA_964402775.1 uncultured Enterobacteriaceae bacterium
GTTCGGCCTGGCGCAGTTCCTGGGTGAATTAAGCATCACGGAGACCAGGCAGGCGCAGGCCGCTGTGACGGCCTCTTTACTGAGGGTTTTCTCGATTTGCGCCACCTGCCTGTTCGTCATAAGCAGTGTCCTGAAGGAACTGAACGACAAGGGCCTGGAGCTGATCCTGTCCCTGCCCCTGCCCAGGCACGCGTACCTGTTCGGGAAATTAACAGGATTTGCAGGTTTCTCATTATGCGTCGCCGTCCTTGCCGCTCTGCCGTTGTTCCTGTATGCCCCCGCAGTAGCGGTCGGCTGCTGGATGCTCTCCCTGTTCTGCGAACAGTTGTTGCTGGCCGCCTTCAGCCTGCTGTGCCTGCTGGCGTTTGCCAATATCAGCCTGGCTTTCACGTCAGCCATGGCATTTTACCTGTTGTCGCGCAGCATGGAGGCGTTGCGCCTGTTAAGCGCCGCTCCGGTCCTGGTATCCGACGCCAATTCACAGGTCTTCATGAATTTTCTGGTGAACGCGCTGGCATTGCTGCTGCCCGACCTGCACGCCTTCACCCGTAGTGAATGGCTGGTCCATGGAGTCAATGCCGACGCCGTAGGGGCAGTACTGATCCAGACCCTGGTTTACCTGCCCGTCCTGCTGTCCGCCGGCCTGTTCGACCTGTACCGGAAGAACCTGTGATTGAGTAACGCGACAGGAAAGACAAGGTGACTAATGAACAATAGCGCAGCAAGACCAGTGTCAACGGTCCCGCTTCCGGTCCTGGCGGTATTGCTCGCCGGCCTGGTCATCCAGGTGTGCTGGAGTTATGCGGGACCCCGGGCGGCGGCAACGGCTGAAGCCCTGCCGAATGCGCCCGATACCCGGCTGCTGCACCTGTACGGCCTGGGAGAACCGGACGCCCTTGCGAAGGTCCTGATGTTGTGGCTGCAGGCTTTCGACAATCAACCCGGCGTCAGTATTCCGTTCGCAAGGCTGGACTATGCCAGGGTCGTAAACTGGCTGGACGCGTTACTCGACCTGGACAGCCGTTTTCAATACCCGTTGCTATCCGCCAGCCGCGTCTACACGGAAACGCCGGATGTCGCCGGGAAGCGGCAAATGCTGGAGTTCGTGCACCGGCGCTTCCGGGAGGACCCCGAGCGCCGCTGGCCCTGGATGGCGCACGGGGTTTATGTCGCAAAACATCGTATCAAGGATTTGCAACTGGCCTTGAAGTACGCCAACGCCCTGCGCCTGAACGTGAGCAGCGCCACTGCGCCCCCCTGGGTAACACAAATGGAGATATTCGTACTGGAAGACCTGGGCGAGATCGAGAGCGCACGCATCATCATCGGCGGCCTGCTGGCAAGCGGCCAACTGGCAAATAATGACAATGAACTGCGGTTCCTGAAAAACAAACTGGCGGAACTGCAACACGGCAATAACCGGCCTTCAGCCGGAATCGGAGGATAACATTATGAAAATACGCAACCAGCCGGGTTTTACCTTGGTGGAAATCGCCGTCGTCCTGGTCCTGATCGGACTCCTGCTGGGCGGCATCCTGAAAGGCCAGCAACTGATCAGCAGCGCCAGGGTGCGCAACATGGCGGACCAGAATTCCGGCATCCAGGCCGCGTATTACGGTTTTATCGACCGCTACCGGCAGGTACCGGGCGATATGCCGCCGGCGCTGGCGTGCAGCGCCATCAGCGCGGAAGTGGACCCCAACTGCGGCGGCGCGCCCGGCATCGGCGGCAACCAGAACGGGCGCATCGACCGCTGGGAGGAAGCCGGCGCGGTGTGGGCGCACCTGGCCCATTCCCGCCTGCTCAACGGCAGTTACAACGGCAGCACGGCCACGGCCGCGCAGTACGAGGCCGGCGTACTGACCGGGCAGGTGCCGGGCAACGCCTTTCAGCAACCCGTCCTGCTGGGGTTTACCGATGATTATGACGACGGGGGCGCCGCGGCCGGGTCAACCGTGCGCCTGGCTTACGCGTTCGGGGCCGGCGTTACCCCGGCGCTGTTGCGGGAACTGGATGTAAAACTGGATGACGGCGACCCGGGCAGCGGGGTCGTGCGCGGCACCGTAAATACGGCGAAGAACGGAGAA
>CAYOEQ010000161.1:2187-4990 GCA_964402775.1 uncultured Enterobacteriaceae bacterium
CGACCCGGGCAGCGGGGTCGTGCGCGGCACCGTAAATACGGCGAAGAACGGAGAAAGTACGGTGGGGGGCGATGACTTCGGCGCCGGTACATCAGGGAGTGAAGTCATTCTCTGGTCGTCCACCACCGGCGCGCCCTGCATCAACAACGCAGATGCGACGGGCTCTTCCTGGAACGTGGACAGCGACAATACCCGCTGCAATGCGGTGTTCCTGTATTGACGGGGCACGGACGTTATCGGCAATTTGACCCGGCATGTCAATTCCTGCAATCCGCATACAAGGACTGACAAAACAGCGCGGCGGGAAAACCGTGTTGTCGGACCTGGACCTCATGGTGCCGGAGGGCGACTGCATAGGCCTGGTGGGAGTTAACGGCGCCGGCAAAACCACCTTGCTGAAATGCCTGCTGGACCTCGATGCAGCCACCTCGGGAGAGATTGCCGTCTTCAACAGGAAACACAGCCTGGCCGCAGCCAGGGCGCGCGTGGCTTACCTGCCGGAACAGTTCCGGCCGCCGGATTACCTCAACGGCTGGGAGTTCCTGCGTTATACGAGCGGACTTCACGGCAGTGAATTCAACCTCAACCGGGTAAGGCAGGTTATGGACATCCTGGACCTGGAGATTGCGGAGCTGGATAAACTTGCCGTACGCCTGTCAAAAGGCACGGCGCGGAAACTGGGGCTGGCCGCCTGCCTGCTGAGTGGAAAAAAACTGCTTGTCATGGATGAACCCATGAGCGGCCTGGACCCGCGGGCGCGGATCTGCCTTCAATCCC
Source organism: uncultured Enterobacteriaceae bacterium (assembly GCA_964402775.1). Lineage (GTDB taxonomy): Bacteria > Pseudomonadota > Gammaproteobacteria > Eutrophobiales > Eutrophobiaceae > JAAXHV01. Next base: position 2,965 of record CAYOEQ010000161.1, read on the forward strand.
ACCTGCTGGAGCTGAAGCGGCAGGGCCTTACCTGCTTTTTCACTACCCACCTGCTGGCCGACGCGGAAAAGCTGTGCGACAGCATAGCCATACTGCACCAGGGCAGAATCCGTTATATCGGGTCGCCCGCCGCCTGCCGCCGGCATTTCAACGCAGTTGACCTTGAACAGGCTTTTTTACGTTGTGTGGGAGGCGGTCGACAGTCTCGATATCCGGGATATCCGGGGTCAGAGTAAGAAATTCGTCAGAATTTTTACTCTGACCCCAGCATTTCTTTGAGATAACGGTATGCTTGCCGGTAAACACCCGGTATCTTACTTTCCCGCGGGCCTGCCACGTTGCATTGTTTTATGTTATTGGCAACAAGCCAGTCACGGATATCGTCCGCTAAGGGCGGGCTGTCGAGATCAACGATCATGACCGGCTTGTCGCAACTCCTGGCAAAACCCAGGGTAGCAGCCGTGCCTCCCTCCAGTTGGTTCCTGTTCAGGATCAGGGTGCCGTCGCTGTCCTCCACGTTTTTCCTGGTCCTGTCAACATATTCCGGCGAATCCGTTTCGACCAGGCGGTAACGTCCGGGAATTATTCCGTCCTCGGCCCTCCTGCCGGCAGGGCACCAGCCGCCATGGGGAATGTCGAGGGCAATGGCGCAGTCCAGGGCGGCGCGGTCCACCCCTGTCTGTCCGCCGGATACGATTTTTTCTATTTTAACTGTCCGCCACCCTGTGTTTTGTCCTGATGTAATCCTTGTGTGAGATATACAGCAAATCGGCGATTTTCCTGATGTAATACTCTTCGTATTTGTCCAGTACCGCATCGGCGAATGCGACCTTCCAGAGCGATTCGATGATGCGGATCTTTTCCGCTGCGTCCAGGTTCTCATTGAGCATGCGGGTGAACTCGTGCAGGGAAACAGCGAGATCGACTTCCCGGCGCGCCAGGTCGATTAACTCATCCACCTGTCCGGCGGCGATATTGAAGTGATTGACCAGCGCCGTTTTGATGACTGCAAGTTCTTCATTGTCGACGGATGAATCAGCCAGGCTGATTTCTACCATCAATACGGCCGCGGCCAGTTCCACCCGGTTGCCGGGGCCGGGACTGTCGCGCTCGCCGTTGTCCTGCAGGCCGCGCTCGAAGAATTCCCTGATGGATTTAAGCATTTTGATTGAATTTGGCGCGTGTCGGTGTCATCTTTACCAGCCTATTTTAAACGCTGACAGCTTATGCGCAACATCCGGGTATATACGGAAGCGCCTTTGGCGGTTTCCGCAACAGTGGTCCTGTCCAGGGAGGCGTCACGCCACCTGCTGCGGGTTCTTCGTTGCCGCCGCAATGACCGGATCGTCCTGTTTAACGGTCTCGGCGGGAGTTATACCGGGAGGATCGTCTCAGTCTCCACTCGCCTGGCTGAAGTGGAAATCCTGGATTTTCTGCCTGATACGCCGGAAACCGGCCTGTTGATCACACTGGGTCTGGGGATATCGCGCAGTCTGCACATGGATTATGCCGTGCAGAAATCCGTTGAACTGGGCGTACATAAAATTGTTCCCCTGTACACGGAGCGCAGCAATGTCAAGCTGGACCAAAATCGCGCCAGGTCGCGCATGGAACACTGGGAGAAAATCATTATCCATGCCTGCGAGCAGTCCGGAAGAAATATCCTGCCCGTTCTGGACAGTCCCGGGGACCTGCATGAATGGGTGTCAAACGACAGGAACCCGGCGCGCTTTGTGCTGGCGCCGCCGGCAACGCAGAACCTTGCCGGGCTGGCGGGGACGATTGACCGGGAAGCAAGCATACTGGTAGGCCCTGAAGGGGGCTTGACGGCTGCGGAACAGGCGGCTGCGGAACAACGTGGATACATACCGGTAAAACTCGGCCCCCGCACGCTCCGCACCGAGACCGCTGCAGTCGCGGCAGTGACGGCGCTGCAGGTTCTTTGCGGCGACCTGCGCTGAACTGAAGACGGAAAGGCTCATGTTTTTAGGATATAATGGTATTTTTTTAACTTGGAAGCTTACAT
>CAYOEQ010000162.1:0-4988 GCA_964402775.1 uncultured Enterobacteriaceae bacterium
TCCTGCCCGTTCGATCAAATCAGCATTGGCCCTGCGCAACTCCGGGTGCCCGGCTGCGAGGGAATTCGACTTTTGCGCAAGGGCAATGGCCAGGCGCCGGTTCCCCTGCTCCAGTTTCAGTACCGCCAGGCGATGCCACAACCACGGGTTTTTCGGCTCCAGGCGCAGCGCCCGTTCCAGGGAACCGGCGGCGGCCTCCGGGTTGCCCCGGCTGACGCTGAGGTCCGTATCATCGAGTAACGCCAATACCGCAGGATTTTCACTGACCTGTCCAGGCTGTGCGGGTATGCCGGTTTCGGCGGTCCTGCCCGGACCGGGCAATTCTTCCCATTGCTCGTCTCCTTCATCCCGCGCCGGCTTTCCGGGTGCTGCCTGAGCGGCAGGCTCAGGGGGTAAGCCGGCAGCGGTATCCGGCGCCTGCCTCTCCTCCACCGGCGCCTGGCGCACGTTTGAGCACGCCCCGCAAACCAGCAAGGCGGCGATCAACAAACTGAATAAATATTTTTTCTTCATCTGCAACTCCCGCCGACAGTGTTTCGGGGCCTGAAACCGAGGACATACGGTATGTTCGGAAACCTGGCACAGGCGCCGGCAAAGGGCAAGCCCACGGCATCCAGGGAGCCGACGCCGGGTGGCGGCAACAAATCGATGCTGCGGAAGTCCTGCCGCTTTACCATGTTGCCCCAGACCTGCAGCGCGCCGGTCGCGCCGGTCAACCGGGTGGGCAGGTTGTCATCGCGGCCCAGCCATACCACGCCTGTTATATCGTCGCCGAAACCGGCAAACCAACTGTCCCGCAGGTTATTGGTAGTACCAGTTTTGCCGGCCAGCGGCAAATGTTCCGGGATAATACGGCGCAGGCCGCGGCCGGTGCCGCGGTTGACCGCCTGCACCATCATGAAACCGGTAAGGAAAGCGGCTTCGCCCTGCAGCGCCTGACGCATATCCAGGCCATAGCGCTTTACCGCGTTGCCGGTGCTGTCCAGAACCTCCCTGATGCTGTTCAGGGGAACCAGGAAACCGCCGTTGGCCAGGGTCTGGTAAAGCTGGCTGACCTGAAACGGCGTCAGTTCCAGGGACCCCAGCAACAGCGACGGAAACGGCTCAATATGGTCGCCTGCACCTGCTTTATACAGTGTGTCGATCACCTGTTCCAGACCGATCTCCCGGCCCAGTCTTACCGTTGCCTTGTTGTATGATCTTGCCAGGGCTTCCAGCAGACTTACCTGGCCGTGATTCCTGCCGTCGTAATTATCCGGACGCCAGAACGTGCCGTCTGCAAGCCTGACGGAGATGTCGGAGTCGCTGATTCCGGAAACGAGTGAATAGCGCCGGGGGTCCGTCAGGGCCGTGTAATACACGAACGGTTTCACCAGCGACCCTATCGGCCGCCTGGCATGCAGGGCGCGGTTAAAACCGGTGTATTCCGTGTTCCTGTCACCCGCCAGGGACAATACCGCGCCGGTGCTGGTCTGCACAAAAATGCTTGCTGCCTGCAATGTCCCCGAGTCCAGGGAACCCGCCCGTTCCAGCCGCCGTAACTGCTGTTGCAGAACCAGTTCCGTACTCTCCTGCCGTTCGGCATCAAGCGTGGTAAAAATGCGCAGTCCCTTGTTGCGCAGGTCTCCGATGGCATAATCCCGCAACAGTTGCTTCCTGACAAGCTGCAGAAATGCGGGGTGCTTGCCGGAAACCCAGCGCGGCCGCGCGCTCAGGTCCAATGGCTGCCGCCGCGCCTGCCGCCAGGCCTGTTCATCCAGGTAACCCTGCCGCAGCATCAGGTCCAGCACCAGGTCGCGGCGCTGCCTGGCGCGCTCGGCATGGCGCCTCGGGTTGTACCGGGAAGCGCCTTTGACCATGCCCGCGAGCAGCGCGATCTGGTCCAGCCGCAATTCGTTCAACGGCCTGGCGAAATAGAACTCCGCTGCCGTGCCGAAACCATGTACGCTGCGCCGTCCCTGTTGTCCCAGGTAGACCTCGTTGATATAGGCTTCCAGGATTTCCTCCTTGCGGTAACGCCGTTCCAGCAGGCAGGCCATGACGACCTCGTTGATCTTCCGGGTCAGGGTCCGCTCGGGGCTTAAAAAGAAATTCTTCACCAGTTGCTGGGTAATGGTGCTGCCTCCCTGTTCGAGTTTCCTTTTGAGGATATTGTGGTACAAGGCCCTTAACACGCCCCTCGGGTCAATACCGATGTGGCTGAAATAATTTCGATCTTCAACCGCCAGCAAAGCCCGGATCAACGCGGGAGGAACGTCATCGTAGGAAACCAGAATACGATCCTCGAAATTATCCGGGTAGATCCTGCCGATTAATTCCGGTTCGATGCGCGCCAGCGGCAAGGCGCCCTGACCCGATAAATCCCGTATCTCCCGCACCTTCCCGTCCCGGAAACGCACACGTACCAGGCGAGCGTCCTGCCGGCCGTCCCAGTAGTGAAATTCACGCTGCATAAACTCGATACCTGATGCCGTCCGGCTGTAGTAACCCGGCTGTCCGGAGGAAGACGCTTTTCTGTAGCCTGACCTGAGCAGCAGTTTTTCAATATTATCGGCTGTCTGCGCCTGGCCTGCATATATCTCTGCCGGGCTGGCGTAGACGCGGGCAGGAAGGGACCACCGTTTCCCCGCGAATTCCGATTGCACGCGATAGTCCAGCCACAATACATAGGCCGCGAGTATGCAAACCAGGATGATTAATATATGCACGTACCGGAATTTAGTCCCGGCGCGCGGTTTTGACCTGCCTCGTGCTTTCTTTCGGGGCACTTACCTTTCCATCAGATCTTCCAATCCGTGAACCAGGTTTTTCGTTATTTCCCCGACATCGCCGGCGCCGTCCACACGCAGGTATGCCGGCGCATTCCGGCCGTTGAGGTCGCTGTAAAACCTGATTAACGGCGCAGTCTGCTCATGATAGACCTGAAGGCGTTTCCTGACCGTTGCCTCCCTGTCATCTTCCCGTTGTACAAGCGCCTCTCCACTGATGTCATCAACACCGGCCTGTTTCGGCGGATTGAACAGGACATGATAAACCCGTCCCGACCCGGGATGAATGCGGCGGCCGTCCAGGCGTTTGATAATCTCGTCATCCGCTACCACGATCTCAACCACACAGTCGATCAGTATGCCTTCCCGCTGCATTGCCTCGGCCTGGCCAAGCGTCCTCGGGAAACCGTCGAACAGGTAACCCTGCCGGCAATCATCCTGGCGAATCCTGTCCTTGACCAGGTCCATGATCAGGTCATCAGGTACCAGTTCTCCGGCTTCCATTACCTTTTTTGCCTCAAGGCCCAGCGCCGTGCCGGCCCTGACTGCAGCGCGCAACATGTCTCCGGTCGAAATCTGGGGTATGTTAAACTTGTCTTTAATGAAAGCGGCCTGCGTGCCCTTACCGGCGCCCGGCGCTCCTAATAATAGGATTCTCATGGTTCTCCTGTTTTTGCAGCTCCACTGTTATGAAAATTGAAACAGATATCAATCAAGGCGAACATAAAATAGACGCCTATGCGGCCGGCTCGATAACTGTAGCCGGCACGGTTTACGCAACGGACATTATAATCACGCCGGAGGCGGTCGTGGAAGGCCGGCTGCCGAACCGGGTGCAGGCGCTGGAAGAAGCACACCTGGCGACTATGCTGGAGCATCACCCGGAGATCGTGATATTCGGCAGCGGCAAGGCGCTTACACATCCGCCCGATGAAATCTGCGAAATCCTTTATGTCCGGCAGGTCGGGTTTGAGATCATGGATACCGGCGCCGCCTGCCGGGCCTTCAATTTCCTGTCCGGGGAAGGCCGGCGCATCGTCGCCGCGTTGTTCCGGATTTAGCCACAGAGGACACAGAGACCACAGAGTGGATCAGGCCATACAACCAACCGCATAAACTCTGTGTCCTCTATGTTTTCTGTGTTCTCTGTGGCTATTTCAGGACAGGGCATCCAGGGAGAAACCTTCCCGTTTCAGGATTCGCCGCAGCCGTTTCAGCGCCTCGATCTGTATCTGTCTGACCCGCTCCCGCGTCACTCCCAGTTGTGTGCCTACATCTTCCAGCGTAGCTGCTTCCTTGTCATGCAGGCCGAAGCGCAATTCCACCACGGCGCGCTGTTTTTCAGTCAGTTGTTGCAGCCATGAATCGATGTGCTCCCTCACGTCATCATTCTGGAGCAATACTGACGGATCAATGTTGTGCTCATCCGGTATCGTATCCAGCAATGGCCGCTCCGCTTCCCTGCCGACCGGGGCATCCACCGAGGTGGCCCGTTCGTTTAATCCGAACATGCGTTTCACGCTTTCCAGCGGCCGGTCCAGCATCTCCGCCACGTCCTCACTGCTGGGTTCCCGATCAAGGGTCTGAGCCAGTTTCCTGGCCGCCCGCATGTAAACATTAATCTCCTTGATGACGTGTATCGGCAACCTGACCGTCCTGGCCTGGTTCATCAAAGCCCGCTCGATGGTCTGCCTGATCCACCACGTGGCGTAGGTCGAAAAACGGAAACCCTTGTCCGGGTCAAACTTTTCCACTGCCCGTATCAAACCGAGGTTGCCTTCTTCGATCAGGTCCAGCAATGCCAGTCCCTGGTTCATATAACGCCGCGCTATCTTCACTACCAGGCGCAGGTTACTCTCAATCATGCGTTTACGCGCATCGTCGTCACCGCGCCGGGCGCGCCGGGCGAAGTCGGTCTCCTCCTTGGCGGTCAACAGCGGGGTAAACCCAATCTCACTCAGATACAACCGGGTGGCGTCAAGATCGGTTTCACTGAAGCCCCCGTGCGAGTGCGCCCTGCCCGTTTTCCTGGCGGCAACGGGCCTCGCGCGCTCCGAACCGGAGTCTTCCAGGTTCAAGGTCTTGATATCATCGTCTTCAGGCATGAATGTCTTCTGTTTTTTCTCAGACCTTCAAGTGCGCGGAAGTTGACCCAACGGATCAACCGGTTGTCCGTTTTTGCGGATTTCAAAGTGCAATACCGGCGCGCCCTTGCCGTCA
>CAYOEQ010000163.1:0-4978 GCA_964402775.1 uncultured Enterobacteriaceae bacterium
TGCAACCCATGCAATATAACAGTAAATTGGAAAATCCGCATACGGGTACACACTAGACAGCGCCGGAAAAATGAAACCAGCCGAATACATTTCCTGTGACGGACTCGGCCGCGCCCTGGCCGTTGAATGCGCCGTTGCCTGAACAACGGTAGAATGTCTGTGAGGACTTACGTCGCAGGATGTCCACGGTAAGATCAGCCGCCAGCGTTATCCTTGTTCGCGGGTCTGACGAAGACCCCGAGGTGTACCTGGTCAGGCGCGCCCCCGAACTCAAGTTCTTCGGCGGATACTGGGTGTTTCCCGGCGGCAACGTCAGCCCGGTGGACCATCACGGGGAGGACGATCCCGAAGAACTTGTGCTGAAACGCTGCGCGGTGCGAGAAATCCTGGAGGAAACGGACATCCTCTCAGCTACCCTGGGCGGGGAATTCAGCCGGGAGCGGAAACAGGCGTTGAAGGAGCAGATAAAAGAAGCGCCTGAACAATGGCGGGATTTCCTGGCGCAGTCCGGCGCAGAATTACCACTGGTCGCTCCGCTGTTCCGCATTACCACGCCGCCGTTTTTCCCGGTCCGTTTCGATACCCGGTTCATGTGCGTACGCTGCCCGGAAGACGAGATTCCCGGCATCGACAACTACGAACTGGTTGAAGGCCGGTTTGTCAGGCCGCAGGAGGTGGTTGATGCCTGGGACAGGGGTGAAATGGAGATCGCGCCGCCGGTGCTGTTCCTGCTGCGCCTGATGACCGCGGGCGGCCTGGATGCGTTCCTTGAGCGGGGCAGGCATGAAACGGAGCGGCTGGAGCAGGGCGGCCTGCATCCGGTTTATTTTTCACCCGGCATCTTCGTGGCGCCGCTGGCAACGCCGACATTACCGCCGGCGACCACCACCAATACCATGATCGCCGGCACGGACAGGCTGTACGTCATCGATCCGGCGACTCCGGATCAGGGGGAGCAACAACGACTGTTCAACAGGATGGACGAGATGATCGGCGAAGGCCGAACGTTTGAGGCCATCCTGTTGACGCACCACCATGTTGATCACGTCGGCGCGGTGACTGCCGTCAGCCGGCGTTACCGGCTGCCGGTCCGGGCACACGAAGAGACTTACCGCCGTATCGATTCGGGGTATGTAAGAGGCGAACCGTTAGCGGATGGCGACCGCCTGGAGCTGGGCACGGCCCCGGACGGTTCCGGCGACTGGCATCTCAAGGTGATGCATACGCCGGGTCACGCGGTCGATCACCTGTGTTATATCGACAGCCGCTACCATGCGGTAATCGCGGGCGACATGCTGTCCACGGTCTCAACAATAATCATAGATCCGCCGGAAGGCCACATGCACACCTACCTGGACAGCCTGAACAGGTTGCTCAACACTCCCATAAACGTCCTGTATCCCGCCCATGGGCCGCCCCGGCGCGACGGCCATGGCCTGATACGGCATTTCCTCCGGCACCGGCAGAAGCGTGAAGACGCAGTCAAGGCGGCATTGACCGGCACGCCGCGGACTGTCGATGAATTACTGCCCGAAATCTACGCCGACGTATCCGAAAGCGTTTACCCGATTGCCGCCCGCTCCCTGCTCGCCGGCCTGATCAAACTCGAGGAGGACGGTTTCTGCAAACAGCAGGACGCGGCCTGGCTGCTACAATAACTGTTCCTCGATCTGTACGATCGGGTCGATATTGGTGAAATTGGGGATGTCGCCCATGATTTCAGGTGCGTGGGCGTCCAACGCCTGTTCAAATGCCTCCACGCTGTCGAACTTCAGGCTGGCGACCGTGACATAAGGTTCGGGAGCGCCGCCGGCGCCGCCAAGGCCCTTGTAGACTTCCATGCCTCGCACTACGTCATGCCACCTTTCCCCCACCAGGGGCATGTGGGTATTAAGGTAGTAGTCATAATCGAAACTGCCGCCTTCCTGCTTAGGGTACATTACATTGACTCTGATCATCTGTTTTCTCCATTACGTTATAAGCTCTTCGCAACCAGGTAGCCGGAACCGCCGCCCAGGCCGGGCCCCGGATGAGTGGATGCGCCGATGTGGTACAGGTTTTTAACCGGTGTGTCGTGGTTTTTCAATGATCGTAAGGGCCGCCACAGGAAGAACTGATCCAGAGAACAGGCGCCGCCGTACGGGTCTCCTCCCACAAGGTTGATGTTGACAGCCTCCAGATCGGCAGGGGACAACACCGTTCTTGCCATAATACTGTCTTTCAGGTTTGGAATATAGTGCGCCAGCCTGTCGATGATCCGGTCCGCGTACGTCTCGCGTACCGCTTCGGTCCAGGCGCCGTCTTCAGGCGCTTCGATCCGGCCGGCGGCATCGCCCTTTATACGGCGCGGGCATTCCTGCAACTGTATCCACAACAGGCCTTTGCCGTCGGGTGCCCGGCCCGGGTCCAGCGCGGCCGGTTGGCCGACAACGATAGTGGCTTCTCCGGGCAGCAGGCCGCGGTTTGCCTCGTTTATCGAACGCGATACGGCGTTTACACCGCTCGTAATATGAGTAATCGCGACTTTTTCCATCCCCTGCGCATGCCATTGGGGCGGCTCCGACAGGGCCAGGTGGATCTGCATGTCGCCGTTGCCGTAGCGGTAGGCCCGGGTCTGCGCAGCCACCGCAGCAGGCACGTCGGCCGGGTCCAGCAGGTTTTCGTAAAGCTGGTTCGGGGTAACGCTGCAGATCACCTTGTCTCCCCGGTACTCGGTCCCGGCGCGGGTTTTAACCCCCGTCGCCCGGCCGTTCCCGGTTATTACCTTCGTTACATCCGCGTTCACCTGCAACTCGCCGCCATTGGCTTCGATCACCTGCTGAAACGCCCGCACGATATTGTAGTTCCCGCCCTTGACGACCGGACAACCCACCATCTCAAGGGTGAATGCAATCACCTGGGCCATCAGCGCGGAGGCCGGCGCATCCGGGCCGATACCGGCATGGGACGGCCAGCCGGCCAGGCAGGCGCTGACCGCGTTCGAACTGAACGTCGTATCCAGCCAGGCGCGCGCCGGCTGCAGACCGGCGCCGAAATACTGCGCCAGTTTGAACGGCCCCATCTTCACCAGGGTCGACAGTAAAACCTTCAGCGTAGAGCCGCGCCACAACTCGCTGCCCAGCAGGGTGAAAGTAAGCCCCAGGGACTGTTCCAGTTCCGCCATGGCCGCTCCATAACGGTCGCCGTCTCCGCTTGACAGGGCATTCATGGCGCTGATGTTCACGGCCCGGGAATTCTTCAGGACAAAAGACGTCTGGTCGGGTAACACTACCGCGGTGGGGCTGTCGGTATTGCAGTATTGGAGCCCGTACTTTTCCAGGTCATCCTTCAATTCGGCATATCCCGGGGAGGTGACGAACAACGGGTGCCAGCTGGACAACACGTCGTGAATAAAGCCCGGCGCGGTGATCTCATCCGTGCGGATACACCCTCCCAGTCGGTCGTTGCGTTCCAGCACCAGTACCTTGTTGCCCTGCTTGCTCAATAACGCCGCGCACACCAGGGCGTTGATGCCGCTTCCGACAATAATGCAATCGTACCTATCCATTTAATTTCTCCGCATGTCTTAAAGGGGACGGATTTCAAATCCGTCCCCGTCGAACCCTGATGTCGGGGTCAGAGTAAAATTTCTGGCGAAATTCTTACTCTGACCCCATCAATCTTCGTTCCAGGGCGCCCACATTTCCTTCAGGTCTTCCCAGGCAGGTTCTTCTTCCCCGCCCGGTTGAAACCGGCAGCCCTCGTGTTCATAAAACGGCCTGGTCCACGCGCCCCGCTCGACCAGGGATGCGATATTCCGGCGGTAGATCTCGTCAACCTCCGCATGGTGTTGCGGGTCCTGCTCCATCCACAGGTTTTTCGGGTGGATGGGTTTTTCATACATGCGTTTGAACACCTCGGTGCGCAGGTCCTTCAGCCAGTTGCTGTTCAGGTTCATCATGCGGAACTGGCGCAGGGCTTCGATATCGATGGTGGCGCACACCAGGGTGTTGTTCGCCGACGGGCTGTAGGACATGATCTCGCCGCGGTAATCGACGATATGGGCATGCCCGCCGGTGATATCCACCGGGTTTCTGGACGTGGCCGACAGGTAGAGCGGGCCGGCATTGGGACACAGCATGTATACCGAATTGAACTCCGCGTGGCCCCGGTTCTGGACCATCCAGGAACCGCCGCCGGGATAGCCGGAGCCGGTCATGGGCATGGCCTCGCTGGGCCGGTACACAACCTCCGCGCCGTTGAACGCCAGCGCCCGCACCGCCTCCGGGTATTCGCCGTCGCTGCAGCAGATGGTGCCTATGTTGCCGATATCCGGGGTCCTCAGCACGGGGTAGAAGGCATCGATGTCGTCGCCATGGACCTCCACCCAGCGATCGTAGACGTCGTGAGGGGTACAGGAGCGTTCCCGGCACCAGATATGGTTTTTTGCCGCCTTGTGCACCACGTTGCCGTTGGGGTCGATCACGAACAAGGTGTTGAAGAACCGGTCGTCCATGATCTCGGGCCAGCGCGCCTTGCACTGGCCGATGATGTAGGTGTCATAGAGCGCCGCCAGCCGTCCCAGCCACGCGGTTTCCTCGCCGGGGATATCGATGAACAGTTCCCTGGCAGCGAGGACGTGGGGCAGGTCGAAGATCTCGTCGGTGAAGCCCGTCAGCGCGCCTTCCGCCAGGGCGATGATCTTCACCGGCATGTTGATATTCACCATGGAGACCGCGGCATGGATCGCCTCCTCGATGTTTTCCAGGTTATGGCGGATATGCCTCCGGTCGGCTATCCCCGTGATCGTCGTCGACAGGCCGATGGCCATGTAGGGAGCGACAGGTTTGTTCTGTTGTTCAGTGGTCATGGATTGCCTGATAAACTCACTAATTTTGATCAGAATGTTCTTTTCCAGAGTTTCCTATATTATACACGGCGAAGGTGCTTAAGAATAAGTTGAGAGAAACACTGAAAGACAGTTTGCCAATCTGATCAT
>CAYOEQ010000164.1:0-4966 GCA_964402775.1 uncultured Enterobacteriaceae bacterium
CGTTCACACATCTCGCGTTCCGGTTCGGTCATGCTGGACTGGAACGCGTCGCGTTCGAACAGTGAGCGCGCGTAGCGGCGTAACGACCGGCAGTCGGCGGGCAGCCTGATGTTGTAGGCTTCCAGGCGCCACAGCAACGGCGCCATGCAGCAGTCCACCAGGGTATATTCTTCAGACATGAAATAGGACATGTTGGAGAATACCGGTTCTATCGCTACCAGGCTGCTGCGCAGGGTCTTCCTGGAACTGGCTGCCGCAATTTCATTTTCGCTGCCAAGCTCTTCGGCCATCCCGTAGAAATCCCGCGTGATGCGGTAGCGCAATTGCCTGTTGACGGCGCGGTTCATGGGGTCGACCGGCATCAGCGGCGGATGCGGAAAGCGCTCATCCAGGTATTCCAGTATTATCTGGGGATCGTACAGGACAAGGTCCCGGTCCATCAGGGTAGGGGTGGTGCCGTATGGATTCAATTCGGACAGTTCTTCGGAAACTTCATCCGGTTGAATGAATTTGACATCGGTTTGAATATCTTTTTCAGCCAGCGCCAGGCGTACACAGTGGCTTGTCGGACTTGTCGTGTCCGAATACAGGACCAGCACGGGGCCGCCGTTATGCATATTTATCATTTTATTTCCCGCCAGTATTCCCGCTTGAGCAGGTAGACTATAACCAGCAGCACCAGCAGGTAGACAATTGTCCAGGCGCCGATAGTCTTGCGTTTAAGTTTAATGGGTTCTCCCAGGTAAACCATGAAATTCACCAGGTCGCTTACCGTCTCCTCGTAGCTTTCATCCCGGTAGGGTTCCGGCTTGTCGGACGGTTCGGTGACGACCTCCAGGTAGTCAATCTCCCTTGTGATCCTGCCGTCATCGTGGATCTTTTCCCTGTAGACGGGTTCCTGCCAGCCCTGCAGTTGCCAGAGCACGTGGGGCATGGCAGTGTCCTCGTAAGCCAGGTTGTTGACGCCGTTGGGGCGCGAAGGGTCCCGGTAGAACGTCATCAGGTAAGTATACAACCAGTCCGCGCCGCGGGAACGGGCGGTTACGGAGAGGTCGGGCACGGCGATACCGAAGTACTTTTCCGCCTCGCGCCTGTTCAGGGCGACGGTCAGGGTATCGCCCGGCTTGTCCGTGCCGAACATGAAGTTCTCCTTCAGCACGCTCTCGCTGATGTGCAGGTCCCTGCCCAGGCGGTTATAGCGCATGAACGAGGCCGAATGGCAACTGAGGCAATAGTTCACGAAGGTGCGGGCGCCGCGCTGCAGCGATTTGCGGTCGGACAGGTCGACCTCTGCGTGCATCAGGTCGCCGCCCGGGGCGGCAGACCAGCAGGGGGCGGCAGGAAACAGCAGGAAGAGGAGGATAACAGGGGACGGAATTAAATTCCGTCCCCACCGGGACCGTCCCCGGCCGGTTACGGAAACGCTCGCGCTCATCACGTCACCCGCTCCGGCACCGGCTTGTCATTGTCGGTTGCGGTATAAAACGGCATCAACAGGAAAAACAGGAAATAGACCAGGGCGAAAACACGCGCCATCCAGGTGTAGGTAACGGTTGCGGGTTGCAGGCCCAGCCAGCCCAGCGCCAGGAAGCTGACGGTGAACAGGGCCAGGGCGGTCTTGTACTTCCGGCCGCGGTAGCGGATTGACTTGACCGGACTGCGGTCCAGCCAGGGCAGGAAACAGAACAGCAGCGTCGCCGCGCCCATGGCGACCACGCCGCCGAACTGGCTCGGCACGGCCCTCAGGATGGCATAGAACGGCGTGAAGTACCATACCGGCGCGATATGTTCCGGGGTCTTGAGCGGGTCGGCGGGGATGAAGTTGTTGGCTTCGAGGAAATAGCCGCCCATCTCGGGGGTGAAAAACACAACCGCGCAGAAAATGATCAGGAACACCACCACGCCGACGATGTCCTTGACGGTGTAGTAAGGATGGAACGGAATGCCGTCCAGCGGCATGCCGTCGGGGCCCTTGTGGTCCTTTATCTCAATACCGTCCGGGTTGTTCGAACCGACCTCGTGCAGGGCGATCAGGTGCGCGCCCACCAGGCCGCACAGCACCAGCGGGAAGGCGATGACGTGCAGCGAGAAGAACCGGTTCAGGGTCACGTCGGACACGACGAAATCGCCCCGTATCCACAGGGCCAGTTCGTCTCCCACCAGCGGCAGCGCGCCGAACAGCGAGATGATCACCTGGGCGCCCCAGTAGGACATCTGCCCCCAGGGCAGCAGGTAGCCGAAGAACGCCTCGCCCATCAGGGTGAAGTAGATGAGCATGCCGATAATCCACAACAGCTCCCTGGGCCGCTTGTAGGAACCGTAGAGCATGGCCCGGTACATGTGCAGGTAGATCACGATAAAGAACGCGGAGGCGCCGGTGGAGTGCATGTAGCGGATCCACCAGCCCCATTCCACGTCGCGCATGATGTATTCGACCGAGGCAAACGCGTTTTCCGCGGACGGCTTGTAGTTCATGGTCAGCCAGATGCCGGTGACGATCTGGATCAGCAGGACGAACAGGGCCAGCGAACCGAAGAAATACCAGAAGTTGAAGTTCTTCGGAGCGTAATAGCGGGCCAGGTGGTCGTTCCACAGTTGCAGTAACGGGAAGCGCGCGTCCACCCAGTCGCGTAATGCAACAAGATATTTAATCATGACTGCGCGACACTCGAGTCGTCGCCGATCAAAACCCTGGTATCGCTCTGGTACTGGTGCGGCGGCACCACCAGGTTGGACGGCGCGGGCACTCCTTTGAACACCCTGCCGGCCAGGTCAAACCGGCTGCCGTGGCAGGGGCAGAAAAATCCACCTTTCCAGTCTGCGCCGAGCTGGTAGTCTTCCCCCTCCCCTTTCCTGGCGTACACGGGCGAACAACCCAGGTGGGTGCAGATCCCCAGCACGATCAGGTACTCCGCGCGCTGGGAACGGTATTCGTTCCTGGCGTAGAACGGCTGTTGCCCGGTTTCCGAATGCGGGTCCTTCACTTCCTCGTCCAGTTCCCCGAGTTCGTCTATGGCGGCATCGTCGCGGCGCAGGATCCAGACCGGCTTGCCGCGCCATTTGACTATTTTCCGCTCACCGATTTCCAGGTCGCCGATGTCTGCCTCGACCGGGGCGCCGATTGCCCTGGCCCTGGCGCTGGGCGTCAGGGTGGATACAAACGGCACGCTGGCGGCCAGCGCGCCCGCGCCACCTACGACGGAAGCGGTGGTGGTTAGAAAACGGCGGCGTTCAGTGTTTATTCCATCGTTCTTCATTCCGTACAACCTCAAACTCGTTCTTGCCTTACAGACTGTTAAAAAGGTGAGATTATAGCATGAACTACTAATTCGTGTCGCCCGCAGGGCGACTGCTTGTCTGACTGGATTCCCGCATCTGCGGGAATGACAAAGCTCTTTTTCCGTCACTCCCGCG
The DNA here is from genome assembly GCA_964402775.1 of uncultured Enterobacteriaceae bacterium. Taxonomy (GTDB): domain Bacteria; phylum Pseudomonadota; class Gammaproteobacteria; order Eutrophobiales; family Eutrophobiaceae; genus JAAXHV01. Next base: position 3,415 of record CAYOEQ010000164.1, read on the forward strand.
AATGCGGGAGTCCAGTAGAATACTTGTCCCGGAGGGACACTCTATTATTGCCTTAACAGCGGGTTTTATGCGATTATTCTCAAGTGAACCAACATGAACCGGAGATGAGATGTATCGCCACCTGATATCCTGTATTTGCACACTCCTGCTGCTCGGTGGTTGCGCCTGGTTCGGCGACAAGGATGGTGATGAAGCCAAAAACTGGACGGTGGAACGCCTGTACTCGGAGGCCAAGGGCGCGCTCGATTCCGGCTATTACAGCAAGGCAGTCGAGTATTACGAGTTTCTCGAAACCCGCTTCCCGTTCGGCGTTTACGGGCAACAGTCGCTGCTGGACCTGGCCTACGCCTATTACAAGACGGAAGAGTTCGAATCGTCCATGGCGGCCTGCGACCGCTTTATCCGCCTCTATCCCCAGAACACCCACGTCGATTATGCCTACTTCCTGAAGGGCCTGGTCAACTTCAACCGCGGCAGGGGGCTGACGGAACGGTTCCTGCCTATCGATTCCAGCCAGCGCGACCAGAGTTCGGCCATGACCGCGTTCCGCGCCTTCTCCGAACTGCTGGAAAGATACCCACAGAGCCAGTATGCCGAGGACGCGCAAAAGCGCATGGTATTCCTGCGCAACCGCCTTGCCAGACACGAAATTCACGTAGCCGAGTACTACATGAAGAGAGGCGCGTACCTGGCCGCGGTGAACCGGGCCAGGACCGTGGTGGAGTCCTACCCGCGCACGCCCTCGGTGCCTGATGCCCTGGTGCTGATGGCCAAGGCCTACAAAGTCCTGGAAATGCCGGACCTGTCGGCAGATACCGTGCGGGTGCTGCAGCTTAACTACCCGGACCATCCCGGGGTCTACGACATAAGGGACGTCGTGGTTGAGGATTAATCCGGGATAACCGGGTTCGGATACCTGGGGTCAGCCGTCCAGGTCGCCGGCAGGATCGGCGGCCATATCCAAACGGGTTTCTATCCGGGCCACGCGCTCGCTCAATTCGCGAAAGTGCTCGCGCAGGTCGGTGAATTGGGTTTGCATGTCCGCGCGCAGATCATTAATCTGAGTATTCATCTCTATGCGCAAGCCACCGATCTGCGCATGCATCTCACCCTGCAGGCCCATGATGGCCGAGTACAAAAAACCCTGCCCAGCGAGAATGGCCGCCAGGGCAAAGCCCCCTATCCACAGCGCCAGCCGGAATTCACGCCAGCGCACCAGGTCGTCGCCGGGACGACCGGAAGGGCGGTCGGGGTGGGACGCCGCGCTCTCTTGCCGGGCGTCATCTGCGGGGATGGCAGGATCAGGGTGCAGATTGTTCATTGTTGTTTCCATGAGCTTAACCTCCATGGTGTTATCCGGTTTCCTTGCGGCGCCGCTGTTCCTGACGGTTGCAACGACGCCCCGTTGCCGGCCGGCGCCACTCTATCGACCAGCGCCGCCGACCTGATACGAATTATAGCCGGACAAGTCTTCAGACACAAGCACTGACAGCTCGAAATTGCCGGGGTCAGAGTAAGAAATTCGAAGAATTTTTACTCTGACCCCTTCATC
>CAYOEQ010000165.1:0-4912 GCA_964402775.1 uncultured Enterobacteriaceae bacterium
GCCGGGTCACCCGGGCCATCCGCGATTACCTTGACGGGAGCGGTTTCCTTGATATTGAGACCCCCGTCCTGACCAGGGCAACCCCCGAAGGCGCGCGGGATTACCTGGTGCCGAGCCGGACCCAGCGCGGCGGTTTTTTCGCCCTGCCGCAGTCACCGCAACTGTTCAAGCAACTGCTGATGATGTCCGGGATGGATCGCTACTACCAGATTGTCCGCTGTTTTCGCGACGAGGACCTGCGCGCGGACCGGCAGCCGGAATTTACCCAGCTGGATATGGAAATGTCGTTTGTCGACGAAGAGGATGTCATCGGCCTGGTGGAGGACATGATCCGCACCCTGTTCAGGCAGGTGAAGGGTATTGAACTGGCAGACCCGTTCCCGCGCATGACTTACCATGAGGCCATGCAGCGCTACGGCACCGACCGGCCGGACCTGCGCAACCCGCTGGAGCTGGTTGAAGTCGGCGACCTGATGAAACAGGTGGAATTCAAGGTATTTTCCGGCCCGGCAAACCAGGCGCACGGCCGCGTGGTCGCGCTGCGCCTGCCGGGCGGCAATGCGCTCACGCGCAAGGAGATCGATGACTATACCGCTTACGTGGGAAAGTACGGCGCCAGGGGGCTGGCCTATATCAAGATCAATGATATGGAGAAGGGCGATGCCGGACTGCAATCGCCCATCCTGAAATTCCTGCCCGGGGAAACAGTGCAGGCCGTTTTGCAGCGTACCGGGGCACAGACCGGCGACATGGTTTTTTTCGGCGCCGACAAGGCGCGCACCGTCAACGACTCGCTCGGCGCCCTGCGTGCGGCGCTGGCCGAGGACCTGGGCCTGCTGCAGGGAGACTGGGCGCCGCTCTGGGTAGTGGATTTCCCGTTATTCGAATATAACGATGCGGAGCAGCGCTGGGACTCGCTGCACCATCCTTTTACCGCGCCGCAAGTGTCGGAGCAGGACGGCGATCTGCATGAGAGCCTGTCGCGGGCCTATGACCTGGTCCTGAACGGCATGGAACTGGGCGGCGGTTCGATCCGAATTCATGATCCGGAGATGCAACTTAAGGTGCTGGGACTGCTGGGCATCGATGAGGAACAGGCCCGGGAGAAGTTCGGTTTCCTGATCGACGCCCTGTCATACGGCTGCCCGCCCCACGGCGGCATCGCTCTCGGCCTGGACCGCATCGTCATGATCATGGCCGGGGCGAAGGGGATTCGGGACGTCATCGCCTTTCCCAAGACCCAGACCGCCAGTTGCCTGCTCACGTCCGCCCCCGCGGCCGCATCTCCGGAACAATTGCGGGAACTGGGCGTCAAACTCATTTAAACTCCTGAATTACTGTTGGTGAATTTAACCTGAAAATCGGCAACCATCATGCGGCGAGAAGTGTCATTGTTTATCCTGTTCCTGCTTGGCCTGTTGTGGCTGTCAGCGCCGGCAGCGGCGGCGCAGGATACGGCTGAACCGCCTGCGCCGGGGGCGTCCGAACCGGAACAGGGGACGAATGATGAAACGGAGGAGTCCCGGCAGGCCGGCAGCCAGACTTCTGACGCCGGGGAAGCAGCCCCGGAGGTCGATGAAGAACGGCCGGTGGAACCTGCTCCAACAGGGAGCGCGACCGAAGAGATCATAGTGACAGGCTCGCGCATCCGGCGCGATGCGTTCACATCGGCCTTGCCGGTAACGGTCATCACCAGCGAGAGCGCTACCCTGGCGGGCATGGCCAACACCTCGGAGATCCTGCAGACCAGCGCCCTGGCCTCGGGCACACAGATCGACAACACGTTCGGGGGGTTCGTGGTCTCCGGCGGTCCCGGCGTCAACACGTTCGGCCTGCGCAGCCTGGACCCGGGCCGCACCCTGATCCTGGTGAACGGCCGGCGCTTTACGCCGGCGGGCACCCGCGGCCAGGTCAACAGCGTCGACCTGAACTCGATCCCGGACGTCGCCATCGACCGGATCGAAATCCTCAAGGACGGCGCTTCTTCCATCTACGGCGCCGATGCCATCGCCGGGGTGGTGAACATCATCACCAGAAAACGCTTCGATGACTTTATTCTCGAGGGCTACTACCAGGATGAGCTCGATTATGGCTCCGTGAGCGGACTGTTCGGCAAGACCTGGGATCGCGGTTACATCGACGCCGCGGTCGAATTCTCGAGCCTGGGGCCGGTGGGGCGGGACGAACAGGAATACAGTTTCTGCGATGAGCGCCCGCTGACCGACGGGGGAATCCATCCTTCGATTTTTGCGCCCACGCGCGGCCGTTGCTTCGGATCGGTATTCGGTTTCGTGGACGTGTACGGGCTCGGCCCGGCGATCTCCCTGGTGCGCGACCCCGGCGCCGACCTTGCCGGGACCGGCCTTCCCTGGCGCGAGCTTGGCGACAGGGACGGTGAACGGGTACCGGAAGAAGGCTACCGGGACGATCGCAACTGGGGCGAGGAGCAGCTGATACCGGACCGCCGGCGCATCCAGGCGTACAGCGACGGACTGCTGGATCTCGACCTGGGCGGACTGCTGGGGACGGTGAGCGCCAGCTACGAATTTTACTTCACGCACCGCGATGAAAGTTACAACAACGGGTACCGGCAACTCTTTCCTTATGTCCACCCCGCCAACCCGACCAACCCGTTCGGCATTATCGGCGGCATCGGCCAGCCGGTGGTGATGAGCTACAACCTGCTGGACCCGGTCACGGAGGTGAAGAACGACGTGGGCGCGCTGCGCCTGGGCCTGGAAGGTGACCTGGGCGAGTTCTCCTGGAAGATTGACGGCGGCTATTCCTGGAGCCGCGGCGAGTGGACCTATGACGTCTGGCTGAAGGACAAGGTGGCGCGGGCCATGTCCTCCGCGCTCGGGCCGGACGGGAACCTTCACTGCGTCCTGGACCCGGGCCAGCTCCTGTACGGCGCCAATTTCGAAGGCGCGACGGTAAGTCGCATCCTGGCCGAAGGCCCCGACCCGGATTGTATTCCCCTGGACCTGTTCAGCGAAGCCGCGCTGCGGCGCGGCGAGGTCCCGGCGCAGGCGGCGGAATATATCAGCGACCGGCAGACCCTCAAGACCGGCTACGATCTCTGGACCGCGGGGTTATCCGTGGAAGGGCGCCTGTTTGACCTGCCTGCCGGCGAGGCGCGCGGTGTTGTGGGCATGGACTGGCGCCGCCGCAGCATCAATGACCGGCCTCCCCCGGCGTCGGTGGAAGACAACCAGTGGGGTTTCACCTCGTCCGGGATCACCACGGGCGCTGACCGGGTGCTGGAAGGCTATACGGAAGTGGAGGCGCCGCTGCTCTCGGGCGTCAAGCTGGGTGACCTCAGCGTGGCGGAGGAACTGACGCTGAACGGTTCCTTGCGCTATACCCATTACAGCTCCTACGGCAGCGATACCACCTGGCGCCTGTTGCTGAATTACGCGGTCAATCCCGTGCTGCGTATGCGCACGTCATTGGGCACCTCGTTTCGCGCGCCGGCGCTGTTCCACCTGAACCTGGCGCCTGTGACCGGCTTTGTCGCCTCCAGGGCAGACCCCTGCGACCGGTTCCGCGACCCGTCCCAGGACCTGGACCCGACCAGCAACCAGTACCGGAACTGTGAGGCGCTGGAGAACCAGGGCATCATTCCTCCCGACTATGCCCCCTCCTCAAGTATCCGGGTCGCATCGGGGGGCAATCCCGATCTCGAGGCGGAGACATCGGACTCCTGGACCCTGGGATTTATCCTGACACCGGACCTGGCCGGCCGCTTTCCGGCCCTGGGCCTTAACCTGAGCGTTGCCTTCGATTACTACGACATCGACCTCAAGAACTCCATCTCCCGGCTCGACGCCAATACCATCCTGTCCCGTTGTTACAATTCCCTGAATCTTAGCGCCGAGGAATGCGACCTGGTCGGCGGCCGTAACCAGAATGGAGAACTCAGCGCCGTCAACTCCTCGTACATCAACGTCGCCATAGAGCGCTCCCTGGGGTACGACATCACCGTGCGCGCGGACCGCGAGTTCTCGTTCGGCGACCTCAGCGTGGATATCCTGGCCACGCGCCTGCTGGCGTACCAGTACGGCCTGGGCGATGAGAAACCGACCAATTACGCGGGCCGCCATTCCTACCCGAACTGGCGCGGCGAGTCCGACGTGCGCTTCCAGTGGCGCGATTTCACCTTCATCTGGACCGCGGACTACGTGGGTTCCACCGATGAGGAACCCGTATACTCATTGCCGGAAGATGAATCCGTCACCAACGTCGCTGAAGCCGACGATAAGTTCTTCCATAACCTCTCGATCCGCTACCGCGACCCGAACCGGCGCTTCCAGCTGATCGTCGGCGTGCGCAACATCTTTGACGTGTCCCCGCCAGTGGTGGGATGGAGTGGGTTCAGCCCGTCCACCGGAACGGCTGTCGGCTATAATATCCCCCTGGGCTCCGGTTACAGCCTGTTCGACCGCAGGATTTTCGCTTCGTTCAGCTATGATCTCTCCTCACTGTTCTGAACAAGCAGGACATCGGGTCTCCGGTGTAATGAAGTTCAAATTTGCCTCCCTCATAAAATTGGCCTTATTACTGTTTGCGCCCGCCGGCGCGGCTGCCGAGCCGCCGACCCTGGAGGAGTTCGCCATGCGGCCACTGGTACGCGACGTTGACCTGTCCCCTTCCGGCGAACACCTGATGATCATGCGCCTGCCCGGAGCGGGACAGAACTACGTTGTGGACATCTATGAGACCGCCCACCTCGAGAAAGACCCGTACACGCTGGGGTCGGAACACATGGACATCGTCGGAGTGGGTTGGGCCAATGACGAGCGCCTGCTGATCCGCACGCGCCAGCCGGTGGAGGTGCCGGGAAGGCGAATCGGTTATAACAGGGCGGGCATCGGCGCAGCCGGCAAGGTCAAGACCTATGCCTGGAAACTGC
>CAYOEQ010000166.1:0-4865 GCA_964402775.1 uncultured Enterobacteriaceae bacterium
TTGATCTGCGCGACGATGAAATAGGCCACGGAACCCAGCATGAAGTTGAGCCAGCTATCGAAATACGGGCTCGCGCGTTTGAATATGAGGAACGGGATAAAGATCGGTCCCAGTACCTTGCCGAGCAGCAGGCTCCACAGGCCGACCACCGAGATGATCCAAGACACGGCGAAGACGATGAACAGTACGAGGAAGAATATGCCCAGGAAGATAGCGTCTCGCACACCGATGGCGAAGTTGGTGAACATGGAAAAGAATCCGGACTTTCCCGTCGCGGGCTCAAAGGTGATCCGCTCCATGATGTGGTTGATCATATCCAGCAGGAACACCCCGGTTGATTCGATACCGGAAGCCTGCAGGTTCAGCGCCCGGTAGGTGTTCAGGTTTATGTCGTCGGACAGTACCGTGGTGATTTCCCACAACAACGCCAGTATGTAATCGTACGATTGCAGCAGTGACTGGGCGATGAGGATCATCAGCACGACGAAGATCACATCCTTCACCGCCGCCGCGCCGATGGTCCACTTGATCAGGACGATGACCAGGGCAAAGACGGTAAACGTGGTCCATTCAAGTTCCGAGAAGCGATAAAGTTCCGTGGAGACGCTTATCAGGTCATCGGTCAGCCGGCTTGCCTTGTTGAAGAATTCGCCCAGAAATCCGGCAGGATCGATCGGCGCTGCCAGGACTCGGGAAGGCAGTAACGTTACGAGTACGCCGGCTGCGAAACGCTGTGACATCATGTGTTAATCCTCGTTAAATAATCCTGTTTTTCCTGGTTGCCCGTTATCCTGCTCCTGCTCCATCCGGGGACGGACTTCAGTCCGTCCCCGACCGCCCCCGGAAGTGACGCTACCTCATATTCAAATCTCGCCAGCGGAACGATCGCGGCGCCGTTCTCCGGTTGGCTGCCCGTTCCAGTCGCTCAGCCTCGGCGCGGCGCTGGGCCTCCGCCATTGACAGCGCATGCATATAATCATGGTTGCCATGCAGCAGGCGCTGGTTCTGGATTTTATTCAGGGCCTGCAGTTCGTCGATGATATGGAAGTTGGTCGTTACCGCCGTCTGCAACGCGTTCAGGTCGCTCTTGTCGCCCAGGTCGAAATTCTCTTTTGTGATCCCGACCTTGCGGTAACGTTCCATGAGTTCCCGGTTGCCGTCACCGGCGAGTTCCAACTGGTCCCGGTAAGCCTCGTAGCGCGCCCGGTGACGTTGCGCCTGGGCTTCCCAGGGCGCCGGGTCGATCCCGGCGTCAGTGAACCTGCGGCGCACCTGGTCGGCCTCCGCCGGCACCCGGTAGAGTTTGTCCACCTCTGCGTCGATGGCGCTTCTGCCGGTGCTACCGCTCCTGCCGATCTTCGCTATGCGCGAGTAGGGGCTGATGCCGTATTGATTCTTGAGCACCTGGAACAGGCCGTTCCAGTCCTTACGCGAGATCACCCGCTGCAGTCCCCTGACCTGTTGCAGGTAGTCATCGTATTGCTTCAGGGTCTGACTGAACTGCCTGTTGAGAGTGGCCAACTGTTCGCTGTTGAGGTTCACCTGTTGCAACTGGGTCTCAAAATCGCGCAATTGCTGTTGATAAGCGATGATCTGCCGGGCAATGACGCCGGCATCGACCGTAGGAATGCCGGCGCCATGAGCCGCACTGGCGAGAAAACAGCAGAGCACGGGTATCAGCCTGTTCATCGGATTTCCGCTTCCCGGTTGCCGGCCAGCGCCGCCACTGTCTTTGCGACGCCGGTGTTAAACCCGTAACGTTCGACATTCTCGAAATACAGGGTCTGTTCCGCCGGACTGGACGTCGACAACGCGTATTGCTCCGGTTCAACGGACAGGATGCACTTCTTCGAAACGTTCAGGTCACGCTGGATCAGGTAAAACTCCCGCTTCGGGATCATTCCCCTGATGGTTTCCATTTCTCCCTCCTTCATGTTGAAGATCGATCGGTAGGCGTCCCTGTTCAACTCCGGGTCGGCGGTAAAGATGAAGGTCGAGGCGGCGCTGCGCAGCGCTTCCCAGTTTTCGATGTTGCCGAGTTCGATACCGGACTGGGTCCACATGCCGATACCGGCCAGCAACTTGCCCCAGGTGCGTACCCTGTCCAGCAACAGGGTGCGGGTCAGTTCAGGGTTGGACAGGATATGGTGGCATTCATCTACGTCGAGCCATTTCGGACAGGCCCGTATGTCCGGATTTTCATAGAATTGCAGGACCCGGTACGCTATCTCCGCCATCACCAGCGGTTTGGTGACGGTGTCGTCCCTGATGCCTGCCAGGTTGTAGACGGCCACCTTCCTGTCCATGGAACCGATGGCGTCCCGCTGCGCGTCGAACAGCCAGGCGTATGAGCCGGCCCCGACAAACCGCGCCAGTTTCCGTTGTATTGGAGCAGGACAGTGTTTCACCAGTGTGGTCAGGGTCTGAAGATGGGGCGGCAGCCTGAGAACCTGCCGTATGGCCCGATCCAGGGCAAGCTGGTCGGCGCCGGTCAGCCGCTGCAGGTCCCCGGAGTCGTTAGTGACAATCATGGCCATGAGCTGTTGATTCAGGTGCGTAATGAACCGGCTGTCATCAGGGCCGCTTGCCTGGGAGAAAAAATTGAAGCCGCGTTCACGTGCGCCGTCGAAACGCACGATGCCGGCATCGGCGCCGAATGCATGGGCAATGGGTTCGGAACCCGGGTCGATGTCTATGGCCCGGTAAAAGCCGTCGTACTTGGGCCAGTGGATACCCGTGCAGGTACGCAGGAACGATTTGCCGCTGCGGACCGGGCCCACACCAATCAAAAAGCCGCGTCCACCGGCGAACGGTGAGAAGTAATACGGCGAATCGTCACCGGACAGGAAGATATATTGCGCCTCTTCGTTCCCCAGGTCCTCAACGGTTTTTGCGCCTTGGGCGGATTTGTAGAACAGCGCAAGGGTGGAGAACTGCGAGGTGTTCAGCGGAATGTCCCGGAAGAACCGGCCCCGGTGGTCGGCACAGGGCTGCAGGTCGAAGAAAACATCTACCTGGGCTACCGTCTCCCACAATATACTGAACTGGTTCTGCTGCAATGAGGATTGCAGCCGCTCCGTGGTCTTTTCCAACTCCTTCACGTCGGTATCGAAAACCACGGCGTGGGTGGAGACAAGTCCCAGGTTGTCCTCGAGAGAAGCCGCCTCGTCCAGTTCCTGGAACTTCCGTATCAGCGACGGGCGGAACACCTGCATGTCCCTGTCTTTTTCCGCGCCGTCATCCAGTCCCTTGATAAAGTCCGAAAAGCTGAGCGTCTCCCGTTCCAGCTCCTTCTTGCGGTTGAAGAAGAACAACGTTCTCGATGCTTCGCTCATGCCCTTGTAACGGGTGGTGAGCACATAGTTGCCCGGCGTTTTGATCGGCCCCCTGGCGAACAGTCCCGGGGTAAACCGGTCGAAGTTGAACTGTTTCACCGACAGGACGCGGGCGTAGGTATTGTTGCGGTTCTGCAGCCGTAATATGTCCGTGCCGTTCGTGGTGACCGGCGTGACCTGCCCATCGGACAGGTCGGTATCGATGGCCTGCGGGCATTGCAGGCCGGAATCGAGATATTTCACCTCCAGGGTCGCCAGGAATTTCATCATCCGGAAGGTTTCATCAAGGTCAAGTTGCCGGGTCCGGAACAGGCCGCTGCAGTAATTGACGATATCCCGGATCCGGGTTTCCAGCGCAGGGGCCAGCTTTTCCAGGGCGCTGTGCGAGGCGCTGCGGGCAGACCCGTATGTAATGAAGCGCCTGATATGATCCCTGGACTCTTCACTGTGCAGGCACCTGGGCAGGTGGCGCAGAAACAACGCCAGGCTGGACTGGTCCCGGCGTTCCGGATACATCTCCACGAACAGCACGCAGCGAGCGCCCGCCAGGCGCATCCGGTTCAGGTATCTTTCCCGGTAGCGGTTCAGCGCATTACACACCGGGTTCGCGCGCGGGGCGAATTGCACCTTCAGATCGCGGTAATGGACGTAATACTGCTGCAGTACAACGGACTGGGGCAGGATATTCAGCAGGTTCCTGATGACGATGGAGAACGCCTCCATGTCCTTCTGCGACATCCCGTCCGGGTCGATGCCGTCTATTTCGATGGCCCCCACCAGGGAGCCTGTATACGAAAGCACAAACCCGTTAAAGGGTCTGTACGCGCCGTGATAATTGTTGACGGGTTCTCCGTTCATCTAATCCATGCCTTTCGCTATCCGTAAAGGTGGTGGTTCTAACACCGCCGCTGCGCCACCCGGCGCCCGACGGCATCCTATGAAATATATCCTATGCCATAAAATCAGAAGGTCAAGTTTTTTTTGAAAAAAAATTTAAGGGACCTCTGACAAGTCCAGGATGGACTTGTTCAGAGCTTACTTAAAACAAAATGGAAGGTGGCTGCGCACACTGCTATCATACCGGTACAGTCCTGAATCCATCATGGGTGAAGCTATGTTACTGTTCATTGCCGGTCTGATACTGTTTTTTGCCGCACATTCCATTTCCATCGTCAACGTGGGCTGGCGCGACGCCATGGCCGAGCGGTTGGGGACTGCCGCCTGGAGAACCCTGTACAGTCTGGTGTCCCTGGCGGGTCTGGTCCTGCTGATATGGGGCTACGGAATCGCAAGGAGCGACCCCGTTATCCTCTACACGCCGCCTGCCTGGTTGTTCTACGTCAACTTTCTGCTGATGCTGTTCGTGTTTCCACTGTTCATGGCCAGCCTGTTACCGGGCCGGATCAAAACCGCGGTGAAACACCCGGTTTTCGCTTCCGTCAAGATCTGGGCGTTCGCCCATTTGCTGACCAACGGCGCCCTTGCCGACGTGTTGCTGTTCGGCTGTTTCCTGGCCTGGGCGGTAATCGG
>CAYOEQ010000167.1:0-2686 GCA_964402775.1 uncultured Enterobacteriaceae bacterium
AGTGGCGGCGTTTCCCTGTTCAGGGACCAGTCACAATGCCCGTTCCGCGCCTTCGCCAAACATCGTCTGCACTCCAGGCAACCGGGACAGGCTGACATCGGCCTGGATGCGATGCAGCGGGGCAGCCTGTTGCACGAACTAATGGAAAATACCTGGTCGCGACTGGAAAGCCGGGAACAGCTCGCAGCCATGAACCATGAGGAACGGGAAGACCTGGTCAAAACCCTGGTAACGGGCCTGGTTGCAGAGTACCGGAAGCGCTACCCGCTGGTATTTTCAAAACGTTTCGCTGCCATCGAAGGCAAACGGCTGGCGCAGGTGCTGGGTGAATGGCTGGAAATGGAACTGCAACGGGCGCCGTTTGAAGTGGTGAACGTGGAAGAAGACGCCCGCCTGGTTTTCGGCGATGTGGAGTTTTCCGTCCGGCTGGACCGGGTTGACGCGCTTGAGGACGGCCGCCGCGTGATCATCGATTACAAGGGGGGACAGGCCAGTATCAATGCCTGGGCGGGCGACCGGCCTGATGAGCCGCAAATGCCCTTGTATGCCGTTACCCACCCGGAACCCGTGGCCGCAGTTGCCTTTGCCAGGTTGAAACGAGGCAGGGATTTCGGTTTCGCCGGCCTGGCGGAATCCGGAGACATCCTGCCGGGTACCGCGGCTTTTGACCGGGACCGCCGGGCACAAAAGTTTATTCCTGACCGGGAAGCGCGGCCCGGGGCAACGCCTTCCTGGGAGGAGACGTTCGACAACTGGCGCGCAGTACTGGAAAACCTGGCAGACGAGTTCCACCGGGGCGTCGCTTCGGTGAACCCGAAACCACGCGCCTGTGACTGGTGCGATCAACACCTCCTGTGCCGCATCCACGAAGCCGAAGTATCAGGAAAATGAAAACCGGAAAGACCACCAGCGACCATGACACCCGTGAGCGGGTATTAAACCCGGAACAGTCCTTCATCGTTCAGGCGCCGGCCGGTTCAGGGAAGACCGAATTGCTGGTGCGGCGCTACCTGCGGCTGCTGGCGGTCGTCGATGCGCCGGAAGAGATTGTCGCCATCACCTTTACCCGCAAGGCGGCGGCCGTGATGCGCAACAGGATTATTGAAGCATTGAAAACCGGGGAGCCCGGAGGCGCGGATAACGGCAATGAGGAAGATGCCGTTGCAAAAGCCCGCTCCAGGCTGGCAGCGCAGGCCCTGGCCAGGGACCGGGAATTCAACTGGCAACTGGCGCAGAATCCTGCCCGTATGAGGGTCCAGACCATCGATTCATTCTGCGCGGGACTGACGCAACAGATGCCGTTGTTGTCACAACTGGCAGGACAGCCGGAGATCATCGAGGATGCCGAAGAGTTGTACCGGGAAGCGGCACACAACACCCTGAAACAAATGGACGAGGACAATCCCCGGGAAGGCGGACGGAACGGCAGTGGAACTGCCATTGAAATTCTGCTGGCGCACCTGGACAACGATCTGCCGGGAGCGAGGGACATGCTGGTGGATATGCTGAAAAAAAGGGATCAGTGGCTGCGCCACCTGGTGGGCCGGCGCCCGGACCGCAAGACCCTGGAGGACGCCCTCAACCATATCGTGGAGGCTACGCTGGACACTACCCTGGAGTCTTTGCCGGATGACCTCATCGCGGAATTCACGGCCTGTCTTCATTACGCCGCGGGCAACCTGGATAACCCCCCGTGCTTCATTGAAGAACTGCCCGGAACGAGCGGTGCTGACCTGGGCTGCTGGCGGTTCATCGTCTCACTGTGCCTGACCGGGAAAGGCGACTGGCGCCAGCGCGTGAGCGTCAGGGAGGGATTCCCGCCGGGTGACGCCGGAAAAGACATGAAGCACCGGTTTCAATCCCTGCTGGCGCAGTTTGCAGATTGTGAACGATTAAGGGAACTGTTCCTGGAAATACGGGCGCTGCCTCCGACCGGCTACAGTGACAGGGAATGGCGGGTATTGGAGGCGTTATACGAATTGCTGGTACTTGCCAACGCCCAATTGCATGTGCTGTTTGCCGAGCGCAACCAGGTGGATTTTACCGGGCTGTCCCTGGCGGCCCTGCGGGCGCTGGGACCGGAAGACAGCCCGACCGACCTGGCTTTGTACCTGGATTACCGTATCGGCCATATCCTGGTGGATGAATACCAGGACGTTTCCATCAACCAGTATGAATTACTGGAGAAACTGACCGCCGGTTGGTCCATGGAAGACGGCCACAGCCTGTTCCTGGTAGGCGATCCCATGCAGTCCATCTATCGCTTCCGGGAGGCGGAAGTGGGCGTGTTTCTTGCCACGTGGGAACAGCGACGCATCGGACAGGTGCCCGTCAACCCGGAGAAAATCGAGGTCAACTTCCGTTCGGACCGAACCCTGGTGGACTGGGTAAACAGGGCATACCGTGAAGTGCTGCCGGGCGAACCCGACGCGGCTCGCGGCGCGGTCAGTTTTACACCGGCAGCGGGGTTCAGGGAACTCCCCGGGGAAAACGGCGCACAAGTACATCCCATCTTCATACATGACCGGGGGCAGGACCGCAGCCGGGCGGATGCGCAGGAAGCGGAACTGGTGCTGGAACAGATCAGGAAAATCCGCGCATTATCGGATTCCGAGAGCATCGCCATACTGGTCCGCAGCCGCCCTCACCTGAAATCCATCACGGCTTTGCTGACACAGCGCGAAGT
>CAYOEQ010000167.1:2786-4863 GCA_964402775.1 uncultured Enterobacteriaceae bacterium
GGCAGGATGCCGTTGCGGCGCTGGGTGGAGAGCGCCTGGCTCAACCTGGGCGGTCCGGCGACCCTGGAAACGGCCACTGACCTGCGTAACGCCGACCGATTTTTCGACCTGCTGGATGAGCTTGACCTGGGTGGCGACCTGCACGGCACGGATGAGTTGGAAAAGCGAGTGACAGGACTGTACGCCCGCGCCGATACCCGGGCCGATGATACCCTGCAGGTCATGTCAATCCACAGGGCAAAAGGCCTGGAGTTCGACCACGTGATCCTGCCCGGACTGTCCCGGCGCAGCCGCAGCGACGATCCCCAGTTGCTGCTCTGGTCGGAAAATCCCCAACCGGAGAATTCCAGGCCGGCCGGCTCCGACCTGTTGCTGGCGCCGGTCAGGGCGAGTGACGAGGACAGTTCGCCTATCTATGATTTCATCAGGGGCCTGGAGAAGAAAAAGCAATATCACGAAGAGGGTCGCCTGCTGTACGTGGCCGCGACCCGGGCGCGCAAGCAACTGCACCTGATCGGCAGCGCCAATGTGAACGAAGATAACGAATTGGCGCCTCCCCCGAACAACACGTTGCTGGCGCAACTGTGGCCTGCAATTGAACACGAGTTCCAGGCAAAACTCGGGAAGCAGGTCCGGCAGCACGAACAAGAGGCTTTGCCGGCAGAAAACCGGGATACGAACCTGCGGCGACTGGTCGCGGACTGGCAGTTACCTGCCCCGCCGTCCCCGATAAAGTGGACCGGGTCGGCTGAGCCCGGCGCGGAACAGCAGGACCCTGACAACGCAGACTCCAGAATTGAGTACCAGTGGGCGGGACGAACGATCATGCACGTGGGCACTGTAGTTCACCGCTATCTCCAGGTGATGGCGGTGGAAGGAATTGCCCGGTGGAACACCAGAAGAATCGGCGAACTGCGGCAGAACTCGCGGGAGTCACTACGGGCATTGGACGTGCCCGGGGAGGAACTGGAGACGGCCTGCGACTGGGTGGAACAGGCATTGGCGAACGTGCTGGCAGACCCGCGCGGACAGTGGGTGCTGGCCGGCCACCGGGAGCAGAACAGTGAATATGCTCTCACCGGGGTTTACCGCGGGGACATCATCAATATCGTCATCGACCGGACTTTTGTTGACGAGGAGGGCACCCGCTGGATCGTAGATTACAAGACCTCGCGCCACGAATCCGGTGACATCGACGAGTTTCTCGACCTCCAGGAGGAACGCTACCGGGAACAACTGGAAAGATACGCCGGCGTTATGTCCGGCCTGGACGACAGGCCGATCCGGCTCGGTCTCTACTTCCCGCTGCTGCGCGGCTGGCGCGAGTGGGCGTTTTCATGAAAGCTCATTACCTGCAACATGTCCCGTTCGAGGGGTTGGGCAGTATAGAAACCTGGCTGCAATCAGTGCGCGCCGATGTGACAGTCACGAAATTCTTCGAGGACCCGGCGCTGCCGGCGGTGGATGACCTTGACCTGCTGGTCATCATGGGTGGCCCCATGAGCGTGAATGATGAGGCGGACCATCCCTGGCTTGCGGCTGAAAAGCAGTTTATCCGCAAGGCCATTGAGAAAGACAAGGCAGTTATAGGCATTTGCCTGGGCGCGCAACTCATTGCCGGCGCTATGGGCGCCACTGTCTACCCGAATAAGGAAAAGGAGATCGGCTGGTTCCCTGTCACAGGCACGCAGTCCGACGACGCGGAAGAGTTATTCGTTTTTCCACAGGAATTATTGGTCTTTCACTGGCACGGTGAGACTTTCGACCTGCCGGATAGAGCGATGCGGCTTGCCCGGAGTGACGCCTGTCATAACCAGGCTTTCCAACTGGACAGTCGGGTCATCGGCCTTCAGTTTCACCTGGAAACAACCCCTGGCGCGGCGCGGGACATCGTCCATCATTGCCGTGATGAATTACGGCCCTCCCGTTACGTGCAGTCCGAGGCGGAGATACTCGGGATTGATCCTCCCTGTTACTCCACTATTAATAGCTGTATGGACAAGGTCTTGCAGTTTGTAGTCGGACGATGAAAGAAACTATCGATTCTTAAACTTCTTGACAAGGAAACGAACGATTC